>ONGI01000017.1 GCA_900317315.1 uncultured Eubacteriales bacterium
CAAACCCAAATAATTGAAAAGGGAGTTTTAACACATGGCAAGAGTTTACAATTTTTCCGCAGGTCCCTCCATGCTGCCGGAGGCTGTACTGAAAAAAGCAGCGGCTGAAATGCTCGACTATGAGGGCACCGGTCAGAGCGTTCTGGAAATGTCTCACCGCAGCAAGGCGTTTGACAAGATCATCAAGGACGCCGAGGCGCTGCTCAGAGAAGTAATGAACATTCCTGACAACTACAAGGTTCTGTTTTTGCAGGGCGGCGGTTCCACCCAGTTTGCAATGGTGGCGCTCAACTTCATGAACAAGAACAACAAGGCTGACTATATTGTAACCGGTCAGTGGGCAAAGAAGGCTTTGCAGGAAGCACAGCGCTACGGCGACGCAGTGGCGGTCGCATCCTCCGCAGACAAGACCTTCAGCTACATCCCCAAGACCGACAAGTCCATGTTCCGCGAGGATGCAGACTATGTGTATATCTGCATGAACAACACCATCTACGGCACGGTTTATCATGAGCTGCCCGACACCGGCGACATTCCGCTGATCGCCGACATCTCCTCCTGCATCTGCTCCACGCCGCTTGATATTTCCAAGTTCGGCATGCTGTTTGCAGGCGCTCAGAAGAACATGTCCGGCGCAGGCGTGACCATCGCTATCATCCGCGAGGATTTGCTCGGCAACGCGATGGACATCACACCCACCATGCTCAACTACAAGATCCACGCCGACGCCCAGTCCCTCTACAACACGCCGCCCTGCTACTCCATCTATGTGGCAAAGCTCGTGCTCGAGTGGATCAAGAACGAGATCGGCGGTCTTGAAAAAATGCAGGAGCTCAACGAGAAAAAGGCAAAGCTGCTCTATGACTTCCTCGACAGCTCCGAGCTGTTCAAGGGCACCGTTGTTCCCGAGGACCGTTCGCTGATGAACGTTCCCTTTGTCACCGGCAACCCCGACCTCGACGCCAAGTTCGTCAAGGAATCCACCGAAGCCGGTCTGGTCAACCTCAAGGGTCACCGCACCGTCGGCGGCATGAGAGCTTCCATCTACAACGCGATGCCTTATGAGGGCGTTGTGGCGCTGGTTGACTTTATGAAGAAGTTTGAGGCTGAAAACAAATAAGCATACACGTTTGGCAGGGGCGGACAGTTGGTTCGTCCCTGCGCAGTGCATATATATAATAATAGAAAAGGACGGATAGTCATGTACAATGTATTGACCCTGAATAAAATCGCAGCCGTCGGCACCAAGCGTCTCGGCGACAACTACACCTGCGGCAACGACGTGCAGGATCCGGACGCGATCCTGGTTCGCTCCGCTGCCATGCACGACATGGAGCTCGGCGACAACCTGCTCGCTATCGCCAGAGCCGGTGCAGGCACCAACAATATCCCCAAGGACAAGTGCACCGAGCAGGGCATTTGCGTTTTCAACACACCCGGCGCCAACGCCAACGCGGTCAAGGAGCTGGTCCTCACCGGTCTGCTGCTCGCTTCGAGAAAGGTAGTCGAGGGCATTGAGTGGGCAAAGACCCTCAAGGGCAGCGGCGACGAGATGGGCAAAAAGGTCGAAAAGGGCAAGAGCCAGTTCGTCGGTCCCGAGATCACCGGCAAAACCCTCGGCGTTGTCGGCTTGGGCGCTATCGGTATTCTGGTGGCGAATGTTGCCGTTGCCGTCGGCATGGATGTTATCGGCTTTGACCCCTTCCTCAGCGAAGCCAACAAGGCAAAGCTCGATCCCGCTGTCAAAATCATGGGCAGCAATGAGGAGGTCATGGTCAACTGCGATTACCTCTCCATTCACGTGCCGCTGCTTCCCGACACCAAGGATATGGTAGACGCTGAGATGATTGCCAAAATGCGCGACGGCGTCCGCATCCTCAACTACAGCCGCGACGGTCTTGTCAACAGCGAGGCATTGCTCGACGCGCTCAAGAGCGGCAAGGTCGCCAAGTATGTGACCGATTTCGGCAACGACACCATTCTCGGCGAGGAAAATGTCATTGTCATTCCGCACCTCGGCGCTTCCACTCCCGAATCCGAGGACAACTGCGCGGTGATGGCGTGCAACCAGATCAAGGACTATATCGAGAACGGCAACATCGTCAATTCTGTCAACCTCCCTGCGCTCAGCGTGGAGAGAAACGGCAGCCGCGTTACCGTCATCAGCAAGGCTGACGCCGACGTAAAGTCTGTTGACGTGGCAGGCATGACCGGCTTCAACACCAAAACGCGCGGCGGCTACGCCTACACCATCATCGACGGCGCGACCGAAGCAGACGCAGAAAAGCTTGCAGCGGTTGAGGGCGTGATTAAGGTAAGATTTATCGGCTGATTCTAATTGAATGCAGCGCAAGGGCACGGAGGAATCCGTGCTCTTTTTTGCTTTGAGGGAGGAATAAGTGAATAGAGAGTTGAGCGTTGAGTGAAGGGTCGCTTCGCTCCGAATTGATAATGCCGCGCGTGTATGTTGAAAAGCACATCGCAGTGGTTACCTTGATGATGTAGGGGCGCACCCGTGTGTGCGCCCGGATAGGAAACCGTTCGTTTCCGTGATGAATACGGTTAAATAGGAAAACGTCCTCGGGCGAACACGTGGGTTCGCCCCTACACTGTCAAGGAGACGTGGCAATCGTCAAAAGGTGATGTCAAATTCACCACAAGGCATCGACACGCCGTTGCAGGTGTTTTCCTCCAAGCCAAACGCTTTAATAGACGGACTGCGCGCCGCCGCAGCGGCTTTGGTGAATTTGTATAAATTGGGCGGTGTTTTTTTGGCAGGTAACAAAATGTAATGATTCTTTTTTAGAAAAAACGCTGCTGTACTCCTCTATAATATAAATGTATAGTTATCTTCATGATAAGGAGGAGTATTGATGGCACATCTAAAAAAAGTCTTGCAATTGTGCTGGCTGTTTGCATGCTGATTGCGGTCGGCGTTGTCGCCGCGAGCGCGGTCAACGTTAGCGAGGGCGAACAGGCTGCCGAGCCGGTTGGCGACCGGCTATCCCAACTATGCCAACCTGCCTGCCGGCGAGCAGTTCCAAGCCCGTCTGGACGTGATGCAGGCTACCAGAACCCCCAAATATAATTCCAAGGGCTACTACCACGATCCCGAAAATGCCGGATGGGGTCAGGCGACCGAGCAGACAGGCTCCATTGAGGGCGACTGCCGCGACGTCAACACCGAGAACCAGCCGGTAGCGGACTATATCAACGAAGCCTACACCCAGTATGTGAATATGGGTGTTGACGCCTTCCGTCTCGACACCGAAAAGCACATCAACCGCTGGACGCTCAACAGCGCTTACTTCCCGCACTTCACCAGCGGTCAGTACCCGAATTTCTACATCTTCGGCGAGGTCTGCGCAAGATGGAGCGAATATATCAACGAGGGCGGTCAGTCCGACTCCTGCTTCTTCTACACCTGGAAGGAGACGGACAGCAAGTGGATGAACAATTTCAGCACCACGCCGTTCACGGATTCCTCTCATAACGGCACGAACATCAAGCTTTCGATGGATCACTACGGTCAGTATCAGAACAGAAATGTCACCGAAACCAGCACCAACGCCTTCCTCAACGGCGTCAACTACCATACCCCCGACTACTCCAAGTGGAACGGCACCGGCGTGATCGACTTCACCATGCACTGGAACTTTGAGAACGCCAACAAGGCGTTTGATATCGCAAAGGGTGAAGACCACGCGTTCAACGACTCCACATGGAACGTCACCTATGTTGACTCCCACGACTATTCGCCCGACTTCTGCCAGAACGTCCGCTACATCGGCGGCGAGCAGGCATGGGCAGAGAACATGGATCTGATGTGGACCTTCCGTGGCATCCCCTGCATCTACTACGGCTCTGAGATTGAGTTCCAGGCAGGTCAGAATATCGACGTCGGTCCCAACGCGCCGCTGTCCACCACCGGCCGCGCTTACTTCGGCGACAACATCACCGGCAACGTCACTGCAACCGACTTCGGCACCTACACCGGCGCGACCGGCAATGTAGCCACCACACTCAACAAGCCGCTTGCCAAGCATTTGCAGCAGCTCAACATGATCAGACGCGCTGTTCCGGCTCTCCAAAAGGGTCAGTACACCACCGATAATGTCTCGGGCGGCAACATCGCCTTCACCAGACGTTACACGGCAAACGGTGTAGACAGCCTCGCCTGCGTTGCCATTTCCGGCGGCGCCACCTTCCGCAACCTGCCCAACGGCACTTATGTGGACGCTGTTACCGGCGAAAGACAGACCGTTTCCAACGGTACCCTGACCGTCGGCAACATCGCTAAGGCAAATATGAGAGTGTTTGTGCTCAACGGCCCCGGCAAAATCGGCACGAACGGTACATACCTGAAATAATCTTTTGCAACACATCAAAACCGGCTCCCAGTGAGCCGGTTTTTGCTGTCTGAAAAAATGAATAAAATAAGGGTGCAGTCCATCGAGGAGCTGCACCCTTTCTGATAGGTTGGTTAAATTGTGCCCAGCGCGTAGTAGGCGCCGGCGATAAGACTTTGACAGGTCGAATCCTTTGTTTGGGAACTGCCGTAATAATAATGCGTCTGGTCGCCGGTAGACCCGACCGTCAGCTTGATCACTTCATTATTGCACACATAATAGCGGTATTCATTATAGTTGCTGTGGCGGTAGATGAAGTAGAGCTGATGATTCTCGTCGTAGAAATACCAAACCTTATCCTCATCGTCATCATGGAAGCTGCCCTTGGTGCCAATCCACAGGCGATTGTCGTCGCAAACCACATAGTCATAGCTGCTGCCGGAGCGCGCTTGGCTCATTCTGTCGTCCGCTTCGTTCCAACGCCAGACAATGTAATCCTCAATATAATCCTTCACACCTTGCTCTGTCCAACCGCTTGTTTGCGGTGGCGGCGGCGGTGATGTTGGTTGAGGCGTTGGCACGATGGTGGTTGGCACGATGGTGGTCGGGACGATAGTAGTTGGCACAACGGTGGTTGGCTCGATGGTGGTAGGTATGATGGTGGTCGGCTCTACGGTCGTCTCCACAGAAGAAACCGTCATGGCGGTGGATTCCGATGCAAGCGTTGACGTACCGGTTTCGGTATCGTCACCGCCGTTGTCCTTCAATAGCATGAAGAGCAGTATGCCGCAAACAATGAGAACCGCGACAGTCGCAATGACCAGCGCCACCACAATGGGTGTGTTGTTCTTTTCGGGCGGTGTCGGAGGTGTCGGCGGAACCGGCGGAATGTAGCCGCCTCCTTTATTTGTTTCGACCTCTGCGTTTTGGGTGCGGTTTAGGTCAACCGTGCCGTTAAATTCACGCATGAGCGTTTCCATATCGGGACTGCGCACAGCAGCGTTCGGCTGCAAGCCGTGCAGAAGTGCTTTTTCGTGAACGGGGCTGATGCGCACACCCTTTGCCGACGGCGGCACCAGCGTGTCATAGCGCGAGCGGTCAAGACTGTTTTCGGGCACCGTTCCCGTGATGCAGGTGTAGATGGTCGCGCAGAGGGCATAGACGTCCGTATAGGGGCCCTGCTGGCTGCGGCTGCTGTACTGTTCCACCGGCGCATAGCCCTGCTTGAGCATCACCGACAGCTCGGAGTCCTGGTTGAGAAAGTACCGCGCGGAGCCGAAATCCATCAGCTTTAGCTTGCCGTTGTTTGTCAGCATGATGTTGTCGGGGCTGATGTCGCGGTGAATAAAGCCCGTGCGGTGCATCACCGACAGCGATTTCATCACCGGCTCCATGAGCTTAATCAGCCTTGCCGCGTCAAAAACGCCCTCGGTTTTCAGCAGCGCCTTGAGGGTATTGCCCTCGAGATATTCCATCACGATATAGGCGGTATTGTTCGCCTGAAAGGTGTCGAGCACATCCACAATGCCGTCCTCGGACGAGAACGCCGCAAGACTTCGCGCTTCCTGCACAAAGCGTTCCACGCCCCTGCGGTACATGGGCTCCTTTCCGCGCGTAATAATCACATCGCCCGAGACGACCGAGGCGCGGTGCGCGGCGCCGGCAGGATAAAACTCCTTGACCGCCACACGCTTGGCGAGCACCTTGTCAAGTCCGATATAGGTGATGCCAAAGCCGCCCTCGCCGAGCACGCTGCCAATCAGATAGCGGTTTTGCAGCACTGTGCCGGGCTTTAGCTGATAGGGGCTCATATCGGACGATTCACTTAGATTTTTGCCGCAGTACCGGCAAAAGGTGCTGCCTTGTCCGACAAGGGACATGCAGTTGTAACAGTATTGTTCCATAGAATCACCGTTAGAAAAAATAGTAGTCAAATATTATTTATCCGAACAGCTGCGTTTGACGGAACGCGCTGCCCAGAATCCAGCATTTGCCGAGTGCCTCCTGCATGGTGTCGGCGTCCTCGCAAGCTGTCAGACGGTTGTCGCGGCTGACCAGTACGCCCTGCTCCACCGAAAATCGGTCGGCGGAAATGTAGAGCGCCTTGTAATAATCCGCCGTGTTGTTGCGGTAGATGTAGGCGATGTAGGCAATGCCCGTGTCGGAGCGCTTGGTGCAGTAATAGACGTTGTGCAGCTCCATGACGTTGCTGAAGCGTGCCTGCGCGTCGCTTTGCACCACATTGTCAAAGAAGAAATCCTTCAGCTCGTCAATGTGCTGCAACGCCTCTGCATCCGTCAGCGGCGCCGTCCAAACCGGAACGGTGGTCGCCTCGGTCGGCGCGTGTGTGGGATACTCGGAGGAATGCGTCTCAATACCGGAGAGCAGGTCTTTGATGTTGATGGTCGTTTCCGCCGGCGCCGTGGGCTTGTCCTGCTTTTTTTCGCCCTTTCCGGCAAGCATCACCGAGAACACAATCACGCCGGCAACAGCGATAATCAAACCGCCTGCCAACAGAATGGTCGGCAGCTTGGGCTTGAGCGAATGAAGAAACGGGCGCAGACGGCGTGTTGTTTTGACGTAATCCTTTGTCGTCGCCTCGGCGCTGTCCTGCGCGTTGCTTTCGTTTTTGCCGTCAGGCAGCGGCTCCCTGCGCACGATTGTTTGCGTTGTCTCGTGGCTTGCGGTGCGCACGCCCAGCGTCAGCTCCGCAATCAGGGCGTCCATATCGGGCGTGCGGTCGGCGGCATGCACGGCGAGTCCGTGCATCAGCGCCTTTTCCTGACTGGGGCGAATGTCCGCCCCCAGCTGCGAGGGAAAGGCGAGCGTATCGTCTACATTGCGTTTGAGTGCCGGTACGGGCACCTTTCCGGTAATACAATAATATATCGTCGCGCAGAGCGCGTACACATCTGTAAATGGTCCCTGTTCGCCGTCGCGGAGATACTGCTCCTCCGGCGCATAGCCCTGTTTGAGAATAACCGTTTTGGGGCTGTCCTCGCCTGAGAAATACTTGGCGGAGCCAAAATCCGTCAGCTTGAGCACGCCCTTGGTGGTGAACATAATATTGTCGGGGCTGATGTCGCGGTGAATGATGCCCTTGCTGTGCATATTCCGCAGCGCACGCATCACCGGCGTGAGCAGTGCGATCAGCTTGTCAAACGAGAATCTGCCGTGGTCGGCAACATACTGATAGAGATTTTTGCCGTCGAGAAAGTTCATCACGATATAGGCGGTGCGGTTCTCCTGAAAGTAGTCCTGCACGTCCACGATGCCGTCCTCGTCGGTAAACGCCGCCACGCTCTTGGCTTCAAACAAAAAGCGCTCCACACCTCTGTCAAAAGACGCCCGCTTGTCGTCGGACACCTGCACTTCGGCGGAAACGGTGCTGTCGCGCACGGCGATCCCGGAAGGATAGAACTCCTTGACAGCGACGCGCTTGGACAGCGTGGTGTCCATGCCGATATAGGTGATGCCAAAGCCGCCCTCGCCCAAGGCTCTGCCGATCACATAGCGTCCGTGGAGCTGTGTGCCGCCGGGCAGGTGATAGACGGGGCTGTTGACGGGTGCGGCGTTGTCGTGACCGCAAAAGCGGCAGACCGGCGAGCTGCCGAGAGGGTTCATGCAATGAAAACAATATGGTTGCATCATACAAATACCTTTAACAAATCGTTGTTCAGCGGTTTATCGCCAGCCCATTTCAGATTGATAATTGGTGATGAGCTTGACGTTGTAGATCTCGTATTGATTGAGGATACTGTCGTCAAAATCCTTTGCGGCAATGGTGGGGTTATACCAGCTCTTGGAGCGGAAATATTCATTGATCGTCGGGTCGGAGAATTTTCTGCCGTGGCGCGCATAGATTTCATTGAGCGCCAGATTCAGCGCGTCGCGGCCGAACCGGGTAAGGTCGCTGCGCGTCAGTTGACGCGAGGCGGATTCGGGCAGCAGATAATCGCCGGTGTTGAGAGTGGTGCCGGGCGCTGTGGAAGCCGGTTGGGTCGTTTTGGCGGAGGGAACGCGCGTGGTGGACTGGATAATCTCATTTTCCTTTCCCTTGGAGAGGTAGACGATCGCCTCGTCGCTGCGCGGGAACGACGAATATGCCTCCGGATACTGCGACACCACGCAGTTGAACGGCACATCGGCGCTGTAGACGCGCGTGACCTTGTAACGCACATCCGCTTCGTTGAGCAGCTTATAAGCCTCCGCTTCCTTGAGTCCAAGCAAATCGGGCATGTAAACAGTCTTTTCTACGACCGTTTCTGTCTGATCCTCAGTGGCAAGGGTTGCCTCCGTCGTTGTGGTAGAGGGTGCGGTCGCCTTTGCCGCTTCCTCGCTCTCCTTGTGCGCTATAAATATATACACCAAAAAGGCGATGACGGCAACAGCCAAAACAGCCGCTATCGACACGGCGATCGCCATGGCTGCTTTGCCGGAGCCGGAGGACGCGTCCTCCTCCTCGGGCAGCTCCTCCGTTGTTTGCTCAAAAAGCGCGGGCGCAGGCTTGGGCGGCATATTGTCAAAGTAATGCTGACGGCGCCTGACCGGATGCGGCGGTTGGTCAAAGTTGTTGTTTTGAGGCGAATCCTCTTGGGGTGTGGTGGGAATGTCACCGTCCGCGACAACCGTTTGCAAATCGTTATCGTTGTTCATTTCATCACTCCTGCATTTGATTCCATTCTCCCGAGTCTAATTGTATGACAAATTGAGAAGTTTGTCAATGAAAAGCGAATAATTGGACACATAAAACCTCTGTTTCGCCTGTTTACATTTGCGAAAAGGTTGATTATAATAGGATCATGAAATGATTTGTCAAAAGGAAGTGACGACAATATGATCCGGGTTGATTTGATCACGGGCTTTCTCGGCTCGGGAAAAACCACCTTTTTGAAGCGCTATGCGCGGTATCTGACGGCGCAGGGGCAAAAAATCGGCATTCTCGAAAACGACTACGGCGCGGTGAATGTGGATATGCTGCTGCTGCAGGAGCTGGAGCGCGAGGGCTGCGGTCTGGACATGGTCGCCGGTGCGTGCGACGCGGACTGTCACAAGCGGCGGTTCAAGACCAAGCTGATCGCCATGGGCATGAGCGGCTATGACCGCGTGCTGATCGAGCCGTCGGGCGTGTTTGATGTGGATGAATTTTTTGATGTGCTCTATGAGGAGCCGCTCGACCGCTGGTATGAGATCGGCAGCGTGATCGCCGTGGTGGACGCCAATTTGGAGGACGGCTTGTCCGAGAGTGCCGACTATCTGCTCGCGTCGCAGCTGGCAAACGCCGGCGTCGTGGTGCTCAGCAAGACGCAGCTCGCCACGGCTGCCGAACGGGAAGCGACCGTCCGCCACATGGAGCAGGCGCTTTTGCAGGTGCAGTGCCGCAAGGACCTGCGCGGCAGGCTGCTCGAGAAGGACTGGGACGCGCTGACGGACAGCGATTTTGCGCGTGTGATGCACAGCGGCGCGGACGATCAAAGCTTTGTCAAGCGCGGCACCACCGACGACAGCGGCTTTCGCTCCCTCTACTTTATAAACAAGCCCTACACGGCGGCACAGCTGGAGGCAGCGGCAAAGCAGGCGTTTGCAGGCGAAGCATGCGGCAAAATCTTCCGCGTCAAGGGCTTTGTGCGCGACGGCGACGGCTGGCTGGAATTCAACGCCACACGTCAGAGCACCGCCGTTACGCCGATCGCGGCAGGGCAGGACATTGTGATCGTCATCGGCGAACAGCTCAACGAAGCGGCGGTGGCGGCGCTGTTTGGATAGCTTCGGTTTGCGGATCATGCCGGTGCTGTCTTGACAGAAGGAACGGTTTTTGATAAACTAAGGACGTGCGGCACAGCAGCGCCGCACGGAGAGATCATTTTGTTTTAAAGGAGATAATATTATTATGAAAACATGTGAGTATTGCGGCAGGGAGATCCCCGACGGCGCAGTTTGCGATTGTCCGGACGCCGCAGCGCGCCGCGAAAGGGACGCACGCAGAAGAGCGCGCCGAGCCGCACAGCAGGCGCAGCAAACGCAGCAGGAGACAAAGCAGGAGAGCGAGCTGCCCGAGGCGTATCACGGCATTCCGATCCCCGACGACACCCTGTCCGAAAAGCTGATGAAGTCGCTGCACACCGCCTTTCAGAATCCCAAGCAGGCGGTCGCCGAATTGGTAAAGGAAAAGAACCTCAAGCTTCCGCTGATGTATATCGCCGCGCTGTTCGCAGTCATGCTGATCACCTGCAACTGCATCTACGGTGCGCACGCTGCCAAGGGCGTTTTGACGCCCGGCTCGGAGTTGTCGATCGGCGGCGGCGCGGTTTCGTACAATTTCTTTTTGTCGCTGTTTGCGGCGATTTTGCTGACCTGCGGCATGGCGGTGCTCTATGTTGCCGCCCGCATCCTGACGCTGATGCTCTGCAGCACCAAAAAACAGCCGCTCGCGGATCGCGTCAAGGTGTCGCTCACCTCGTTTGCCGTGAACGCATTGGTGCCCATGTGCCTGATTTTGCTCGGCGGATTGTTCTATCTCGCTTCGAGCATGGTCGGCTGGTTCTTCTTCGTTTTGGCGATCATCTGGCTTGTCGTGTCCGGTGTGACCGAGCTTTGGAACGCCCTCGACAGCAAGCACACGCCCTTTATGCGTCTGGTGCTGACCGCCGGCATCGCCGGTCTGGCAGTGGCGCTCTATCTCTGGCTCTATATCGGCATGTTCGCCATGAATGTGCACATTGTCGGCGACCACACTACGCAGTACAATATCATGATCCAGACCCTCAAAGCCGTCGGCTTCAGCGGCTATTAATTGATCATCGCAGCACAAAAATCCCCTGCCGTTTTTTGGCAGGGGATTTTTGCGCTGATTCAAAAGAGCGTCACGCCAAACAGATGCAGCAGCCACAAAACGGCGCCGTAGAGCACCGAGGCGGAAATGCCGTAGACCAGCACCGGACCGGCGATGACAAACATCTTGGCGGCGACGCCGGTGATAAAGCCCTCGGTTTTGAACTCGACCGCCGGTGCGGAGATGGCGTTGGCAAAGCCCGTGATCGGCACCAGCGTGCCGGCGCCTGCCTTGCGTGCCAGCTTGTCATAGACGCCGATCGCCGTGAGCAGCACGCCTAAAAACAGCAGTGTCACCGAGGTCACGGTTTTGGCGGTGGCGTCGTCGTTTGTCCACCGCATCAACAATTCATAAATCAGCTGTCCTGCCGCGCAGATGCCGCCGCCAATCAAAAAGGCGTGCAGGCAGTTGAGCGCCGTGCGGCTTTTGGGTGCATTTTTCTCGACCAGCTTGGCATAGTGCTGAGGGGTCATCTTCATTCTCCTTTCGCATTTTTCGCATATACTAATAATCTTTGCCGAAAAACCGGAATTATGTTCATTTTATCACTTTATTTTTTTGAACAGATGTTGTATAATAATTATACATGTATAAAATGGGGGCGAAGGGCTTGGAGCATTATCTTGACAACAGCGCGACCACCGCGGTTTCAAGGGCGGCGGCGGACAAGGCGTATCAGGTCATGACGCAGCTGTACGGCAATCCCTCCTCGCTCCATTCCAAGGGCATGGACGCGGAGCACGAGCTGACGCAGGCGCGTGCGGCGGTCGCGGCGCGGCTGCATGCTTCTCCGGCAGAGCTCACCTTTACGAGCGGCGGCACCGAGGCGAACAATCTGGTGTTGTTCGGCGCGGCTTATGCGCAGGCGCGTGTGCGGCGCAAGATCGTCATTTCGGCGGTGGAGCACAGCAGCGTGCTCGAAGCGGCAAGGCGGCTGGAGGACGAGGGCTTTGCGGTCGGGCGGATAGCGCCGCGTGCCGACGGCAGGATCCATCCCGATGACGTGGCGGCAGCGGTGGACAAAAACACCGCGCTGGTGTCCGTTATGCTGGTCAACAACGAGACCGGCGCCGTCATGCCCGTTGCGGACATCTTTGAAGCGGTCAGAGAGAAAAATCCGCAGACGCTCTGTCACACCGACGCGGTGCAGGCGTTCGGCAAGCTTGACATCAAGGCAAGGTCGCTCGGTGCGGACTGCATCACCGTAAGCGGTCACAAGGTACACGCGCCCAAGGGCGTGGGTGCGCTCTGGGTCAAAAAGGGCGTGCGGCTCATTGCGCGGCAATACGGCGGCGAGCAGGAAAGACGCCTGCGTCCGGGCACCGAGAATCTTCCCGGCATTGCGGCGCTCGGCGTCGCGTGCGGAGAATTTGACATAGCGGCAAACGGCGCGGCGGTCACAGCGCTCAACCGCTATGCGCGTGAGCGGCTGACCGTCATCGAAGGTGTCACCGTCAACTCGCCCGAAGCGGCGCTGCCCTATGTGCTGAGCATCACCGCAGGCAGGGTGCGCAGCGAGACCATGCTCCACTTTTTGGCGGAGCGCGGCGTCTATGTGTCCTCCGGCAGTGCGTGCGCCAAGGGCAAGCCGAGCCATGTGCTGCAGGCGCTCGGGCTGTCGCGTGAACAAGCCGACAGCACGCTGCGCGTCAGCTTTTGCAAATACAATACCGTCGAAGACATCGACGCGCTGTGCGAGGGGATCGCCGCAGGTCTGCGGACGCTCGCACACAGATAAGAGGGTTTATGAAAGAGATCATATTGATAAAGGACGGCGAGATCGTTCTCAAGGGACTCAACCGCCGCCAGTTTGAGGACGTTCTCAAAAAGAATATCCGCATCGCGCTGCACGAGCTGGGCAAATTTGAGATCACCTCGGCGCAGTCCACCATCACGGTCAAGCCGCTGAGCGAGGACATCGACCTCGACGAGGCATGCGACCGCGTGGGACGCGTGTTCGGCATCGTCAGCTATTCGCGCGCGGCGCTGTGTGAAGAAAAGAGCATGGAGTCCGTGCTTGCCACGGCGCCTGTCTATTTGGAAAAGCAGCTCAGAAAAGCCAAGACCTTCAAGGTGGAGGCAAAGCGCAGCGATAAAAAATTCCCGCTCAAATCGCCCGAGATCAGCCGCGAGCTGGGCGGCGTGCTGCTCTCAAAGTTTCCGCACCTGCGCGTGGATGTGCACCATCCCGATGTGACGGTCACGGTCGAGATCCGCGACTATGCGGCCTATGTCCGCGCCGACGCGATACGCGGCGCCGGCGGCATTCCCGTCGGGACCGGCGGCAAGGCGGCAGTGCTCATCAGCGGCGGCATCGACTCGCCGGTGGCGGCATACATGATGGCAAAGCGCGGCTTGAAGCTGACGGCGATCCACTTTGCGAGTCCGCCCTACACCTCTCAAAGAGCGGAGGAAAAGGTGGTGCGGCTGCTGCAAAAGGTCAGCCGTTACGCCACACCGATGACGATGTACACGGTGCCGTTCACCGAGATACAGGAAAAGCTGCGCGACGACTGTCCCGAGGAGCTGTTCACGATCATCATGCGCCGTCTGATGATGCAGATGGCGGAGCGCATCGCCAAGGACAACGGGTGTGCGGCGCTGATCACGGGTGAGAGCTTGGGTCAGGTCGCCAGCCAGACCATCGGTGCGCTGGGCTGCACCGACGAAGCGACGGACATGGTGGTGTTCCGTCCGCTGATCGGCATGGATAAGCAGGAGATCATCGACATTTCCTACAAAATCGATACCTACGAAACCTCCATCGAGCCGTACGAGGACTGCTGCACGGTGTTCACGCCCAAGCATCCGCGTACCAAGCCGATTTTGAAGTTTGTCAAGGCAGCGCAGGAGCAGGCAGGCTTTGAGCCGCTGATCGAGAAGGCGCTGCAAAATTTGAAAGTAACACAGATCTATCCCGAATGAGGACATTACACGAAAGGAAGAGCTTGCGTGTTGATTGAAGTATTATCTGTCTGTAAAAAGAATGAGCAGGAGGAGCTTTCCGCACACGAGGGAGAACTGAAGCAAGAGCTGAGCGAACAGGGCTTTTCGCTGACAGGTGTGCGCAAGACGTTGCTGCAGGCGACCGCCATCAAGGAAACACTGTCGGCGGTGGCAAAGGCGTCCGACAAGCCGGACGTCGCCATTGTGACGGGTGCGCTCCGCACAAAGGACAATGCTTCGTTCAAAAAATATTTTGTCGAGAGCATTGCCGCGAGCGAACGCGCCGAAAACGATCCGGTGCCCAAGGACTACTGGAAAAAGCGCAACGCCGCCGTCAAGGAGGCACGCGCCAAGGGAGCCGGCAAGGATGAGCTTGCCGCGCTTGAAAAGGAGTTTGAGCTGACGCGCAAAAAGGTCAAGGTGTTCTCGCTGGGCGACTTCGGCAACGGCTACAAGGGCTACGCCTTTGTCTATAACGGCGTGCGCGTGGCGGCTGTCCCAAAAGCCGAGCTGACCGGCAAAAGCTTTGCCGCGCTTGCGGCGATGGCGGCAAGGCGCACCACCGAGGTCTTTGAAAACGGCAAAAACGAATTTCCCGACGGCTTTTCGGTGCAGACCTATGTGCCGCCGAAAACCGGCTTTGTCAACCGCTTTGTTCCGCTGCCCGGCGACGGCAAAAAGGAGATCATTCGCAAATGCGTGGTGATCGCCTCGGCGCTGATCTTTTTGGGAGCGCTGTGGGCGCTGTTTTACAACATGGTGTTCCTCAGCGTGCAGAACGCCCAGCTCAACGGCGATATCCAGCGCATCGCGCACCAGACCGACGACGGCGAGGACGGCAGCAAGCCCAACGCGCCAAAGAAGGGCGAGGGCAGCAAGATCAACTGGGACGAGCTGAAAAAAATCAACAAGGAGATCGTGGCGTGGATCCAGCTCAAGGACACGCAGATCGACTATCCGGTGCTCTGGCACAAGGGCGACGACGCCTACGATCAATATTATCTCAACCACAACTACAAGGGCGACTACGATTCCTACGGTTGCATTTTCTTTGACTGGCGCTGCACCAAGGGACTCGACAGCAAAAATATCGTGCTCCACGGCCATCATATGAACGACGGCTCCATGTTCGGCGATTTGATGTCATACGGCGGCACAGAGGGCGACCTCGACTTCTACAAGGATCACCCGACCTTTACCTTTGACACACCGCAGGGCGACGGCGTTTACAAGATCATTTCGTACTACAAAACGAACACCCTGTCCTCTCACGGCGAGTTTTTCAACTACATGGTGGGCAACTTCCAGAACGAAAAGGACTTTATGAACTATGTCTATAACGTCCGCATCCGTTCCCTGATCAACTGTCCGGTCGATGTCAACGAGGACGACGAGCTGATCACGCTTTCCACCTGCTCCTACGAATACACCAACTTCCGCACCGTTCTGGTCGCGCGCAGGGTGCGTATCGGCGAGAACGCCAAGGTGGACGTCAAAAAGGCGAGCCTCAACGGCAACGCCGTCTGGCCGGAGGTCTACTATTTCTCGCGCGGCGGCACGCGTCCGACCGTGACCGACTTCTGCACCGCCTACGAAAAGAAGCAGATCGACTGGTACGACGGCACCTATGACTTTAAGGATCAAAAGGTCAGCTCGCCGACCTCCGAGGCGGCGTCTACCGAGAAAAAGACCGGCTCCTCGGGCAGCACGGTGCCGACCACGAAGCCGATCGTGCTGTGCAGCGTCACGTTTATCAACTACGACGGCTCCTTTATCGAGAACCAGACGGTCGAATACGGCAAGGCGGCAAAGGCGCCGAAGGATCCGGTCAAGCCGAGCGACCAGTATTATGATTACAAGTTCAAGGGCTGGCAGCTCGATTTCAGCAAGGTCACCATGGATATGACGATCGCGCCCAACTTTGAAGCGGTCCTCAAGCCGGAATACGCACAGCAGTAGGAGGGCGCCATGAATTGCAGTATCGTCTATTATACGGCGCGCAAGACCTCGCTGTGCGAAAAGGCACTGCGCAGGCGGCTTCCGGAGCTGGGGCTCAATCTGTCCAAGGCGGTGTTCGCCACCAAGCGTGAAGCACTCGGCGACGCGCTGATAGAGGGCTTTTCCCATGCCGATATGGTGTTTACCGTCGGCGGCTTGGAATTTGCCGACAGCCGCGGCATCCGTGACATCGTTTCGCAGGCGGCAGCCGGCAGCCGTCCGCTGTGCCACAGGCTGCACAACCGCGGCGGCAGCGACGGCTATTTGCTCCGCGCCGGCAGGCAGCTGTTGGTTTTGCTGCCCGACGATCCGGAGCAGCTCGACGCCATGCTGTCGGATGCGCTGGCGGATTATATCAAGACAGTCTAATTATTCTATAAAATGAGGTAATGAGTATGAATACAAGCACATTTGAAACCTATGAGTCGGAGGTCCGCTCCTATTGCAGACATTTTCCCAAGGTGTTCACCAACGCTGTGGGCGCCACCCTCACCGATGAGGACGGCACACAGTATATCGACTTTTTCTGCGGCGCAGGCGCGGTGAACTACGGCCACAACAATCCGTATATCAAGCAGAAGGTCGTGGATTATCTCGCCACCGACGGCATCATCCACGCGCTGGATATGTACACGGTCCCCAAGCGTCAGTTTATTGAGTCGCTCGAAAAGAAGATCATTGAGCCGCGCGGCCTCAAATACAAGATCCAGTTCTG
The DNA here is from genome assembly GCA_900317315.1 of uncultured Eubacteriales bacterium. Taxonomy (GTDB): domain Bacteria; phylum Bacillota; class Clostridia; order Oscillospirales; family Acutalibacteraceae; genus Ruminococcoides. The sequence continues at coordinate 16,841 of ONGI01000017.1, forward strand.
CGGTCCCACCGGCACCAACGCCATCGAAGCGGCGCTCAAGCTCGCCAGAAAGAAAACCGGCAGAAGAAATGTGTTTGCGTTTATGGGCTGCTTCCACGGCATGACCCTCGGCGCATTGTCGCTGACCTCCGAGATGTATGCGCGCAACGGCTGCGGCGCGACCCTCGGCGACGTGACCCACATTCCGGCTCCGTATATGTTCGAGGGCTTGGATGTGCTTGCATACATGCAGACCCTGATCGACGACGACCATTCCGCCACCGAAAAGCCGGCGGCTGTCGTGATGGAGACGCTGCAGGCAGAGGGCGGCATCCGTCCGTTCTCCAACGAATTTTTGCAGGGCGTGCGCGCGTTCTGCGACAAAAACGATATTTTGATGATCGTGGACGACGTGCAGGTCGGCTGCTGCCGCACCGGTACCTTCTTCTCCTTTGAGCGTGCCGGTATCGTGCCCGATATGGTCGTGATGTCCAAGTCCATCGGCGGTATGGGCATGCCGCTCGCCATCGTGCTGCTCAAGGAGGAGCTGGACTGCTGGAAGCCCGGCGAGCACAACGGCACCTTCCGCGGCAACCAGCTCAGCTTTGTCGCCGGCGCCGCGTCCTTTGACTACCTCCTCGAAAACAACGTCGAGGCGGAGACCTGCCGCAAGGGCGAGATGGTGAGAGCGTTCCTCGAAAAAGAGGTCGCACCGCTCGACAGCCGCCTTGAGATCCGCGGCATGGGCTTGATCTGGGGCATCGACTTCGGCAAGATCGACCCGAACCTCGCAGAGACCGTCATCGAAAAGTGCTTTGACGAGCATGTTATTTGCGAATGTGCCGGCAGAAACGGCGCAGTGTTTAAGATCATGCCGCCGCTGGTCATCGAGGATGAGCTGCTCCAAAAGGGCTTGGAGGTCGTTGCCAAGGCGATCAAAGAAGCGCTTTCCAATGCGTAATTGATTGTGACATAAAAACACCCGGCAGAGCGTTGCGGCTTTGCCGGGTGTTTTGGTTGAGATCATTTGTTTTTGGTGAAGGTCATCGTGGCGCCGGGCAGGGTAACGGTCAGCTTGCCGTCCTTTAGGGTGCCGACAAAGGTTTCTTTCAGCTCGGCGTCCGAGGTCTCGCCGCCGGTTTTGCTGATGGAGTGCTTGCTGTTGAAGGTCACGGTGTCGTTCTTCTCCTCTGTGCAGGTGCCGTCGATCTCGTAAACAGATTTGCTCTCGCCGTTTTCCATCGACATCGAGAGCGTGAAGGTCTTATCCTCGTTGACGGTCAGCGTCGCGTTGAGTGTGCCTGTGATACTTGCTTCGGACGCGATGTCCGCGGTTTCGAGCTTCCATTCGCCGGTGAGCGCCACCTTGGGCGACAGTGCCGCGCAGGCGCTGCATGCCAAGAGAAGGACTGCGGCGAGAATGATGGCAATTGTCTTTTTCATTATGCTATTCTCCTTATCCTCTGATATAGATCGTTCCGCCGAAGGCAAAGGTGCCGCCGTCCACATACCAGGTGTTGGCGTTCAGCTGTTTTTTGCTGTCCACCCAGACATAGCTCTTTTCGGGAAAAGCGTTGTCCGCGTAGGTGACAGTCATCATGCCGCCCTTTTCGTTGATCTTGACGGCGCCGGTGTAGGTGTTGCCGCCGGTGGTATGTGTGAACGAGAAGTCGCTTCCCAGCTCCAGCCGGTCATCGGGGTCGTTCTGATTGACCCAGGAGCCGCTTAGCGTACCGCTGAGATGGCTTGTGTCCATGCTGAACGGCGCCGCGTTGCCCTGCGCACTTGTTTGGCTCTCCTCGGCATTTCCGCAGGCGCACAGACAGCAGGCACAAAGCACAACCGCAAGCAGGGCGATCAGTGATTTTTTCATAATTAGTATCTCCTTTTTTATTGTGGAAAAATTAAAGTGGAAAGTGGAATGGTTAAATTTGGAATGTGGAATCAAGGGTCGCTGACGTTCGATTTGTAATGTTTTTGTTACTTGTAATGTTTTTGTTACGTGCTTGCCGTGACTCCGTAGCGGCGCACCCGTGTGTGCGCCCAGGCAGGAAACGGTTGTTTTCCGTGACGAAAACGGTTGTATAGGAAAACGCCCTCGGGCGAACACGTGGGTTCGCCCCTGCGGTCACATGGAAAAATTTTATAAGCCGAAAACGTTTCCTTCCGGTCAACTACGCATTACGCATTATAAATTTCACTTTTCAAATTTAAAACTCAATTCCCTTTCTCGCGCTCATGCCTCGGTCAAACGGGTGCTTGTGCTTTTTCATTTCGGTGATGTAGTCGGCTGCGGCGAGGAAGCGCGGTGAGGGGTTGTGACCCGTCATCACGATCTCAATGCTTTTGGGCGCGTTGGTGATGAACTCATAGACCTGCGCTTCGGCGAGCATGCCCTCGTTTATCACGTCAAAAATCTCGTCCAGCACGATCATATCGTAGCGGTCGGAGAGCGCCGTGGCAGCGCTGCGCTCAAAAATATTGCGGTAGAGCACGGCGGTCTGCTGCTTTTCGGCGGCGGTCATGTCAAAGGTGAATTTGAGGTTCAGCGGACAGTTGGTCAGCGTCACGTTGTCGAGCTTGCCGAGGACGCTCCGCTCGCCCGATGAATCGGTTTTGAGAAACTGCACAAAGAGCACGCGCAGTCCGCAGCCGGCAGCACGAACCGCCAGCCCGACAGCGGCGGTGGTTTTGCCCTTGCCGTCGCCGTAATAAATATGTATCATATAGACCCTCCTTTTTGAACAACCAAACGCTTGTCTCCGATTATATTATAAACTATTCGGACGACTTTCGCAATCCCGACAACTTGCACAAAAACAAGCGAAAATGTTTGTAAAACTTCTATACGAAAAAAGACGGGGAAAATTCGCCTAAAACCTTGAAATTTTGTTAATCACAGGGTATAATACAACATGTGTGACTGCACATAGATATGCGATGAAGCGGGAGGTTGCGGCATTGTGCCGGTTTT
>ONGI01000018.1 GCA_900317315.1 uncultured Eubacteriales bacterium
ATCGGTCAGGTTCGCGTTCCATCTGTTTGCGCCGTTCCATGCAGCGGAATTCGGGCGCGTACTGCAACGGGACGGCGTGCTGCTCACCGCCATACCGGGCAAAGACCACCTCTACGGCTTAAAGCAGGCGCTCTATGACACGCCCTATCGCAACGACGAACAGCCGCCGCAGGCAGAGGGGCTGACGCTGACGGACGCCATCCGCGTCAAGAGCCATATCAGTTTGAACACGCCGGAGGAGATCCGTGCGCTGTTCCAAATGACGCCATACTGCTATCACACGCCGACAAGCGGCATGCAGCGGCTGGAGGCGCTAAAAGCGCTGGAAACGGATATTGAGTTCGTTTTATTGTTATATAAAAAATAAAGGACGGTCAGCTCACAGCGAGCTGACCGTTTTGCTATGGATGATCATTCTGTTTTTTCTCTGATAAGGCTGTAGCCCTGTGAGTCCGAATCGAGCTCAAGATACTGGTCGGACAGCGTTTGGCGCAGCTTGTAGGAGAAGGTGATGGTGCTTTGCCAGGAGTTCAGGCAGATGTCCACCGTCTTTTTTGCCTCGTCCACCGAGTAGGTGCCCTCGGAGCTGCTGTTTTCGGACTTGCTCGCCAGCAGGCATTTGTTCTTGCCGTCAAACGTCCAGCGCCAGTCGTTGGCACCCTGCGCCGATTTCCAGGTGCCCTCAATGGTGCTGTTGGCGTTGTTGTTCAGACCGAGCTCCTCGTTGAAGTAGCTCACGGCGCCGTCCTTGAGCTTGCTGAGGTCGCCGCTATAGTTAATTTCGCTCTCAAAATAGCTTTTTGCGTTACTTACAATTTTGTTACCGGTGTCCTGCAAATTTTGTGCGCAACCGCCTAAAGTTATCAAAGAGGTTACAGCCGCCAAGCAGGCTGCAACAGCAAATAAACCCTTTTTCATCCTAAAACCTCCGTGTTTTTGTATGATTTGATTATAACATCACAGCGGCAGAATAATCTTCCTTATTGGAAAAATAACGGTTTTTATTTGTGAAAAATCATGCAAAAAAGCGCATTTTTTGCGTTACAAAACGGTTAAATTTTCTTTAAAAAATTTTTTATCCGAAAAATAACGTTCAAATCCGCCCTAAAACACTATATATTGTGAAATGTGTAACAAATTGACCTGTATAGTGTATAAATGTTCGGCAAAATAAGATTTGACTTTTTTTTACAAAAGTGTTACAATAATAGCGGTTACATGAGTGTAACCGGTGAGATAGCATGAATATCTATGGGATGATAATAAACCAATCTTCGGAAAGGATGATTATTTGAAACGCAACCTATTCAAGAGGATCTCTGCGGTTGTCGTTACTACTGCAGTCTTGTTTACAACTGTTTTTTCGCTATCCATTGTTACAAAGGTGTCCGCGGCGACCTTTACACCCAGACTCACGGCGCCTTCCTACGACAACAAGTATTATTATAACGGCAACTACAATATCTTCTATTCCGCAGGCTACGGCATGCCCAACTGCACCTGCTACGCCTACGGCAGAGCCTATGAGATTCTCGGTTATGAGCCTGACCTCTCCTGGGGCAGCGCTTATATGTGGTATGATTATAACCGCACCTACGGCTACTATGATTACGGCCAGACACCCAGAGTCGGCGCCATCTGCTGCTGGAGCTACGGCTCAGGCGGTCACGTGGCAGTCGTTGAAAAGATCGACAGCGACGGTTTGATGACCATTTCGAACTCCGCCTACGGCAGCACGAACTTCTACCTCACCTACGCCTACACATGGGACTCCAATCCGGGCGGCAACTCCTACTGGAACTTCCAGGGCTACATCTACCTGCTCGATGAAGATGAAGTGATCGAGCCCGTCACGACCAAGCCTGTTGCCACCACCAAGCCGACACAGCCTGCATCACAGGCTTCCGACTATGAAACCGGCTATTACACCGTTGACGCGCAGCCCTATCTCAACATGAGAAGCGGCGCCGGCACGAACTCAAATATTATCAAGGCAGTTCCCGACAACACCGTCCTCAACGTCACCAAGACAGCTTACAGCGGCGGTATCGACTGGGGCTACACCACCTACAAGAACACCAACGGCTGGGTCGCACTCGGCTTTTGCGAATATGAGGGCAAGACACAGCCGACAACTGCGGCGCCCACCACGGTACCGGCAACGACCGTAGCGCCCACTACCAAGGCGACCGTTCCAGCTACCACCGTAGCGCCCACCACCAAGGCAACCGCTCCGGCAACCACCGTAGCACCCACCACCAAGGCGACCGCTCCGGCAACCACCGTAGCGCCCACCACCAAGGCAAAGCCCACCATTCCGGCGCCCACAGCGGCTCCGGTCGTTCCCACCGTTCCGCTTTCACACGGAGGCAGAGGTGATGTGAACGGAGACGGACTCATCAGCATTCTGGACGCCACCCTGATCCAGCAGTACCTTGCCGGTCTGCTCGACCTGTCCAAAACCGATGTAAAATGGGCAGACTTCAACTGCGACGACCTTGTGAATATCGACGACGCGACCGCTCTCCAGCGCATGCTTCTCAACAGATAACACAAGCGGACAAGCAAAAATAAAAAAGCAAAGTGAGATACGGTTCAAAGCTGTATCTCACTTTTTCTTTACTTTATAGGATATTCAAACGCAAGCAAGGCACTGTATCGCAGATCCCGATACAGCGCCTTTGCGCACCATGATAAACTTTTTGATTGACGGAATCAATTCACGGAGACCGGTGCAAACTCTGCCAAGAAGCGCTGAATAGCGGTGGCGTCGTCAATGTTGATAACGCCGTCTTGGTTATAGTCCGCGTTGGCAGCGGCTTTTCCTGTCAGCTGAATATGCTCCGCAATGTGGCGCTGGATCTCGGTCACGTCCGAAATGCTCACGGTCCCGTCCATATCGGCGTCACCCAAAAGTGTCGGACGGTTCGTTTTGGCGGTGATCGCCTTGATCACAAAGGTGCCGCCGATGTCGTCATGCTGGCTTTCTTTGTACCAGTCCATCAGATCCTGTGCGCTGCCGTTTTGCAAAATATAGCTGTCGCCGCGCTTGCTGCTGTTTATAAATACATAGCCGTTTGTGTTCGTCAGCCATTCGCCTACGCCGATGGTGCAGCTGCCGCCGCTTGCGGAGGTGTCCATCGTCACCGCGATGCTGCCGCTGCTGTCGGGATAGGCAAAATCCTCGATGTCCGCGCACAGATAGCCGATGTGATCCACCGTGCCGTCATAGAGCTTCGTCCACACCGTTTGGTCGGTGTTCGGCGTGCTGTCGGGCGTGTCGGGAACAAAATACAGACTGTATGACGCGCCGAGCGCGTTTGTCTTGAACATCACCTTGTCGATCACGTCAAATTCGTTGTCAAAGCTGAAATGATTGAGGAAGGTGAGCTGACGGCTGTTGATGTAGTCGAACTCGTAGGTAGCGCCGTAGACCTCATTTTGCAGCAGCTTTTTGGTGCCGTCGAGCGGTTCCACGCCGGTCAGGCAGAAGGAGGGATTGTATTTTTGCCCGAAGATATAGGCGTCCTCATATGACATCCAAAAATAGCCGCCCAAGTCGTTGTTATTGCCCCAGCTGTTCTTGATCAGCCACGCGCCGTTGTTTTGGGGAAGCGTGTATGACAGGGCGCTGAAGTTCTCGCGCGGATATGTATCGTCCCAGCCGACGACCTCGATGGAGTGACCCGAGTAGCCACCGCTGTAGTTCGGCGGCATATAATACGAGAGCTTGTCGGCACTCATACATTCGGCGGCGTGTGCGTAGGAGCTGTAGACGCCGCCGTGCTCCATAATGCAGCGTTTGATGTCCTCCGGCTTGTTCTTGAACAGATACTCCACCGACGTCACGCCGTAGCGCGCCAGATCGACCGGCACGTCGTCACTGACAATGGGGTTAAAAATACTCAGACCGTCTGCGTCCGACGCAAACACGCCGCCCTGCCAGGAGGTGAGATAGCCGAGCGCGATATTCGGATAGCCGTCGCTTGTCACGCCGCGCTGCCAGCCGGTGCCGTCCTTGTGTGTCGTCGCCCACATATTGAGGTGGTCGGTCGACATATCCTCCGTTTCGTAGCCGGCGCGCAGCAGGGTGGATTCGAGCGTCGCCATGCTTGCAAATGCCCAGCAGGAGTTGTATTGCTGTGATTTGACAGATGTGACATAGCCCGGATCGCGCGAGCTGTAGGCGTCCGGCAGCGCTGTTTGTTCCTCTGCGGCAGCGCCTGCCGTGGCGGCGCTCAGCAGCAGCGCAGCGGCTGTCGCAGCGGACAGCGCAAGGCTGAATCGTTTTCTTTTCATAGGATACCTCGAAACTAAATTTGTAACCACTATTATAGCAAAAATTTGCGGTAAAGTAAAGGGCACCTCAAAAAATATTCTGTTGTTCAGAGGTGCGGATATTTTATAGTAGATTGTTGTCAAAACGACGCAGTCATACTGACGTATAACGAGGAGTTTTGGCAGGAATATGCTGTGAAAGATGTGTGCCTATGGGCAGCCATATATTTTTTGAGGTGCCCTAAAGAATAAATCCAACTTTGCGCCGCACAATAAAACAGAAATATTTTCCGGAGGGATAGCATGCAGATGAGAACCGATTTGGCGATTGAGGCGCGCGAGCTGGCAGGCGACAGGGTGGCAGGAACAGACTATCGGGAATATCGTGAGAACGGCATGAAGATCTCGCGCCTGACGGTCAAAACACAGCGCGCCGGACAGCTGCTCGGCAAGGACGCCGGCACCTACATCACGGTGGAAATGCCCTCGCTGACGGATAATTTTACCGAAACGGATGAACGAATCAAGACGATCGGCAGAGAGATCCGTCGTCTGCTGCCCGTCAACGGTCTGCTGCTCGTCGCCGGTCTCGGCAACGAAGAGATCACGCCCGATTCGCTCGGCCCCAAAACCGGCGCAAGGGTGCTGGCGACGCGCCACATCACCGGTGAGCTGGCACGTGCCGCCGGACTGGACAGGCTGCGTCCGGTGGCGGTGATGAACACCGGCGTGACCGGTCAGACCGGCATCGAAACGGGCGAATACATTCTCAGCGTCGTCAAGCGCATCCGCCCCAACGCGGTCATCGCCGTAGATGCGCTGGCTTCGCGGCGGATCGAACGGCTCGGCAAGACCGTCCAGATCAGTGACGCAGGCATTTCGCCCGGCGCAGGTGTGGGCAACCACCGCACGCGCATCAATAAGGAGACCATCGGCGTGCCGGTCATCGCCATCGGCGTTCCGACGGTGGTGGACGCCCAGACCTTTGCCGGCGATCTGCTCAGCGACAGCGCCGTCCGCCGCAGCGCCGTGCTTCCCGACCGTAACGTGCGCCAAATGATCGTCATTCCGCGCGAGATCGACCTGCTCACCGAACGCGCCTCACGCCTGCTGGCATTTTCCCTCAACGCTGCCATGCAGAACGCGTTTGATTTGCGGGAGCTGGTTTCTTTGATGTAGCGTGGAGTGATGAGAGGTGAGGGTTGCGCGTTGAGCGTTGAGAGAAGGGTCGCTCCGCTCCGGATCTGCAATGCCGTGTGCGAATGTGTAAAGTCGATTGTAGTGACAGCCCTTGCAGCTGTCGGGAAGCAGCGGCAGACGGTTATTGCCTATTGGATATGTTTGGCTGTGCAGAGAACGTCCTCGGCCGCACATACGGATGCGACCCTACACTGTCAAGGAAAAATGGCGCTAAAGCGCACGACCTACCAACCGATTACGTATTACGAAATTGCACTTTTAAATGAAACGCATAAACCCCTTCTCCGCATCATATACATGACCAGATACAGAAGCAGGTGATGATGTGAAAGTCAAAGGAAAATTCTTCAAAGCTGTCAAGTCGGGCGCGGCGGTGCTGTTGGTGCTGACGGCGGTGGTTTGTGTGATACGGCGTGTGCCGCAGGTGTTCAGCGAGCGCGATACCGCCTTGGCTGCGGCGGCGTTCACACTGACGGACGGAAAGGTCTTTGCCGGCGGCAGCGCCGAGCCGTCCTCTGCACCGGCTGTGACGCAGAGCACTTCTCCCACGGCGGCGGTCGCGGAAACGGCGGCTTTGCCGAACGAAAAGCGCGACAAAACCGGCTACTATGACAGCTTCGGCAACCACAGCGGCGAGGCGCGCTATGCCGTGACCGAAAAGACCATCTATCCCGACGGCACCGAGGTGGACGGCTGCTATGTCAAGAACTATACAGGGCTGGACATGGACTTTGCCGCGCTGCTCAGGGAGCCGCTGCCTTTTCAGACCCGAAGCGGCACCGAGGAGCCGCAGGTACTTATCTATCATACGCACACGAGCGAGGGCTATCTGGACGAGGACGTCGATTATTATTACGAATCCTTTTATTCGCGCACCGGCAACCGCGACTACAACGTCGTGGCGACGGGAGAGGCGATCGCTGCGGAGCTGCGGCGGCAGCATATCGCCGTGCTGCACGACGAGACCGTTCACGATTCCACCTACAACGGCTCCTACGACCGCAGTGCGCAGACCGTCAAGCAGCTCATGCAGGCGCATCCGTCCATCAAGGTGGTGCTCGACATCCACCGCGACGCGCTCGGCGCCGAGGACTACAAGGTCAAAACCGTCTTTGAGCACGACGGCAAAAAGGGCGCGCAGATCATGATCCTCTCCGGCTGCGACCCCGACAACGAGCGCGGCTTTGTCAACTGGCAGCACAACCTCAATTTTGCGCTCAAGCTCCAGCACGCCGCCGAAAGGCGCTGTCCCGGCATGACGCGTCCGCTCGACTTTGGCTGCTTTGCCTACAACGAATACATTTGCGACGGCTCGCTGCTGATCGAGGTCGGCACCGACGCCAACACCGCCGACGAGGCGGCTTTTGCCGGTCAAATGCTGGCGCAGGCGCTCGCGGAGGTGCTGTCCGATAAAAGCTGATGGAGACTGCTTGAGAAAGTGTCGGCGTGATTTGCGCAGCCGTGTTGATCAGTGCTTCCAAAAATATTTTCTGAGCTGTGCCAAAACGGTGAAAATCTCTATATAACGAAAAACCACTTGCAATACTGCACGATCTTTGCTATAATACAATAAATATGGACGCAAGAGGTAACTCACATGCTCAAAAAGCTCTATAGAATCATATTATCTGTATTTGTCGCGGTGCTGCTCACAACGGCGGTCAGCCTGTCGGCCGGTGCGGAGTCTTTTCTTGAACCGCCGACACAGCAGAGTCAGTTGGAGGAGCCAACACAGCCAGACCCGACTTGGCCCGATCCGTTTTGGACTGAGCCGGTATTTACCGAACCTCCGACGGCAGCGCCGGAGCCGGTGTGGACGGTCGCGCCGGAGGAATATTATGAGGAAGAAGAAACCGAGTCGCCGCGTGAGGAATACGCGCAGCTGCTCGACGAGGCGGAGGAGCCGACCGGCATGAACTCCGTCAAGATGGACAAGTCGGTCAGCAACAAGACCTATTCCACCGATAACATTGCCGGCATCGTGTCGTGGATCTGCGTAGGGGTCGGCTTGGTGGTGGTGGCGGTCATGCTGATCTCCACCAAGGCGTCCGGCAGGAGAGGCGTATGACGGCAGGCATGATCGGCGGCGTTGTGCTGCGCTCCAAGGCGCTGCTGGCGCCGATGGCAGGCGTGAGCGACCGCGCCTACCGCGAGCTGTGCATGGCGATGGGCGCCGGCTACTGCGTCAGCGAGATGGTCAGCTCCAAGGCGCTCTCCTTCGGCAGCAAAAAAAGCGTGGAGCTGATGGAGATCGACAACAGCGAACGCCCCTGCGGCATTCAAATTTTTGGAGACGATCCGCTCTGCATGGTGCAGGCTGCGGAGTCTGCGATGGCGAACAAGCCTGACATCATTGATATCAATATGGGCTGTCCGGCGCCGAAAATCAGCGGCAGCGGCAGCGGCAGTGCGCTGATGAGGGATCCTGCGCTCTGCGGCAGGCTCACCGAGGCGGTCGTGCGCGCGGTGGACGTGCCTGTCACGGTCAAGATCCGCAAGGGTTGGGACGACAGCACCGTCAACGCGGTGGAGGTCGCCAAGATCTGCGAGCAGGCAGGCGCCGCCGCGATCACTATTCACGGCAGAACGCGGCAGCAGTTCTACAAGCCGCCGGTCGATTACGACATTATCAAACTGGTCAAGCAAAGCGTTTCCGTCCCGGTCATCGCCAACGGCGACATCGACAGCGCAAAAAAAGCCAAGCAGGTGCTCGATTATACGGGCGCCGATTTTGTGATGATAGGCAGGGCAAGCATGGGCGATCCGTGGCTGTTCGCGCAGATCAACGCCTTTCTTGACGATCCTTCACAGCCGCTTGTGCCTCCCTCTCTCGAAGAAAAGCTCGACGTCATGGTGGCGCATGTCGCAAAAATGGTCGCTTACAAGGGCGAATATATCGCCATGCGGCAGGCACGCAAGCTCGTGATGGGCTACTTCAAGGGGCTGCGCGGTGCCGCTTCTCTGCGCAACGACGCAGGCAAGCTCGAAACCATGGATGATCTGCTGCGCCTGAAGCATCAGGTGTTGACGGCACAGCGTTAATATATATAGTAATCAAGCAGTAATCAACAAAATCAAGAAATCAAGAAATCAAGAAATCAAGAAATCAAGTACAAAGGGGAATGACAACATGAGTGAACTGACAAATATCGCTGCTCTGGAATATTTGAAGGAGTACGATCCCGCAGTCGGCGAGGCAATGGACAAGGAGCTGAAAAGACAGCGCCGCAATCTGGAGCTGATCGCCAGTGAAAACATCGTCACACCTGCCGTTATGGCGGCAATGGGCAGCCATCTTACCAACAAGTATGCCGAGGGCTATCCGGGCAAGCGCTACTACGGCGGCTGCGAGTGTGTGGACATCGTAGAAGAGATCGCCCGTCAGCGTGCGTGCGAGCTGTTCGGCGCCGAGCACGCCAACGTGCAGCCGCATTCCGGCGCACAGGCGAACATGGCGGTTTATTTTGCCGTGCTCAATCCCGGTGATACCGTGATGGGCATGAATCTCAACGAGGGCGGTCACCTCACGCACGGCTCGCCTGTCAACATGTCGGGCAAGTATTTTAACTTCGTTCCTTACGGCGTTGACAGCGTGACCCACCGCATCGACTACGACAAGGTGCTCGAGATCGCCAAGGAATGCAAGCCCAAGCTGATCGTAGCCGGCGCTTCCGCCTATCCGCGCATCATCGACTTTGCGCGTCTCAGAGAGATCGCCGACGAGGTCGGCGCCTATCTGATGGTAGACATGGCGCACATTGCCGGTCTGGTTGCCGCAGGCGTTCATCCCAATCCCGTGCCCTACTGCGAATTCGTCACCACCACCACGCACAAGACCCTCAGAGGTCCCAGAGGCGGCATGATCCTCTGCCGTGAGGAGTTTGCCAAGGCGATCGACAAGGCGATCTTCCCGGGCACGCAGGGCGGTCCGCTCATGCACACCATCGCGGCAAAGGCGGTTTGCTTTGGCGAGGCACTCAAGCCCGAGTTTAAGGAATACGGCAAAAAGATCGTCTCCAACTGCAAGGCGCTTGCCGACGGTCTGACCAAGCGCGGCGTCAAGCTGGTTTCCGGCGGCACCGACAACCATGTGCTGCTGATCGATCTGCGCGATTCCGACGTGACCGGCAAGGAGCTGGAGGCACGTCTGGACGACTGCTACATCACCGTCAACAAAAACACCATCCCCGGCGAGCCGCGTTCTCCGTTCGTCACCAGCGGTGTGCGTATCGGCACCGCTGCCGTCACCACGCGCGGTCTGAACGAAGAAGATATGGACAAGATCGCCGCATACATCACCATGGTGCTCAACGACTACGACGCGAACAAAGAGACCGTCAGAGCCGGTGTGGAGGCCATCTGCCAAAAATATCCGCTCTACGAATAATCGACCGACAAAAATGGGACTGCCAAGCGGCAGTCCCATACTGGATTCTTGTGAAAAGGAGGAAATTTTATGAAAAAACTATGCAGCGTCCTGCTTGCGGCAGCGCTTTTGCTCTCTGTTTTTGCCGTCGGCGCCGTGAATGTGTCGGCTGCGGAGGACTGTTTCCCGTTGATTTCCATTTATGCCGATCCCGAGATATTCGGTCCCGTCAGTCAGATGACCGCATATATTTATGAAAAGGACGACGGCGCCTGTTTTGAGTGGGGAAGCAATCAGTGCAACATGACCTACGACGGCGGCGAATACTGGTCGTATGACATGGAGGCGCACGGAATCACCTTTGATCCCGCCAAGACCTATTCCGTCATCTTTACCGATAGCTGGAAGAGCTACACCAACACGCTGGAGCTTCCCATGGATCTGTACTTCGCAACCGCCTATCCCACCGGCAATACCACCACAGCGCCTTCCGACGGCAAGCGTTATGTCGAAGTCGTTTGGGAGGATTCCTCCGTACATTCCGACCAGGAAGTCTATTTCTATGCCGACCCCGCTGTTTTCGGTGATTACAGCGCAGCATACGCCTGCATTTATGACGAAAGCGGCACACTGTTTTATCCATGGGGCAGTGATATTTGCCGGATGGAGGACATGAACGACGGCAACTGGGGCTACAATCTGACCGAGCACGGCGTCACGCTCCTTCCCGAAAAGACCTATTATATCTCCTTTTCGTTCGACTGGCAGCAGCGCACGGACAGCCTTGACCTGACCGGTCATATCTATGACACCGCCTGCTTTACCGGCAAAACGATCGCCGGTGGCGACGGCACGACCGTTTACGAGATCAACTGGAAGACCGCTGAGAACAGCGACGAGCTGCCGGCGCCCAAGTGGTACCGCAGGGACGACGGCAAAATCTACTACTACGCGAATCCCGAGGTAAAGCGCGATTTCAAAAAGGTGTACGCCTTTATCCTCACCGGCAGCGAGCAATACCGCGATGAGCGCTTTGCCATGACCGACGAGGGCGACGGCATTTGGTCGTATGATTTGGCGGCACACGGCTTTGATATTACCAAGGCAGCCGACTGGCAGGTCATGTTCTCCTACGACTGGGAGACCTATCCGTCCACTGTGGAGCTGACTGCCGCTCAGCTCGGCGACATTGCCTATGTGTCGCAGTGGAACGACAACGACGGCTTTGCCTACTACATTGTCAAATGGGCGGACAGCAAGCCTGCACCGCCGCCGGTGAATCCGGTCATCCCGGGTGATATTGACGGCGATGGCGTGCTGACGGTTGGCGACGTCACGCTGCTGCAGCAGTATATCGCCGAGTTCACCGACAACGGCACGCCGATCATCGACAGCTCCGACGAGAGAGCCTTTGCCACAGCGGATTTCAACGGCGACGGCAGCATCAACGTGATGGACGTCACCGCCATGCAGCGCGCTTTGGCTGAATTTGCAGTGATATAGTGATATAGAAAATGGGGTCAGACGGTCTGACCCCATTTTGTGCAGGCTGCGGTTATCTGACAGTATTATCAAAAATCATCCGAACGCGCTCGCCGTTGCCGGTGAATATTTGGCGGCATGACGGAGCTTGCGCTTTGCCGCGGCGATATGACGGCAGACCGTCGATTGGCTCAGCCCAAGCTCCCGCGCGATCTCCTTCTGCTTTTTGCCGTTCAGCCAAAAGTCCGAGGCGCAGATCCGCTGCCTCTCCGTCAGCTCGTTTTCAAGCACGTTTGTCAAAAACGCCGCCAGCAGCTTATTTTTCTCGGCGGAGGTTTGCGTCTCCTGTTTGAGGTATTGATACTGAAAGTTATCCTCATTGTCCTTGTCCATGTGCAGAATGGTTTTTATCTGCAATCACGCCACCCCCTTGCTGCGCTTTCTCAAATGCGCCGCGATACGCAGGCATTCATTGCGCAGGCTGCGGTAAAACGCGATCTTATCATCCAGTTCCTTCTTGTCCGATTTGCCCTTTGCGGCACGCTGCTTTTTGAGCCGCATCACCATGCTGTCCATCTCACGCGCCGTGTTTTCATATTCCTGTGACCATTCATAATAATTCATTTGCGTTTTGCGTTCCTTTCATTTACCTTTAGCTGTATAGATGTATGCGCTTTTCGGGGTGGGGCAGTCCCCAAAAAGCCGTAGGAAATTGCTTCCTGATTCTATTATAACGCATATTTTACAAAAATGCAAACGAATGTTCGAATTTATTCGAAAAAATTTTTTGCGGCAGGCAACTGTACCATAAACAGGACAATGCGCGCCGACATGCATGCAACATGCATAGGAGAATGCGCAAATTTGCACGGCATGCGTCAACTCAATCAACCCGACGTCAAACCGCGACAGCCGGTGCAGCCGTCGGAAAAACCGTTGAAAAAGTCAGTGTTTATGCGGATAATTGAATAAGGTATGCAAAATATCGCAAGAATAATGACAATATACAACTACAAAATGTGACGGAAAGAGAAATGAGTTTTTGTGACATTTGCTGATTCTGTCTGTCAAAAAAATTCATAAAACTTCTAAAACAAGAAATATCAAAAAAATAATGCACAAAGAGAGCAGAGAATAATTGTGCAAATCGTCATTTCGCATGTAAAGAAAAGACAAAACTGCATTTTTGCCCTTGAAAAATCGGTATATAAATTGTATAATATACAAAAAAGAACAGGCAACCACAATATATTGTGTGTTGCACGGTTCGTTTTGATCCCGGAAAAATGAATTGCGTTCTGGAGCATTCATTTTCATAAAACACACAATCGCGAAACAGGCTGCCTCGTGCAGCCTGTTTTGCGCGTCAGTGGACGCTTTCTCCGCCTTTTGACAGCGTGGTGTGCGCGGATAGAAGCTGCAACGGCGTGTCGGGACGTGGCTGGTGAGGGGAATGGGCTAATTCCATCTGCGACGTTGAGGGAGTGGAGAATCGGTTCATTCCGCTTTGACGTTTGCGCCGGTGGGCGCTTTCTCCGCCTTTTGACAGCGCGGCGTGTGAGGATAGGTTCCGCACCTCAAAATAATACTAACATCCTGCATACACCTGCATAAGATAGAGTATAAAGTCTATCAAATGCAGGTGTTTTTATGAGTCAACCCATCAAGACCTTTGGCATCATCGGCGGCGACAAGCGGCAGCTCTTTTTGGCGCAGTCCTTGCTAAACAGCGGCTGCAACGTGATTCTTGCCGGCTTCGGCAAGCTGCGCGACCGCGGCTTTGACAATCTGTCGGGCGTAGAAGCGGCGGTGCTCTACAGCGACGCGGTCATTTTGCCCCTACCGTGCGTGCGTGCCGACAAAAGCGTCAATGCTCCCTTTGCGGCGCGCAGCATCTTCTTCTCCGAGGCCGAACAGCGCGCACTGCGCGAAAAGCCCTTATTTGCCGCCATGAGCGACCGGCTGGTACGCGCCTATCCGCTGCTCGACGGCGGACAGCTCTACGACTACGCGGCGCGTGAGGATTTTGCGATCCTCAACGCTGTTCCTACTGCCGAGGGTGCGGTGGAGCTGGCTATGCAGCACTACGAGGGCACTGTTTTCGGCAGCCGTTCGCTGGTGGTCGGCTTTGGCAGGATCGGCAGGCTGCTCGCCAAAATGCTGCACGCCTTGGGCAGCGACGTCACGGTGTCGGCGCGCAAGCCCTCGGACTTTGCCTACATCGAGGCGCTCGGCTACCGCGTCAAAAACACCCAAACGCTCACCCTTGCGCGCGGCTATGATTTGATTTTCAACACGGTCCCGTCCATGATCTTTGATGAAGCGCTGCTCAAAAACACCGACCCTGCCGTGCTTTTGATAGACCTTGCCTCTCTTCCGGGAGGTGTGGATTTTGAGAGCGCCCACCGGTTGGGCATCGACGCACGCCGCGCACTGGCGCTTCCGGGCAAATGCGCTCCCAAAACCGCAGGAGAAATCATCAAAAAAACCGTATTTTCTATCATCGAGGAGGTAAATCGGTGACAAAAGCAACCATAGGATTTGCCATGTGCGGTTCCTTTTGCACCTTTTCAAAGGCTTTTGAACAAATGGAGAAGCTGGTGCGCGACGGCTACGACGTGATCCCTATCATGTCGCAGAACGCCTGCGCCACCGACACGCGCTTTGGCAAGGCAGCCGACATGGTGCAGCGCGCCGAGACCATCACCGGCAAACGCGTGCTGTGCACGTCTGTGGACACCGAGCCGATCGGTCCCAAAAAGCTGTGCGACCTGCTGCTGATAGCGCCCTGCACCGGCAACACGCTGGCAAAGCTCGCCCTCGGCGTAACGGACACCTCCGTCACCATGGCGGCAAAATCGCACCTGCGCGTGCTCAGACCGGTACTACTCTGTCCGGCGACCAACGACGCCCTCGGCGCGTCCGCGCAGAACATCGGCAGACTGCTCAACACCAAAAATATCTTTTTCGTTCCCATGCGTCAGGACGACCCTGTCAAAAAGCCGCATTCGCTGGTCGCGGATTTTGACCGCATACCCGCATGTGTGCGTGCCGCATTGGACGGCAGGCAGGTGCAGCCTGTTTTTATCGGATAAATATTGCGGCGGGGTATTGCCCCCGCCGCTGTTTTGTGCTAAAATAATGGCGTACTAAAATGTATGGGAGTTTGTTATGGAAGAAAATCTAAAATTTTTGGTGTCCGCCTCCGGCTTTGAGCTGGAGCGCATTCGCACGGCGCTGTCCGACAACGGCATCCCCAACGACAGCAAGCCGCAAAAGCGCAATTTTTCCGCCAAGGCGGTCACGGGCACGGACATCTCTATCCAGGATATTTATGTAGCCGAGAGCGACTACGAAAAGGCGTATGACCTCTGCGTCGGCATCGGCGCCATCAAGCTTGAGGGAGAGGAAACGATCCTCGGCGAGGAAGAAGCCGCCGCTGTCGAGGAGTTTGAGGACATGCCCTCCGGCAAGCGCACGGCGGTGCGCATCGTGTCCGCGATATTGTTTGTTTTGCTTGCGGCAATGGTGATCTTCGGCGTAGACGCCATCACCGGCTGGATAAAAAGCTTGTTTTAAAAGGAGATATAAACATGAATGTAGAAACAAAATGCCTGCACGCAGGCTATGAACCCACCAACGGCGAGCCGCGTCAGCTTCCGATTTATCAGAGCACCACTTGGAAATATGATTCCTCCGACGACATGGGCAAGCTGTTTGACTTGGAGGCGGCAGGATATTTTTACACCCGTCTGCAAAACCCCACCAATGACATGGTAGCTGCCAAGATCGCCGCGCTCGAAGGCGGCATTGCCGGCATGCTGACCTCCAGCGGACAGGCGGCAAACTTTTTTGCCCTGTTCAATATCTGCGAGACAGGCAGCCATATCGTGGCTTCCTCCGCTATCTACGGCGGCACCTACAACCTGCTGGGCGTCACCATGAAAAAGATGGGCATCGACGTGACCTTTGTTGACCAGACGCTCTCCGAGGAGGAGCTGCAAAAGGCGTTCCGTCCCAACACGCGCGCTATGTTCGGCGAGACCATCACCAATCCCACCGTCACCGTGCTGGATATCGAAAAATTCGCGCGTCTTGCGCACAAAAACGGCGTGCCGCTCATCGTGGACAACACCTTTGCCACGCCTGTCAACTGCCGTCCGATTGAGTTCGGCGCGGACATTGTGACCCATTCCACCACCAAATATATGGACGGTCACGCGGTTCATGTCGGCGGCGCGATTGTGGACAGCGGCAACTTTGACTGGATGGCGCACGCGGACAAGTATCCGGGACTCACCACGCCCGACGACAGCTATCACGGCATTGTCTATGCCGAAAAATTCGGCAAGCTGGGCTACATCACCAAGGCGACCTCGCAGCTCATGCGCGATCTCGGCTCAATTCAGTCGCCGCAGCACGCGTTCTATCTGAACAACGGACTCGAAAGCCTGCACGTCAGAATGAACCGCCACTGCGAAAACGCCCTCAAAATCGCGCGGTTCCTCAAGGCGCAGGACAAGGTGGCGTGGATTCACTACCCCAACCTCGAGGGCGACGACTACTATGAGATGGCGCAAAAGTACCTGCCCAACGGCTCCTGCGGCGTGCTCGCCTTTGCGGTCAAGGGCGGCAGAGACGCTGCCATCAAGTTTATGGACAGTCTCAAGCTGATGATTATCGCCACCCACGTTGCCGACGCGCGCACCTGCCTCCTGCATCCGGCAAGCCACACCCACCGTCAGCTCACCGACGAACAGCTCCGCGAAGCCGGCGTAGCGCCCGATTTGATTCGCCTGTCCGTAGGCTTGGAGAACGCCGACGACTTGATTGCCGATTTGCAGCAGGCGCTGGATAAGATTTGAGTTAGCGTTGAGAGCGGAGAGTTGAGAGTTAAGATTTTGTGACGGACAGCGCGGCTGTTCCGAAACGGCGGCGACCCGAATATGGTTTATAATTCTTTATTCATTATTTTTTTCTTCCGGAGGTTAGCTATGAGCGCATTTGTATCTGCTATTATTGTCGCCGCGGGCGGCTCTACACGAATGGGAACAGCCGACAGCAAGCAGTTTGTTCCGCTGCTGGGACAGCCTGCGATTTTGTACACACTGCGCGCGTTTCAGGCGTGTGCGCTCATCAGTGAGGTGGTGGTCGTCTGCCGCGCACAGGATATGGCGCGTATCGAAGCGTTGGCGCGGGAAAACGGTATCTCCAAGCTGACCGCCGTCACCGAGGGCGGCGACTGCCGCGCCGCGAGCGTGCAGAACGGTATTCTTGCCGTGTCCGCACAGGCGCAGTATTTTGCGATTCATGACGGGGCGCGTCCGCTGATTACACCGGAGGAAATCACCGCTGTTACCGAAGCGGCGTTCGAGACCGGCGCGGCGACACTCGGCACCGCCGTGACCGACACCATCAAAATTGCCGACGAAAACAACGTGATTCTTCAAACACCCGACCGCGCCGTTTTGCGTGCGGTGCAGACGCCGCAGGTGTTTGAAAAGGAGCTCTACACCTTTGCGCTCACTGATGCGGAGGATTTGAGCATAGTCACCGACGACTGCTCGCTGATTGAAAACATGGGCGGCGAGGTGCAGATTGTCGAGGGCAGCCGCGAGAACATCAAGCTCACCACACCGGTGGATGTTGTGCTGGCGGAGAGCATTTTGAGCAGGAGGGGAGAGGCTTGATTCGTATCGGACACGGTTACGACGTACACCGCTTTGCGGAAAACAGAAAGCTGATTCTCGGCGGCGTGGAGGTTCCCTACGCTTACGGTCTGCTCGGCCATTCCGATGCGGATGTACTGGCACACGCGATCATGGACGCTCTGCTCGGAGCCGCCGCGCTGGGAGATATCGGACAGCATTTTCCCGATACTGACAACGCCTACAAGGGCGCCGACAGCATGCTCCTGCTGCGTGAGGTGTGCCGTATTCTCGCCGAAAACGGCTATGCCATCGGCAACATCGACGCGACGGTCATCGCGCAAAAGCCCAAGCTAAAGGATTATATCGTGTCCATGCGCGAAACCATCGCCAAAAACTGCGGCATAGATCTCTCGCAGGTCAGCGTCAAGGCGACGACCGAGGAAAAGCTCGGCTTCACCGGCAGGCTGGAGGGCGTTTCGGCGCACGCGGTTTGTTTGATTCGTTCGTAGTTTTTATTATGTAATGGTCATCTGTTTTTGTATATTACCGGCACCTCGCTCATATAGTGGAGCGAGGTGTTTTTATGTTTCGGAAAGTACTATCTGTTATATTGGCATTTGCGCTGACAACGGCTTCTGTTGTAACGGTCGGCGCGGCAGGTGAGGAGCTCGTTTCGGCGCCGGCGGCGGTGCTGATGGAGGCTTCCACAGGCAAAATTCTCTATGAGAAAAATCCGCACGACAAACGCCCTTGCGCGTCGATTACCAAGGTGATGACGTTGCTGCTCATTTTTGAGGCGATGGACAGCGGCAGGCTCAAACCGGACGACACGATAACCGCGAGCGAGCACGCGGCGTCTATGGGCGGCAGCGATATTTGGCTGGAGCCGGGCGAGAGCATGACGGCGGACGACATGATCAAGGCAACGGTGGTGGCGAGCGCCAATGACGCGGCGGTCGCGCTTGCCGAGCATCTGAGCGGCAGCGAGGATACCTTTGTGTCGCAGATGAACGACCGCGCGGCGCAGCTCGGCATGCAGGACACCACCTTCAAAAATTGCAACGGACTGGACGAGGAGGGACATATCACCTCCGCTTATGACGTGGCGCTGATGTCGCGCGAGCTGATAAAGCACGAAAAAATCTTTGACTACACGTCCGTCTGGCTGGATAACCTGCGCGGCGGCAAGACGCAGATCGTCAACACAAACAAGCTGCTCAAAACCTACAAGGGCATCACCGGACTGAAAACCGGCACCACCGACGACGCCGGCTGCTGTATCTCCGCGACCGCAACGCGCGGCAAGCTCTCTCTGATAGGCGTTGTCCTCGGCGCGGCGACCGGCAAACAGCGCTTCGCGGACGCGGCGGCACTGCTCGACTACGGCTTTTCTAATTTTGCGATAAAGGAATTGACCGTGCCCGACGACCTGCCGCAGACGCTCCCCGTAGAGGGCGGCATGCAAAAGGAAGCGCCCCTTTCCTGTCAAATCACCGCCAACGCCGTCATCAACAAAGCGAGCGACGATGAAGCGCACTACGAAATATCCCTGCCCGAAGCCCTGCAGGCGCCGGTAGAGGAGGGCGAAAAGGTCGGCACCGTCCTCTGCAAGATCGGCGCCGACGAGCAGTCCTTCGACGTTCTTTCCAAGGAAGAGATCCCGCAGGCGACCTTTGGAAAGGTGTTCGGATTCGTCATGGATGCGATGCTGAAAATGTGAGCGTTTTTTGGAATGCGGAATGTGGAAAGTGTCAGAAGGATCGTTTAGCTCCGATTTGTCATGCTGCGTGCAAACGTCAAAAGTTGATCGTAGTGCAGGGCTTGCCCCTATCAGGCAGCAGCGGCAAACGGTTGTTGTCTATTGGGAACGTCTTGCAGTGCGGAAAACGCATGACGATGCGAAAGCCTTCTCCCGAGGAGAAGGTGGCACACTGCCTGTGATGACGGTAGTATTTATATAATCGTTTAGGAATAGATGTGCTTTTGCTTAGAGCAAATTGCGGCGGCAGTGTGACGGAAGAGGGCAAGCGAACCTGTCCTATTGCTGACCGTCTGAGATAGGAACCGCATCACGTGCCCTCTTCCGTCACAGCACCGCAAAGCACTGACGTTTTCCGTCCCTACCAAACTTACCGCTCAGCTCCGTTAACAACTGACCACTAAAAAACAAAAAAGCCTTGCAAAATAGCTTGTCTTATTGTATAATAAACTTAACCTGAATTATTCACGCACATCCTGAACTGCATCTGCAAATGGTTGTGCATTATCAGACAGCTGCAAAGCTGATAACCTGCCAAGTATTCCGCCGAAAAAAGGGTACACTACTCCCTTGGGTTTTTAGTTTTTCTTTGAACGGGGTTTCTTTGAAGCTGTCAAGGTACACGGGATAACGGTTATTCGAGTTGCGGACTGAGTTTTTCAATATTGGCGAGAGTCTCGAAAAACTGCTTTTGGTATGGACAGTAACTGCACAGTTTAAAATACACATATCTTGCAGAGCTGACTACTCTGGCTGCAATTTTCAACAGCTTGAGTCTGACAGTGTCGATACGATCCTTTCGCATGGATTCAGGCAGTGTCAGGCGGCGGAACCAGTTAAAGAGATTGTATGCGAGTGCATGAATCTGAACCCGGTTGGCG
>ONGI01000022.1 GCA_900317315.1 uncultured Eubacteriales bacterium
AAAACAGCGGCAACCGCCAAAAACGGCAGTCCGGCGAGTATGCCGACGGGTGCGGGTCCGAGGAGTCTTGCGGAGCCGGTATCGGCTGTGCAAATCATCAGCGGCAAAGCGGCGGTTGCGTTGATGGCGCCGTGAAACAGCGCCGGCGCCCAAATGGTGCCGCTTTTCTCATACAGCCAATCGTGCAGAATACCCCA
This sequence comes from uncultured Eubacteriales bacterium, assembly GCA_900317315.1. Lineage (GTDB taxonomy): Bacteria > Bacillota > Clostridia > Oscillospirales > Acutalibacteraceae > Ruminococcoides. The sequence goes on from ONGI01000022.1 coordinate 198, forward strand.
GCCGATGGTGATAACGCTGAACAGCAGCATACCGCTGAACGGGAACCCGAAATAACCGCTCTGATTGCCGGTTGCGGCGCCGTATTCGTAACCGATCAGCCAGATGAGCGGCCAGTGCCACGCACCCCAGATGAAGCCGCCGAGCAGCCGTCCCTTTCTGCGCCCGAACCGCGCTTTCAGCTGCGGAAACAAAAAGCCGCGCCAGCCTGTCTCTTCGCCCAGCGCAAAAAGCGCATTGATGAACGGTCCGTAGAAAAGACTGCTTAGGACGTTGATCAATATCATCACAGGATAGGTCAAGCCCTGCGCTTCCATTTGCTTTAGCGCGTCCTCGCCTGCTGCACTGATAACATATTGTCCGCTCAGGTCAAGGTGCGACGGAAAGACCAGAAAATACAATCCTGCACCGATAACGGTAAAGATGAGCGGCGACAGCCACGCGAGCAGAAACGGCTTGACATTTCGTTTTATCCTCGGGTTCCAGCCCATGTCCTTTAGCTTTGCGCCGGACAGCCGCACGCTTAGCATCGGGACAAACATCATAGCCGCTATAATCAGTTGACCGATGGTGAGATTCACATGAAGATACACGATCGCAGCGGCGATTTGGATGATATAGGCGATCCCAAACGTCCACAGCAGATAGCGTATCACTTGTTTTTTGTTGTATGTCACACGCATTTGCGTCACCTCCAAATCGATTGTTTTTACTGAATGTAAACCACCGCAGTTTGTCGGAAAGCAGAAATGATCCTGACAACAGCGGAGTAGACAAGGCTCAGGCAAAAGCCGTACACCAGATATTGTGTCAAGCCGAAGGCGAAGCCCAGCACGACCAGCGTAATGGCTAACGCCAAGCCGATCACGCCGGTGATGAGCTTGAGCTTCCAGGAGCCGCCGTATTTTTTGGCTTCAAACGCGCGCAAAATCGAAATGGCGCCGGTAAACGCGTAGATGCCGAGCAAATAAAAGATCACCATCGCAGAGGAGACCGACATCAGGGTAGAGCTGAACAAGCCCAAATCGATCACGATAACCGACTGATAGAGGATGGTTTTGCCGCCGACCATGTGCCGCGCCATGGTAAGGTAATACCACAGCAGACGAATGCCGTAAATGATCAGCATCAAGCCGAGAACGCCTGCCACCAGATAATAGGCTTCATTCGGTAGGAGCAGCAGCAGCGCCACAAAGAACAGCATCAAAATGCCTGCCAATATACTCTTAAACCGCTGAAAAAAACTCATTTGGCGTCGCCTCCTTTGCTGTTGATCAGCATTTTGTATGCCTTATCGACCCAAAAAACTCGCTTGCGGTAATCGACGGAATAGCCTGCCAGCTTGCTGCCGGACTGATAGATCCGGTTGGTCACCATGCTTTTCTGCGCCAGTGCGGCGATGATGAATCTGCCGAGCACGGTGTCGTCCTTTTCGTTTTTGGCGGCGGCGCTGTAGCCGGACCGAAAGACGCTGATGTCAAACGGCGGGATCTCCTGTCCGGAGAGCTCTTCGCCGAGTGCCTTCCAGTCGGCGGAGGAATCGAGCTGCCGCTTGCGAAGAATGCTGTTGATCCTCGCTTCGTAGGGCGCGATCTTTTGCGTGTCGTAACGGTTGCAGACAAAGTCCTCCTTGTCGCCGCGCAGATAGCGCATCGCCTCGATCATCTGACAAAAGGCATGCAGGTAGTCGGAGGGATTATCCTTGACGATCTCCTCGTAGTCGCCCCAGGCAGGCAGATACTTGTAGCGGACAAAGCTGTAGTCGGGGAGATGACCGGCTCTGCCGTGACCGAGGTTCATAATGGATTTTTCGCTGTTGACATAGATGCTCGCCGTATAAAGGCTGTTGTCCAAATCGTCGGGCGTGGAGGCACTGTGACGGAAGGCGATCTTCTTCTCGCGCCAACCGCCGTTTTCCTCAAACAGCTCATAAAACCAGTAGTTGGTATTGTTGATGACGAGCGACGGCGTGCCGGCAAAGTTTTGGTGCGCCCACGTGTCGGCGAGCACATGCATGGCGATGCCGACCGCCTCCGGGCTCTTTCCCTTGGCGAGCATGACGGTCTCCCGAACCAGATCGCCGTTCGGTCTGCAAATCAGGCGATATTTGTTTTTGTAGCGCTTGGAGCACTTCCTTTTCGGCTCGGCGTACAGGTCGTAGGGGAGAAAGTGGAAGGACGACCAAATGCGCGTGATATTCTGCAAGCCGATAATGTCCGTCGGCGCTTGCATCAATTCCAGCTGCAATTGTGTTGTTGCGGCGGAGAGCGGCGCATTCACCTTGCCGAGAAAGGTCACGCTGCACAGATCCACAAATTGGTCGCTGCGCGCAATGGCAACGCTTTCTTCATGCGTATAACCCGCAAGCTGTGCCGCGCAGTAGGTGGCGTAGTAGTGAAAATCAGGATTCATACCATTGCCTCCTTTTGGCGTTTTTGCCGTCTGATGCGGCGAAGCTGCACAGCGTAGACAAACATTTCGATAAAGATGACGGTGGAGGTCACATCGACCAGTGTGGTGACAAAAATCGAAAAAAGGTTTTTTTCTTGGAGCAGAAAATAGATCTCAAACACGATAGCGACCAGGTACACCATGATGATAAATGCGGTCAAAACCAAATAGAGCGGCGATTTTTTCTTGCCCTTGCCTTCACTGCGCGCCGAAACGCCGATATAAAAGTGGAACAGAACATCTGTCAGGGAGATCACAATGACACTGGCGAAAAAAATCACCCTGGCTCCCGCAGACATTTCGTCCGCATAGGACAGGTCGGAAAAAAATGTCATGGCATATTTGAGCAGTGCCCAAATGCTGAACGCGATGATGCCGGTGCCCAGTGTGATCACGTTGTTTTCCAGCCGTCTGGTTTTAACTTCCATGTTTTTCCTCCTTTGCTGCCTTCATTTTGTTTGAAAGCTTTACGTGAAAGGTGAGTCCGCCGTTGCCGGGCACCGCTTCAATGGTGCCGTTGTGCAGGGTGACGATGCGCTTGGCAATGCTCAAGCCGATGCCGTGTCCGCCGGTTTTGGAGGTGCGCGAGGTATCGGGACGGTAGAAGCGGTCAAACAGGTGCTTGTAGTCCGCTTCCTCGTCAATCTCACAGGTATTGAACACCGTCATGGTGGTGTAACGCATTTCTTTTTTGAGTGTCAGCACGACCCTGCCGTTCTCGGAGGCGTATTTGGAGGCGTTCTCCACCAGCACCGAGACCAAGCGTTCCAGCTGTGACGGATTGCCGTTGAGCACCACCTGCGGCTCAATGCGGCGCTCTGCCAGCACGTGCTTGCTGTTGAACACCTCGGCAAAGTTGTCGGCGGTTTTGTTCATTATGTCGCTGAGCGGCACCGGTTCAATGCCGACGGCGACCTCGACCTCCTCCAGGCGGTTGAGGGTGAGCAGCTCGTTCACCAGCTCACTGATGCGCGTCACCTGCTCGGTGATGTTGTTTATCCACTCATTTTCGCCGTCCTTGTAGGCGAGCACCTCGGCATTTGCGGAGATGATCGCCAGCGGCGTTTTCAGCTCATGGCTCGCGTCGGTGATAAACTGCTTTTGCATGCGCGCGTTCTCCTCAAACGGCCGCACGATCCGGTAGGAGAGGAAGTAAAACACCACGGTGATCATCAGGATAAACGCCAGTGCGATCAGCGAGATCAACAGGCTGAGCATGTGCATGTTGGACAGATCGGCAGAGCAGTCCAAGAATATCACGCGCTCGCGGTTGTCTGTCACGCGGTAGCGGTATTCCTCGATCGTGCCGATCCGGTTGTTCCGTTGCAGCGCCTGCTGTGCCATTTCTTCGGCTTCGGTGTACGAAACAGCGGCGATATGCTCTAAATCGGCAGTAACGGTGTCGTTTGTGATGTCTGCGACAAAATAGCGAATGCGGTAGGGCGAGTCCTCGTCGTAGTTATACAGGTGGATTTTTTCGTTATCGCTGAGCTTTGCGTATTCGTTCGGCGGCGGCAGCTCGCCGTTATAGCGTTGGATCAGTCCGGTGATGGAGTCCGCGCGCTGATTGATGTGTATGATGGTGGAGAGATCAAACAGCATGATCGTCATTGCAAACACGAGCGTTGACGAGATGAAAACGCCGATAACGATCTTTTTTCTCAGTTTTTTCATCGGTTATTCTCCCAGCGCATACCTGTCGCCGTCCATGAGGATACCTGCGGCGGAGTGGATCTGACGGAGCTTGTTTTTGAGGTAGAACACATACAGCTCCGCCTTTTCGGGGCTTTCTTTGCCGTTCCATACGGACTCGTTTATTTCTTCTGCGGAATAATATTTTCCGGCGTTGTAAATCAAAAAGGTCAGCAGCTCGGCTTCGGTGTTGTTGAGCCGCAGACTGCCCTTGTCGGATTTCAGCTCGCAGGTGTTGGAATCCAGTTCGATATTGCTGAATTTGACGACCGAATGGCGGTAATCGCTGTTGCGGCGGATCAGCGAGTTCAGCCGCGCCACCAGCTCCTTCATGGCAAACGGCTTGGCAAGATAGTCGTCCGCACCGGATGTCAGACCCGAAATACGGTCGTTGAGCGTCGCCTTGGCGGTCAGCATGAGCACGGCGGTGTGGTCGCCGTTTTCGCGCATGCGGCGCAATACCTCCATGCCGTCGGCAACGGGCATCATGATATCGAGGATCACCGCGTCAAAAAAGTCCTTCTCCAGCGCGTCCAGCGCCTGTCCGCCGTCATAGACAGCCGTGACCTCAAAGCCTTCCATTTTTAATATTTCTGCGACGGCGACCGAAAGCTGCCGTTCGTCCTCTGCATACAGTACCTTCATATTTAACCTCGTTGAATCAAATCTCTGATCGTCTGCATAGACAGGTCGGTGGACGCCATTTCGTCCGCGCAGCGTTTCAGCTCGTCCACGATCAGGGCGGTGTTGCGGATGTTCTTTTTGTATTTCAGCTGATGCTCCAGGCTCGCCCAGCAGTCCATGGCAATGGTGCGCATCTGGATCTCGGTGTCGATGGTTTCGATACCGCCCACACCAAAGGGCATGGTGAGGATCACATGCAAACTGCGGTAGCCGTTTGGCTTGGCATTGGCGATGTAGTCCTTCACCTTTTTGATCTGCCATTTGTCGCTCTGCTCCAACCGTTCCAGCACGGTGTAGATGTCGCCGATAAAGTGTGTCACCACGCGGGCGCCCACCACGTCGGAGAGGTGTTGCAGTCCGGCGGCAGGCGTCTGCGGCAGACCGTTTTTGCGCAGCTTTTCCTTCAGGCTTTCGGCGCTCTTGATGCGGCACTTCAAATGCTCCGCAGGCGCTGTTTCGGAATCGGTGCTGATGCTGTCGAGAATCGCCTGTATCTCATGCAGCATCAGGTCGTGTATTTCTTGCAGCTTGGGTGCAAAGGCGCCGTAAAATGCTAAATCTTCCTGTTTCATGCTTCCTCCTTGCCGTGATGTGCGTTTGCGGGCATGGTGTAGACGGAGCGGTCAAACGCGATGATCGCCGAGAACACATAGGGGATAAGGATCATGCCGACGGCAAAGCCCCTGCCCTTTCCAAAGCATTTGCAGAGCTTGATGATATGGATGACCTCGGACAAAACGGTGTACGCAGCGATAACACTGCCGATGACCAGCGCCACCTCCGGGGGCAGCGAGAAAAGCTCCTCCAGTATTTCGAGTATCACCTCGGTCACCCAAAAGACGACTTCGAGAATAAACCAGGTGGGCGCCATGCCGACTATCTCATGAGAGACATAGAGATTATAAAACGGAATAAGCGATTTCCAGCCCTTTTCGCCCGCCTTCACCAAAATGCGCCATTCGGCGATGACCGTGATGCTGTAGACGATGATGGCATAGATGGCGAACGCCGTGCTCGAGGGCGTCGAAAAGTCAAGATAATCCAAAAAATCAAAATCCATACAAGTACCTCGGTTTCTTCGATTATTTCTTTTATATACAAATCAAATTATACCATTTTTCTTTTTGTGTTGCAATATTTTCTGAGCAAAACGGCTCTATTTGACAGAAAAGGATAACAGAGGACACTTCCAAAAACAGATGGCTCCCCGGCAAACGTCGGAGAGCCCTCTGTGATTTTCGTTATATCAGATCATTCTTCCAGCATATTCACGGCGCGGTACAGATAGCGCAGATACAGCAAGGAATAAACCGTGTTGAGCGCAAAGCTGATAAACGTGACCGTCACGGCAAGGATCGCCGCCGAACGGGTGTTGCGCAGCAGGTAGACGAACACATAGGCGATCAGCGTCGGCAAATAAATGGCGAACAGGAACTTGAAGAGCGCCTTGCCGCTTTCCACCATTCTCAGGTCGCCGTAGGTGACCGACAACGTCACAATGCCCGAGATCGTCATCAGTGTGATCAGCAGATCGAGGATATTCTCCATGGAATCAAAGGTGTTGGTGAGGATGGGATTGCCGTTTGCATTCTCCATGATTCCCGAAACGACCGTCAGCACCATGCCGGCGATCGTCAGCAGCATTGCTTTTTTAAAGCTTTCATTGTCCTTAGAGGCGGTGACATAGCCGATAACGTTGAGCACATAGGCTACCGTCATCATTACCAGCGACAAGATCGACAAGATGGTCACCACCACTTCAGCCGGCAGCATTTCGGCGTTGTTTTTATCGATCTCTTCCGGCAAAAACTGTATCAGCACCAGCGAAACCGCATACGGCACCAGTGCGATCAGCGAAATCAGCTCGGCAAAAAATATTTTTTTCAAGCCCTTGCAGGCATTTGGAAATCTCATAACAGCAACTCCTTTTGCCCGGTCATTTCTTGCTCTTGCCGACGATCTGAATGAGCAGGTCAAGAATCTTTACATAGATCCACAGAATGGTGAACGCCAAGCCAAAGGAAGCCATCCACTCATATTTGGCAGGCATTCTGTTCTCTACCACATGGTCGATAACGGCAAAGTCGGAGATCAAAAACAGGCATGCGATAATGAGAGACAATACCGTCAGAGCGATCGAGACCCAGAAATTGCCCAGGATCGAGCTGACAAAGGGTCTGGTGAGCGGGATCAAAAAACCGATCAAGCTGAAAAGCGAGATGCCGATCATGCCGAACAGCAGCGTCATCAGCACCATCTTGAACTTCTTTGTCACGCGTATCACGCCGGTCGTGTAGAGGATCGACATGGTGAACACCACGACGACCGTGATGGCGAGCGCGAGCAAGCCGAGATATTCATAGCCCTTGATGACGGTGAATACCAAAAATGAAATAATGAACCCCTGGCACATGGAATAAACGGTGCCGGTAACGGGAATGCTCGCCGGCACAAACGCGGCGATCAGCTGCGTGATAATGGCGAGAACACCTGCAACAGCGGCAAAGATGATCGTCATCACCGAGGTCGTAAAGGTAAAGCCCTTGTATGCAATGCTCAGCGTTTGCGCCTGTCCCGAAAATACCAGTTGGTTCAGCGTCAAATAAGCCAGCATGCCCACGACCGTCATCAGCAAAAAGTAGGCGGTTTTGACGGTGATCCTGCCGTAACCGGCTGCCTTTTCATCCGGTGCGGCACTCACGACGTCCATTTTGTTCAGACGGTTCATCACCGGATTGGAGCGAAAAAAGGAACCGGATGATTTGGTTTTTGTCTGATTGGATGAGAGTTTGCTCATGTTTATTCCTCCTAATCATTGTCAATAAGCTTAACGGCAAAATAGGCAGCCGCAGCCACGCCCGACAGAACCATCAGACCGCCTGCTATTGCCTTGCGCACAAACGGGACGTTGAGGTCCAGCGTTGCATAGGAAGGATTGATCATGCGCGTTAGCAGGGGAGAGAGCAGCTTCCGCTGTCTTTGCAGAACGTCTCTCGAGGTGTGCGGTTCACCGGAGATGATCATCGAAATGCGGCTGTTCTCATCATAGGGCTGCCATTCCAGACTTTCGGTCGAAGGATCGCCGGTTCGGGCAAAGTTTGTCCACATCTGCATGACGGTATCGGACAGCTCCTCGTCGGCGCGCTCGCCGGTGTAGATGGTTTCGTCCAGATTGCCGAACACATAGGCAAGCTCCACGGCATGGCACGCCTTGCGCAGCGGCAGGACGGAGGGCTTTGTCCAATAATACATATACGCCTTGCCGCCGTTTTTGGCATGCTCCTCCGCCTGGCGGATCGCCGGCAGACGGAACATGAGTTCATTATAGAATTCCGTCATGCGCCACATGCTGTGACCCTTCAAGCCGTCCATAAAGAGCTTGACGCGCTTCTTCTCGCCGTGGCTCAGGACTTTCATGTCGTTCTCAAACTTGACGGGGATCGTAAAGCGGTAGGGTACCACGCCGCCAATCTCGCCGATCCAATAATTCATTTCGTCGGAGTTGGTGCCGATCATCATATCGACGCCGACGGTCTCGCCGTTCTCATACGGAAGATAGGGGTCGAGCGGGATCAGCCTGCCGTCGCGCTGCGGAAAGTTGTTGAGATGGTTGATTTTTTCGTTGACCAGCATCAGCTCGTGCTCGGTCATGTGCATCAGATCCTGCATGGATTTGGCTTTGGTTTCTTTGAGCAGATGCGCGGTAAAGGCTTGGCATTCCTTTTTGGAAAAGGTGAGCGCCACCGAGCCGCTCTCTGCGATCACGCGTTTGAACAACCCGGTCGCACGCGGAATGATCGGCAGCAGCGAAACGCTTCCGCCGCCGGCGGATTCTCCAAAGACGGTCACGTTGCCGGGGTCGCCGCCGAACGCGGCGATGTTGTCCTGGATCCAGCGCAGCGCCTCGATCTGGTCGAGCAGACCGAGGTTCGGCGCGTCGGGAAACGCTTCGCCGCCCTTGACGCTGCTGAAATCCACAAAGCCCATCAGACCGATGCGGTAGCCGACCGTCACCAAAACGATGTCGCTCTGCTTGCTGACAAAGCTTTTTCCGTCATAGAGCGGATCCGCCGTGCCGCCCCAGCCGTAGGAGCCGCCGTGGAAGAACACCATGACCGGCTTGTCGGGCGTTTTGTCGGTATCGTTGAGCCAAATATTGAGATACAGGCAGTCCTCGCCCTGCGGATAATACGACGCCATCTCGGTTCGCCATTCGGTTTGGATCGGCGATTTTCCGTTATAATATGCCTCAAATACGCCGTCGCTCGCCTCTACAGGCTGCGGCGCCTGCCAGCGCAGGCTGCCGGTGGGCGGCTTGGCAAAGGGAATGCCCTTAAACACAAGGCTGTTTCCGGCTCTGCCGCCAACAAAGGTCCCGTTTTTGCAATGCGCGGCAAGTGCTTCGTCATACTCGCCCGTGATGGGACGGTTCTCGCCATAGCGGCTGCGAATTACTATTTGCGCTTCGTTTTTGCTGTTTAGATTCATTTCTTTCTCCCGAATACAGCGGCAATGATATCAAAGAAGCTCATTTTGTTGCTGTTTTGCCTGCGGATCTCGCCGATCGTCACGTCTGTCTGTGAGTTATGCGTCACCAAAGCCTGCGCCACGCGGACAAAAATATCCTTGAAGCGATCCATGCTCTCGTCGTCATACAGGCTGGCGGTGTAGTCGATCATCAAAATCAAGCCGTCCTCACCGTCGAGGATCTCCATATCCAGCAGGGTCTGCGACGCCGCCTGGTTTTGGCGGATGTCGATCGTCTCCACATCCATGCCGTCCATGCCGCCCATGTCGCGGATGTCGCGCTGATAGAGCAGATAGGCCGCTTCCTCGCCGCCTGCCTGGTCGTGAATGTCCACATACGGGTAGCAGCTGTGCTCGATGCCCTTCTGCACCTGCACATGTACGTCGGAGAACAGCTCGCGCAGCGTCATGTCATTTGTGAGCTTGACGCCTACCGGCAGATCGCGGAACAGCAGACCGACGGTGTTCATGGCTTCCATATCCTCGCGGCCGTTGTAGATCCAGCTCAGCTTGATGTTGTCCTCTTCGTTGTAGATAGAGATCGCCAGCGCGGCAACGGTGATAAAGAACTCGTTGCGGCTGATCTTATACTGGCGCTCGATCGCCTTCATCTGCGGCTGTTCAATGCCGAGCGGCGCAAACAGCTCGCCCATCTCGTTTTCGCGTGATTCGTGGTCGGTTTTGGGATAGCTCGACCACTTCACGCCGTCAAAGCGCTCTTCAAAGTAGAGGCGGCTCTCCTCATAAAATTCGGTCTTTTCGGCGTCCTCGCGGTTTTGGAGGAAGAGATAATACAAATCGCTCTCGGGCTGCATACCCATATACGCCTTGCCGACGTTGCCCATGAATACCTTGAGCGAGGTGCCGTCAAACAGGGTGTGGTGTACGTCGAAGAACACATAGCCGTTCTTTTCGGTCTCAAACACACGGCAGCGGTGCAGACAGCCGCCGATGATCTTAAACGGCTGCACCAGCGTATCCTTGATGGCGTTGAATTCAAATTCGCTCATTTTTTCCACATGGATATCCTGCTGGATCTCGGGCGTGTAGCGCTGGACGATCTCGCCGTCGTCGTTAAAGCGGAAGGTGGTCAGCAGTGCGGAGTGATGGCGGATAGCGGTGTGCATAGCCTGCGCCATCTTCTCCATATCAAACGTATCCTTGTCCATCTTCATCATGGAGAAGAGGTTGTACATGGTCGATTTGGGCGTATAGAGCTGATAGTCCACCATATAGAGCTGCTCGGTGGTGAGCGGATGATCCTTTTCCATAGAGCGCGCGTTCTTCACCTCGGGCGCCTCGCCGTCGCTGTTTGCCTGTCGCTCTTCATAGAGCGCGGCGATCTTCTGCGGCGTTCTGCCTCTGAACACTTCGCCTGCGTTCAGACCCGGCAGGTCGCTCTCGGTGATCACGCGGATAGAGCTGAGCGAGTCGCCGCCCATCTCATAAAAGTCGTCGTTGATGCCCACCTTGTCAAGACCCAGCACCTTTTCCATAGCAGCACAGATCTTCTGCTGCGTCTCGGTCTCGGGCGCGGCGTAATCGGTCTTGAAGTCGGAGGCGTCCGGCTGCGGCAGAGCTTTTCTGTCCATTTTGCCGTTGGGCTTGAGGGGCACCTTGTCGATCTTGATGTAGTAGGAAGGGATCATGTAGTAGGGGAGACGGCGCGCAAGCTCCTCGCGCATCTTGTCGCGATCGACCTCCACATCGGCGGTGTAGTAGGCGCAGAGATAGCTCTTGCCGTTTTCCTCAAAGCCGCGTGCCGCTGCCCAGTCGATGCCGAGCACCTGCTTGACCGAAGCTTCGATCTCGGCAGGCTCGATGCGGTTGCCGTTGATCTTGATCATATCGCCGGAGCGGCCGAGCAGCACATAGTTGCCGTTTGCGTCCTTGCGCGCGAGGTCGCCGGTGTGATAGACGCCGTTCACAAACGCTTTTTCGGTCTCCTCGGGCAGATTGATGTAGCCGCGCACATACGGATTCTCAAAACAGAGCTCGCCGATCTCGCCGTCCTCGGCTTCGGTGCCTTCTTCGGTGATCAGGGTGATCTTGGTCTCTATCTCGGGCTTGCCGATCGGGCAGGTCTCATATGCCTTGTCGATCTTGAATACGCCCACGGCAAAGCCGCTCTCGCTCGCCGCATAAATATTGATCAAATCGAGATTCTTGTTGAAGATGTTGTTGGCAGGCTCGCTGCCCACAAAGAGCATGCGCAGGAACGGTCCGGTCTGGTTGCCGAGCATGCGCACATAGGAGGGCGTGAGGAAGGTGATGCTGATGCGCTTTTCGAGGAAGAACCGCTTGAGCGCCAAGGGATTTTTGATGGTCGCGTAGTTGACGATAAACATCTTGCCGCCGCAAATGCTCAGCACCTCGAGAATGACGATGACCGAGGCGACAAAGTTCAGCGGCGCCAGCAGGGCGAGTCGGTCGCTGCCCCTAAAGGGGTTTTCTCCGTTGAGACGGATCGACTCGATCGCGCGCTTCAAATTGCCGTATTCATGCAAAACGCCCTTGGGATTGCCGGTGGTTCCGGAGGTGTAGATGGCATAAGCCGCATCGTGGTCGTCAACGGTCTCGTGACCGGACTTTGGGTCGGTCTCCATGACCTTTTCCCAGGTGTCGGCGTTCAGCTCAAATTTGCAGCCGCAGTCCTTGCGGATGTAGTCGATACGCTCGGGTGCGTAGGTGTCCTCCACCAGCGCCCAGGCAGCGCCTGCCTTCCAGACGCCGAGCATGGCGATCACCGGCATGATGCCTCTGGGCAGGTTGATCAGCACAAAATCCTCTTTGCCGACGCCGTTATCGTTGAGATAGGCATAGACTCTGCCGCTCATGTCGTCGAGCTGCGCATAGGTGATACCCTTTGTGTGCGCCTCGTCAAACAGAATGGCGGCGTTGGGGTTTTCTTGTGTATATTGTTCCAGTAATTCAATGATCATTGCCAAGTTACCCTCTTATTCGTTATAAGTCAAGATTTCGTCAAAGCCGGTCACTTCAAACACATCCACCACTGCCTCGCAAACGTTCACCAGCTTCATTTCGCCCTGCTTCATCATGGTTTTTTGGAGCGAGAGCAGTGCGCGCAGACCGGCGGAGGAAACGTAGTTGACGCCCTTAAAGTCGAGGATCAGTTCGGTGATACCGGTGAGATACGGCTTGACGCCGTTTTCAAATTCGGGAGCGGTAGCGGTGTCGATCCTGCCGTTTACGGTAACGGTCAGAGTTGTGTTGGATTGCTTTCTTTTGATGTTCATGATAAAAACTCCTTACAATAATTATATAGAAAGTGTGATATTATTTAACTCCATCGTGCTGAGGTATTGCACGTTTTTTGCCATACCGCAGACCATGCGAATACCGATATTTTTGGTTTTGTCGTCATTTTCGTGCAGCTTAATCCATTCCACCGGGTCAAAGCGCTTGCAGTCATCGCGCACGCGCAGCGTCCACGTGTCGTCGTTTTTCAGCACGCGCACATCAATGCTGTGGCTCTTGCCGTCGGCAAAGCCATACTGCACGATATTGGCGCTCAGCTCCTCCACAAACAGACCGAGCAGCATGCTCTGCTTTTCGGTAGCGCCCTTTTGCAGACAGAAATTCGATACGGAAGCGGAGGCCGAAGTGATCTGCTCCTTGTCTGTGATCGTAAAGTCGAGCACATTTTCCTGTGGCACGCCGAATTTGGCAGGCAGGAACAGAAAGTCCTTGGCACGAAACGGGAAACCGCGTTTTTTTACCGCTGCCATCAGGCAGACAGTGAGCAGATTGACGGATTCTCCGATAAGAAAAGACCACCAGACCGCGTCGGCGTCCAGCACACGGAACAGCGCCAGCGCCGGAATGACGATAAAAACAAAGTTGTCAAGAAAGCAGAACAGCCCCGACAAAAACGCGCGGCGCATGCCTTGCGTATAGTTGATGAAAGCGACGTTCAAGCCGTAAAAAATGATGCTTGCGGCGTAGATACGCAGACCCTTTGTTGCCATCTCCACCATTTTTGCGCCGTCACTGCCGCCGAAGGCGCCAGCGATAAAGTTTGCAAAAATCATCAGTATAGCCATCAGCACAGCGCCGACCACCAGCGAGGTTTTGACCGTCACCTTTACCAGCGACTCCGCTGCCACGCGGTCCTGCTCGCCCAAGATCATGCCGGCGATCATGGCGGTCGTCATGGCGACGCCGAGCATGGTGGAGGAGGTAAAGCTGTAGACCGTGTTTACAACGCCGAGCGCCGCCACAGCGGTGCTGGACGCGATGGCAGCGACCATGATCTGGTTGAGCACCGTGTTGCGCAGCATGGAGGAAGCGGAGCCGATCGCCGAGGAGGAACCGGTGATAAAGATCTCCGCCATGTCCCTGAGGCGCAAGCCCCTGAACGAAAACTTGAATATGATGTCCTTTTTGGTAAAATGCAGCAGCATGATCACCAGCGCGGCAAAATAGCTCATGGAGGTGGTGATGCCCATGCCGAGCATGCCGCCGTGCACGACCAGCGCGTTCACCAGATCGCCTGCAACGTCCATGGCGGTCATCACCACGACCGCCACGATCACGCGGTTGGGGTCGCCGTCCAGACGCATCAGGGAGTTGAATTCAAACAAAAACAAAACTGAGGGGAACGAGAACACCAAGCCGAGCAGATAGTCGGAGGTCAGCGCCTTCAAATGCGCCGAATTGCCTCTTGCGCCGAGCAGCACGCTGATGTCATCCCTGAAAATCAGCACGACCGCCATCATCAGTACTGCCACGCAAACGGTGATGATCATGCACATCGAAAACGCCTGCCGCGCCTTTTCTTTTTTGCCTGCGCCCAGCCGCTGGGCACAGATGATCTGTGCGCCGGTCGCCAGAATGCCGCTGAACGCCGTGGCGAGGTTGATGACCGGCGTCACCAGACCATAGGCAGCCATGCTGTCCTTGCCCAAAAATCTGCCGATCACAATGCCGTCGATCACGATGCCCAGCATGGTGGCGATCGCCGCCAGAATGATGCTGACAACCGATTTTCGAAACAGCTTGCTGATTATTTGTCCGTTGTTTTTCATGTTGTCCGGGTTCCTTTTCTATTCGATATTCTTCTTGATTTTCAAAATATTTTGTCCGTCTTTATATTCGTATTCGACCAAATTCATTGTTTTTTTGACGAGGAAGATACCCAAGCCGCCGATCGGTCTGTCCTCTGCCGAGGCGTGGATGTCGGGGTTCGCCTGCTCCAGCGGATTGAACGGGACGCCGTGGTCGATAAAGGTGATGATCACCGCCAGCGGATTTTCCTCCACCGAAAAGCGCACGGTCGCCTTGCCGATGTCGGGCGTGTAGGCATAGCGCGCGATATTGCCGAACAGCTCGTCGATCGCGATCGCGATCTGCGTCTGCGCCTTGACGGGACAGTGCAGCGCTTCCAGTTGTTCGTTGACAAAATCGGTAACGACTTCAATATTTTCAACAGCTGCATCAACTGTCAGTTCTTTCATCGGGGTTTTCCTCCTTTTTGCCTGTGTAATGTACGCAGAGCATCGTCAAATCGTCAAATTGTATGTAATCCTTCACAAAGCCCTTGACGCTGTTCTCCACAGCCGCCAGCAGCTCCTGCGGCGTGCCGTTCTTTTGGTTGTTCAGCGCCTCCAAAAACCGTTTGTAGCCATATTGCTCCTCGTCCTGGTTCTCTGCCTCGGGAACGCCGTCGGTGTACAAAAACAGCTTGGAGCCGGCAGGCAGCACCGTTTCTGTCTCGCGGTATTTGATGCCCGGCATGCCGCCCAGCACAAAGCTGTGCTTGCTTTTTTGCAGCTCAAAATCGCCGTCCGGTGCCATTAGGATGGGATATTCATGACCGGCGTTGGCGCTCACCAGCGTGCCGTCGCGCAAGTCCAATATGCCCAGCCAGACCGTGACAAACATATCCTCGCGGTTGTTCTCGCAGATCTGGTTGTTGACCGCGCGCAGCACCTTGCCGGGCGACTCGCCTGTCATCACGCGGTTCTTGATCAAAATTTTGGACGCCATCATAAACAGCGCCGCCGGAATGCCCTTGCCGGACACATCCGCCATCACCAGCGCGAGGTGATGCTCATCCACCATAAAAAAGTCATAGAAGTCGCCGCCGACCTCCTTGGCAGGCGTCATGGACGCGTAGAGATCGAATTCACTGCGCTCCGGCAAAAACGGAAAGGTCGTGGGCAGCATGTTTGCCTGTATGCGCGTGGCGACGCCCAACTCGGTCTCGGTGGTGGAAAACTCCTTTTCGCGGTCGGCAAACAGCACGCCGTAAATCAGCACGATCGACACCAGCATGGCAGCGTATTGCGTGGAAATGCCGAAGGACGTCTGTGTCAGCGCCTGATTTGCCAGCGGGATAGCGATGAAAGAGATCGCTACCAGCTTGTCGCGTTTGGATGCCTGCGACATCAGCAACTCCAAAATAACGATCAGAATGGCAAAGTAGAGATATACCTGACTGATATACCATTTGTCGGTGCGCATATAGTAGCCGCCTGCATCCACCGAAAAATACAACGGATAAATCAAATTTACCGCGCACAGCAGCAGCGAGGGGATCAGCAGCAGGTTCAAAATACCATCGGCGGCAGTCATCATGCTGTTTTCCATTTTGAGCACGCGCCGCAGGTATTGCCAGAACAGATAGACCAGCACCAGACCTATCATAAAGAACAGCACATTGATGATCCGGTTGAGGAGCCGCAGCGGCGCGATGCCCTGCACGAGCCATGCGGCTTCATCCAAAAACAGCGCCGCCGCATTGACCGTCAGCAGCGTGACGAACACGCGCGTATGGTCGTTGCGGTTTTTGTAGTTGAGCACGCAGCTGAACGAGAGCATGACGCAGACAGCCAGACAAAAAACGTCGGCGCCGATGCTGAACATCCAAATATTCTCCATACCGCTTGTTCCTCGGACGAACAGCAGGATGACGCTTGCCGCGAGCAGCGCACACGAAAGCCCGAAGCCGGCGGGGATCATCCAGCTCAAATCAAGACTTTGGATTTTTTGAGGTAATTGACGTACGTTATTCACAATATCCTCCGTTTTTAAACCATATATATAATCTATTATACCAAAATTAATTACAAAATCAAGTGGATTATTGGATAATATTCATTCATCCATTGACAAATTCTCTTTTTTCACTTAAAATGACAATAGAAAATCCCCAAAGGAGCATTGGTATGACGTATCCAAAATCGCTCAAAAGTACAAAGACGCTGATGCTTGCAGAGATCATGTTTTTGATCTGCGAGTTTTTTATCATACTCACAGCAGGCGCCACTTCGGTCGTCTATTTGTTTGCGGAACAACTTGGAGAGAGCTTGTCCGGTTTCTTACTAATTGTGATATATGGTTCCGCGCTGTCGGCGATCGTCATCAAGGTGGTTGGCTATATCCTCTGTCTGGTCAGTTCACGCAGGGCAAGCGCTGAGGATGACAACTTCAAGGTCTCGTTCTATTCCATTATCCTCACGCTGTTGATTATAACGGCGAGTACCGTTTTTGTCTTGAATAAAGAGGTGCAGAGCATCTCCGACCTGCTTGTCACCCTGACGGCGCTGCTGGCGGATGTTTATATTTTGGAGGGACTTCGCAGCCTTTGCAAGCAACTCGACCATCCCGAAATGGACAAACGCGGCGGCATTATCTACGCTGTCATCACGACCTTTTTTGTTCTCCAGACCTGCGGCAGTGTGTATATTCTGGTGGTCGGCGGCACGCTGGCAAACATCGGCGCAGCCGTATTTGAGATCTTCGGCAGCCTTTTGGGTATCGTTCAGTCCGTTCTGTTGCTCCGTTATTTCAAAACGGCGTACAAAATATTGAAAACAGAATAAATTAACAGCTCCTGCGTTTTGCTGCAAGCAGAACACAGGAGCTGTTTTTCGGAACCAAAACGGAACCGCAGTATAGTCAAGTTTAGTCAAATCAAGTCAAAAAGAAGCAGCAGTTTTTTCAAAGCAAATCTGTCAGGATCATGTTGGATACCAAAAACCCCTTTGGGGTAAAGCAGGCGTGCTGTCCGTCTGCTTCCATCAGACCGAGCTTTACATATTTTTCGATTTTTCGGTGCAGCTCAGCCGGAAGCGGTTTTTGGAAGCGCTGTTCATAGTCTGCAAACACCAAGCCCTCGCAGAGCCGGAGCGCCAGCATGATGTATTCCTCGCTGTCGCCGCCGCTGCCGTCGTCGGTGAGAAGATCGTTGCAAAACGCCTGCATGCTGCGCGCGTAGTGAAAGCGCTTACCATGGTAAAAGGAATGCGCCGCAGGACCGATGCCGATATACGCGCCGCAGCGCCAGTAGAGCGTGTTGTGACGGCTCTCAAAGCCGGGTTGGGCAAAGTTGGAGATTTCGTACTGCGCATAGCCGAGACGATTCAGATAATCCACGGCAAAGAGATACAGCTCTGCCTGTTCGTCCTCGTCGGGCAGGCTTAATAATTCCTTATTAGAATAAAACGGCGTGCCTTCCTCGATTTTCAATATATAAGAGGAAATGTGCCGAACACTGCAGTCGGCACAAAACGCGGATTCTGCCGAGAATGTTGATTTCCCGGGCAATAGCGGACTGCATGCCGACCGAAACGCGGTTAAAGCCCGTTTGCCGCAGCGTGTCAAAGTCGAGTGTCTTGCCGCTTTCGGGATTGACCTCCAAGGTGATTTCGGCGTTTTTGTCCACAGAAAAGTCGTTTTTGACCGCATCGAGCAGGGCGCACAGCCGATTGGTTCCCAATACGCTCGGCGTGCCGCCGCCAAAGTAGACGCTGCCGACAGGCTCCGGTACGTTTTGTCCCCAATAATGAAGCTTTTCGGTCAGCTCCCTTGTGTAGACGTCAAAATCCGCCTGCGTGCCGGTGCCGCTGAAAAAATCGCAGTAGGCACACTTGCGTCTGCAAAAGGGAATATGCAGATATAATCCGATGGAATGGCTCATAAACATGTCGCTTTCTGTAATGATTTGAGGCAGAAACAAAAAGTTTCTGCCTCAAAGTTGGAAGGTATATGAAAAGATAGGTATAATCAA
>ONGI01000113.1 GCA_900317315.1 uncultured Eubacteriales bacterium
TTAAGAATTATGCATTGAAGCCATGTGACAGAACCGTGAAAAATATGATTGTTTTGAAAAAATTTCAAAAACCGCTTGACTTTTTCTGACTTTAGGAGTATAGTAAGACCATAGCAGTTAGCACTCGTACATCAAGAGTGCTAATCCCTCAAAAGAAAACGAGGTGAATGGGTTGGAACCTGCTGCGAGAAAGCAAAAAATCCTTTCGGCGATCGTTGAGCGCTATATCCGGAGCGGCGAGCCGGTCGGCTCCAAATCGCTCTTGGCGGATGCGGGACTCAAGGTCTCGTCCGCGACCGTGCGCAACGACATGGCTGAACTGACCGAAAAGGGCTACATTGCCCAGCCGCACACATCGGCAGGCAGGGTGCCCACCGAGCTGGGCTACCGTTACTATGTGGATAACGTGATGCAGCTCACACCCGTGAGCGAACACGGCAGAGCCACTATCCGCGACACGCTCAGCGCAGGCGCGGATTCTCCGGAGAGCATTCTTCAGTGCGCGGCGGAACTGCTGGCACGGCTCACCGACGGCGTGGCGCTGACCACAACGCCCGACGGCGACGCGGCAAGGGTGCGGCGCATCAGCTTTGTGTCCACCGGCGCCCACGGCGGCATGGCGGTCGTGATCGCATCCAACGGCGCGATCACCACGCGGCTGTTCCGGTGTGAATTCCTGCTGACGCCCGAGATCTTGCATGTGTTTGACAAGGCGCTCAACGAGACCTTTGCAGGCGTGCTGCTCGGCTCCGTCAACCGTCCGTTTGTGCAAACGGCGGCGGCAGGCTTCGGCGAGCTGTCGCTTTTTATGACCTCTCCGCTCATGGCGGTCATGGAGGCATGCGCACAGGCTGCGCAGGTGAACATCTGCCGCAGCGGCTACGACCGGCTGATCAACGCGGCGGACGGCAATCCGCAGACAGCGCGGCGCATATGGGAATTTTTGCAGAACGGACACGATTTGGCGGCAATGCTCGGCAGGGCGCCGCAGGGCGTGTCGGTGACGATCGGCGGCGAAAACAGCCGCACCGAGCTGGGCAAATGCTCGGTGATAACAGCGCGCTACGCGGCGGATGAGTCGCTCAGCGGCGTGCTGGCGGTCATCAGCTCCATGCGCACAGACTACGCACGCACGCTGTCTGTTTTGCAATGTACAGCCGAAACGGTCGGCGAGCTGATCGACGGGCTGATCGAACTATAAGAGTGAGGAGGATCCCGATGTCCAAAAAGAAAAAGGAAGAAGCGGCGCAGGAAGAAGTAAAGGCCGCTGAGGAAACGGCACAGGAGCCGGAAGAAAAGGACGAAAAGGAAGAAAAGATCAAGGCGCTGGAGGCGGACGCCGAAGCGCAAAAAGAAAAGTATATGCGGCTTGCCGCGGAGTATGACAACTACCGCAAGCGCACCGCCAACGAAAAGCTGGCGCTCTATGACGACGCGACCGCCAAGGCAGTCAAGGAGCTGCTTCCGGTTGCGGACAGCGTGCGCATGGCTTTGGAAAATCTCAAGGACGCCGACCCCGAAATCATCAAGGGGATCGAGCTGATCTCGAACCAGCTGGACAAATCCTTTGAAAAGCTCAAGGTGGAGTCCTACGGCAAGGTGGGCGACGACTTTGACCCCAACCTGCACAACGCCATCGGCATGGTGGACAACGAGGAATTAGGCTCCGGCAAGATCGCCGCCGTATTCCAGACCGGCTTCAAGCTCGGCGACAAGATCATCCGCCACGCAATGGTGCAGGTCACGAATTAGCGAAACGCTTCATTGCTTTTATTCAAATATAATCAACTGATCAACAAATCAAACTATCAATACAGCGGGCGGCGGGATTGAAGCGCCGAACGCAAAAAAGAAAACGGAGGATTTTATTATGGCAAAGACAATCGGTATAGATTTAGGTACAACCAACTCATGTGTAGCCGTTATCGAAGGCGGCGAGCCTGTTGTTATCGCTAACGCGGAGGGTGCGAGAACCACACCGTCTGTCGTGGCGTTCTCCAAGGACGGCGAGAGACTGGTCGGTCAGGTCGCAAAGCGTCAGGCGATCACCAACCCCGAGCGCACGGTTTCTTCCATCAAGCGCGAAATGGGCTCCGCTTACAAGGTCAACATCGACGGCAAGAGCTACACACCCCAGCAGATCTCCGCAATGATCCTGCAAAAGCTCAAGGCTGACGCGGAGGCTTATCTCGGCGAGACCGTCACGCAGGCGGTCATCACCGTTCCGGCTTATTTCACCGACGCACAGCGTCAGGCGACCAAGGACGCAGGCAAGATCGCCGGTCTGGACGTCAAGAGGATCATCAACGAGCCGACCGCAGCCGCGCTGTCCTACGGCGTAGACAAAGAAAACGACCAGAAGGTCATGGTATATGACCTCGGCGGCGGCACCTTCGACGTTTCCATCATCGAGATGGGCGACGGCGTGCAGGAGGTTCTCGCGACCGCCGGTAACAACCGCCTCGGCGGCGACGACTTTGACAAGCGCATCATCGACTGGATGGTGCAGTCGTTCAGAACCGAGACCGGCATTGACCTTTCTTCCGACAAAATGGCGATGCAGCGCCTCAAGGAGGCTGCCGAAAAGGCAAAGATCGAGCTGTCCGGCGTGACCTCCTCCTCCATCAACCTGCCCTTTATCACGGCTGACCAGACCGGTCCGAAGCACCTTGACCTCACGCTCACCAGAGCCAAGTTCAACGAGCTGACCTCCGACTTGGTCGAGGCGACCATGGGTCCCGTGCGTTCCGCGCTCTCCGACTCCGGTCTGCAGATCGGTCAGATCGACAAGGTGCTCATGGTCGGCGGTTCCTCCAGGATCCCGGCTGTGCAGGAGGCTGTGCAGAAGCTCATCGGCAAGGAGCCGTTCAAGGGCATCAACCCCGACGAATGCGTTGCCATCGGCGCTTCCATTCAGGCAGGCGTTCTCGGCGGCGAGGTAGACGGCCTGCTGCTCCTCGACGTAACGCCTCTGTCCCTCGGCGTTGAGACCATGGGCGGCGTTATGACCAAGATCATCGAGAGAAACACCACCATCCCGACCAAAAAGAGCCAGATCTTCTCCACCGCTGCCGACAACCAGACGCAGGTCGAGATCAACGTTCTTCAGGGTGAGCGTGAATTTGCGCGCGACAACAAGCAGCTCGGTCTGTTCGCGCTGACCGGCATTGCGCCTGCTATGCGCGGTATCCCGCAGATCGAGGTCACCTTTGACATCGACGCCAACGGTATCGTAAACGTTTCCGCAAAGGATCTCGGCACCGGCAAGGAGCAGAAGATCACCATTTCCTCCTCCACCAACATGAGCAAGGAGGACATCGACAAGGCTGTCAAGGACGCCGAGCAGTACGCAGCCGAGGACAAGAAGCGCCGCGAGGAGGTCGACGCCAAGAACGAAGCCGAGAACCTCGCTTATCAGGCGGAGAAGCTTGTCAACGAGAGCGGCGACAAGCTGGCTGACAGCGACAAGAGCGCCATCAACACCAAGGTTGCGGCGGTCAAGGACGCTATCTCCAAGAACGACATCGGCATCATCAACGCAGCCAAGGAGGACTTGCAAAAGACCGTCTATGAGGTTTCCGCAAAGCTCTATCAGCAGGCAGCGCCGCAGCAGGGCGCACCGGATATGGGCGCACAGCAGCCGAACGGCGGCGCACAGCCGAACAACGGCGGCGACCCCAACGTATATGACGCGGACTTTACCGACGTTGACAATAACAACTGATAATTTTGACAGGAAAAGGGCGACACACGCTGTCGCCCTGTTTCCGCTTGTTCCCTTGATGTTATATGTAAGGGCGCACCCCTGCGGCTGTGCTCCTACATTTGATATCAATCGTATTTTAACAATACCGTATTTACGGAGGATAGACAATGGCTGACAAAAGAGATTACTACGAGGTGCTTGGCGTCAACAAGGGCGCGAACGACGACGAAATCAAAAAGGCGTTTCGCCAAAGTGCCAAAAAATACCATCCCGACCTGCATCCCGGCGACAAGGAATGTGAAGAAAAATTCAAGGAGGTCAACGAGGCGTACGAGGTGCTCTCCGACAAAGACAAGCGCGCACGCTACGACCAGTTCGGTCATGCCGGCGTAGATCCC
>ONGI01000058.1 GCA_900317315.1 uncultured Eubacteriales bacterium
GCACGCCGTTTTCCGCGGACACGATCCCGCGCAGGTCGGCAAGCACCTGCTCCGAGAACGCGCTGCCGGCAGGCTTGGCATAGATGCTGATGCCCGTCAACTCCACGCCGGTCTCGGCATAGACCCTTTCGGCTATGGCGCGTTCGAGCGGGTCGATCTCCTTGGCGGTCATCTGCCCGGGCACCTCGATATGGACGGAGCCGGTGTGGTTTTCAGGACCGTAGTTGTGGAGAAACAGGTCGTAGACGCCGCTGACCTCCGAAAATGCGAGGATCGTCCGGCGTACATGATGCGCAAGCTCCCCTTCGGCGCGTTCACCGAGGATCGAAGAAACGCTGCCGCGCAGCATACCAAAGCCCGAATGGATGATGACGAGCGAGATCGCCGCCGCCAGCCAAGCCTCCAGACTGACGTGCCACACAATAAAAATACCTGCCGCCACCAGGGTGGAAGCGGAGATGACCGCGTCGAGCAGGGCGTCCTTTCCGGCGGCAACGAGCGAATCGGAGTTGACGCGCAAGCCGGTTTTGCGGACATACAGCCCGAGAACGATTTTGACCGCCACCGCCACGGCGATGATCAGCAGCGCCGTCGGCGTGTAGTCGGGCGCGACCGGCTGAACGAGCTTTTTGACAGACTCGATCAGCGAGGTGATACCGGCGTAGAGAATGATCACGGCGATCGACACCGCGCTCAGATACTCGATCCTGCCGTGACCGTAGGGATGAGCTTTGTCGGGCGCCTTGCCGGCAAGCTTGGTGCTGATAATGGTAATGACCGACGACAGGACGTCGGTGAGGTTGTTGACCGCGTCGAGCGTCACGGCGATGGAGCCGGTCACCAGACCGACAGCCGCCTTGAAGCCGGCAAGGAGGACGTTGGCGAGGATCCCGACGGCGCCGGTGCGTACGATCGTTTTTTCTCTGTTCAATTCATTCATCACCTTTGAAAAGTGTTACGGCACCTCACGAAAAAGCTTTTTGTCCAGTCCCTTGAGCTCGATCAAACGGGTGAGCGGCAGACCGAGCAAAAACAGCACGGCAAGCTCGCCGAGCGCCACGCAGCCGCCCTGGAACAAAAAGTCAAAGAAGTTGAAAGACCCTTGGTTCACGATAAAAAAATCTATCTCAAAGCCGACCAGTACGCCGTTCACCAGCGCCGGCATCAGCGCGGCGAGCACCGGCAGCTTGAACAGCCGCACATTTCGTGTTGCATACATCAGTACAGCGGCGATCAGGCTGGCGGCGGAGCCGATGATCAAATCGAGCGGACCCGCCACGGCGACGGATGAGAGGTTGGCGACAGCGCAGCCGACAGCCAATCCGGGGATCGCGGCAGGCGTATAGAGCGCCAGGATCGTGAGCACCTCCGAAACGCGGAACTGCACCGACGCGGAAGCGGAGCCGGGCAGCAGGACGTTTTGCAAGATCGTCAGCGTGGCATACATGGCGGCGATCACAGCCGCATACGCAATAAACAGGGTGGTCTTTTTCATTTTTGCCGATTCTCCTATTATATATAGTATAGACAAAAGCGCCGCATGACAATCCGGCGGCAGCTCTTCTAACAGCATATCACAGTTTTCTTAAAAAGGCAATTGACGTTTGCAAAAAAATACAGTATTATAATAGGGTACGACTGATTGTAACAGGTGATTGTGTGAGAATAAACAACAAGGTGCTGCTTGCAGCCGTCATGCTGGCGCTGACCGCCGTGACGGGCATATTTGCTTTTTGCGCCTTTCAGGGAAAATATATGTTTGCGGAGGAGCCGGTGCTCAACCAAAAACAGGTGACGTTGCAAAAGGTGCCGCTCGCCGAACGGCAGCGCGTCGAAACCGAGCTGCTGCGCGACAAGCTGCCGCTGGATTCCCAGCGCAGGGCGTACGACGTGATCAAGCAGCACACCATGGAGGCGGACGGCGCGCGGTTCCGTTTGGCAGATACCGACAGGGACGATATTTATATGGCGCTTGCGGCGTTTCGCGGCGACCATCCCGAGGTGTTCTGGATCGACCTCGGCACCAGCTACAGCTACTATGAGGAAGAAGCCGCCGTCAACATGCAGCTGCATTTTACCGAGAGCGGCGACGCGCTCCAAAAGGACAGAAAAGCGCTGGAGGCAGCTGTCAAAAAGGCGATCGCCGAAGCGCCAAAGGAAGCCAACGACTACGACATCGAGCTGTTTCTCAACGACTACATCGCCAAGCACTGCGCATATGATACTGAGAGCGAACACCGCCACAGCGCCTATGGTGCGCTGGTGAACGGCGGCGCGGTCTGCGACGGCTATTCCAAGGCGTTCCAGCTGCTTTGCAAACGGCTGGGCGTGGAATGCACCGTGGTGGAGGGCACCTCCGAATTTAACAAGGACGAGGACAACGGCCACATGTGGAACTGTGTCCGTCTCGGCGGAGAGTGGTATCACACCGACGTCACATGGAACGATTCTCCCAACGCGGCATGCGAGGTCGAGCGCTATTTCTATCTGAACCTGACAGCCGGGGAGATCGCGCGCGACCATGTTATCAGCGGCGGCTATGAGGACCGCAGCGACAACCGCGGCAATTATTTTAATATCTTTGTGCCGGACTGCACCTGTGAGGATCTGAACTTTTTGCGGCTCAACTGCGCCGTCATCGACGATCCCGAGCAGGACGGGCAGATATTGGCTTCGCTTATCGACGCTTCACGGCGCGGACAGACCTACTGTGCGTTTTTGATCGGCGATGAAGCGCCCTTTTATACGCTCACCAAAAAGATAGCCGACGAATACGCCGGCGCATGGCTCCACGGCACCAACCGCTTTTTGGACGGCAAGCCCACCATCGCCGAAAACGGCAGCATGGTGACCTATGAGGACAAGCGCGTCATCGCGTTTTTGATAACCTATGTTTAGTAAAATTATGAAATAACAGGAGTGATAATTATGGGTATGACAATGTCCCAGAAAATTCTCGCGGCACACGCGGGACTGGATGAGGTAAAGGCAGGTCAGCTGATCAACGCCAAGCTCGACATGGTGCTCGGCAACGACGTCACCTCACCCGTCGCCATCAATGTGTTTGAGGAAAACGGCGCGACAGCGGTATTTGACAATACCAAAATCGCCATGATAATGGATCATTTTACCCCCAACAAAGACATCAAGGCGGCAACCTTGGTCAAGCAGACACGCACCTTTGCCGACAAATACGACATCAAAAACTTTATGGACGTCGGCATGATGGGTATTGAGCACGCGCTTCTTCCCGAAAAAGGCTTGGTGGGACCCGGCTGTCTGTGCATCGGCGCCGACTCTCACACCTGCACCTACGGTGCGCTGGGCGCGTTCTCAACCGGCGTTGGCTCCACCGACATGGCGGCAGGCATGATCAGCGGCAAGGCATGGTTCAAGGTTCCCTCCGCCATCAAGTTTAATATCGTCGGCAAGCCGCAGGGCTATGTCAGCGGCAAGGATGTTATCCTGCACATCATCGGCAAGATCGGCGTGGACGGCGCGCTCTACAAATCCATGGAGTTTGCCGGAGAGGGCTTGCAGTATCTCAACATCGACGACCGTCTTTGCATTGCAAACATGGCGATCGAAGCCGGTGCAAAGAACGGCATTTTCCCGGTGGACGACATCACACGCGCCTACTGTGACGGCAGGTATCAGGGCACGCCGGTGGAATACACCGCCGACGCCGACGCCGAATACGACGCCGAATACACCGTTGACCTGAGCACGCTCCGTCCGACCGTTGCGTTTCCGCATCTTCCCGAAAACACGCGCACCGTGGACGAGATAGGCGAGACCGAGGTCAAGATCGACCAGTGCGTCATCGGCAGCTGTACCAACGGCAGGATCTCCGACCTGCGCGCGGCGGCAGAGGTATTCAAGGGCAAAAAGATAGCCAAGGGCGTTCGCTGCATCATCATTCCCGGCACCCAAAAGATCTGGCTGCAAGCCATGCACGAGGGTCTCTTTGATATTTTTGTAGAGGCAGGCGCTGTTGTTTCGACCCCGACCTGCGGTCCGTGTCTCGGCGGTCACATGGGCATTTTGGCGGCAGGCGAGAGAGCCGTCTCCACCACCAACCGCAACTTTGTGGGCAGAATGGGACACGTGGACAGCGAAGTATATCTGGCAAGTCCGGCGGTAGCGGCGGCAAGCGCCGTCAAGGGCTACATCACCGATCCGGCTAAGGTTTAAGGAGGAAAGACAATGAACGCAAAAGGCAGAGTACACAAATTCGGCGACAACGTGGACACCGACGTCATCATTCCGGCGCGTTATCTCAACACCGCTTCGCACAAGGAGCTGGCGGCGCACTGCATGGAGGACATCGACGCAACCTTTGTGGGCAAGGTACAGCAGGGCGACATCATGGTAGCCGAAAAGAACTTTGGCTGCGGTTCCTCGCGTGAGCACGCGCCCATCGCCATCAAGGCGAGCGGTATTTCGTGTGTCATCGCGTCCACCTTTGCGCGTAT
Organism: uncultured Eubacteriales bacterium; assembly: GCA_900317315.1. Classification (GTDB taxonomy): domain Bacteria; phylum Bacillota; class Clostridia; order Oscillospirales; family Acutalibacteraceae; genus Ruminococcoides. The sequence goes on from ONGI01000058.1 coordinate 4,476, forward strand.
CTTCTACCGCAATGCCATCAACATCGGTTTGCCGATCTTGGAGTGCGACGAAGCGGCGAAGGAGATACGGGACGGCGACGTCGTGAGCGTCAACTTTGACACCGGCGTCATCACCGACGAGACCACCGGCAAGACCTATCAGGCGGAGCCGTTCCCCGAATTTATCCAAAACATCATCTCCAAAGGCGGATTGATCAACTCCATCCTTTAAACGTGACGTTTAATCCAATCCGCGCCTCCGAAGTTGTTTGTGAAGGAGAGATTGCGGCACGCGTTTGGACGGGATATGATTTAAAACGTTAAAACAAGCGTGACGCTTGATTCTATCCGCGGCTCCGAAGTTGTTTGTGAGGGATAGGTTGCGGCACGCGTTTGAACGGGATATGATTTGAATATAAATTGATAAAGGAAGTGCTGTGAAAGGCACTTCCTTTTGCGTGACATGGATATTTATCCTACTCTGCAAGCGTGACGCTTGACTTGACTGCTTTTTGGATCGCTTTCTGCAAAACAAAATCTCTCATGTTTCGATTCTCCGATTTGTTTTGTTCTCATACATTATGTAATCAGCTTTTGCACAAACGCACACTCTCTCGCCGTCAACTCTACCCACGCCGGTCGAAAGCCGCTTTTAACAGCGTTGCGGACTGATCTGATATTCGACCAAGCGGCGCAGTAAAACGGCACCTTGCCCAGTGCCAAGACTTCAAGCGCTAACTTACTTGTTACGGCGGAGGCGATACCCTTACGTCTGTATGCGGGCAGCACGTCCACGCCGATCTGAACCATCATCTCACAATCGGCGGAACAGCCTGCAAGCCCTGTCAATTTCCCGTTATCATAAGCGCCGACGGCTAACACATCTCTTTCTCTGTCATCGAAGGTAAAGCAGTTGCTCCACTGCTCTGTGTACAGATCCGCAAAGTCCTCTTTATATAAAACACGCAGTTCATAACCGCAATCAAGTTCTTTTAACTTAGTTACGTCCGGCAGAAAATACTCCGCCATAAAGCAGACCTTCAAATCAAACGGAGCGAGCAAATCGTTGAGCATATTGATTTGCGGCGTTTCAAAACAATGGTACGCATCAAATTTGTTAATGTATTCCGATACGGCTGATTTTGTCCGTTCGCTCACCTGCGCCACAATGTTGTTGCCATAGGACACGAGGTCACATTCCAGCGGCAACGGAACATATTTCCTTGCTTTGGCGTTTGCTTTTGAGATCGTCACAACATTTTGTTCAGACAAAAAATCGGCAGCCGTGCAGTTACAGTCATACGCCGACTGTTGCAGCGCGATTTCCAAAATCTCTTTATTTGTCATTTCTTCACCAAATCGTTATCAATGAACTCCCTATACGGCTTGCGGTTATACACGCTGTCGGGATTGTTTTTATACCACGCAAATTCTTCCTGCAAGCCCTGCGCAAGAGGAACGGTATCGGGCATCAGCGCGTTTTGCCTGCTAACGTCAAGCACATATTCGTAATCGTAAAAGCAGAAGTAATCTCTCTGCGGAACAGCTTTGCTTACGCTGACAAACTCGGCGGTTTTGCCGGCTGCCCTATAGCACAACTCTACCCATTCTTTGACGGTCACGATAGCCTTATTGCCGACATTGAAAATGTGATTTTCGGGGTGCTTGTTTATCAGGATTTCAACAAAACGGCAGAGGTCGGCAACATGGAAGAATTGCAGCTTCATATCGCCGTTTTGCGGAAGATAGAACGTTCTGTCCTGCATGGCGCAGTCAAACGGAAACGCTTCACGGTAGAGGTTCTCATAGACGCCGTAGAAATACGGAGGACGGAGAATGTAGGCATTCGGCACGTTCGCCTGCAAATACCGCTCCGCTTTCAGCTTGTTCATGCCGTAATCGCCCCAAACGGAATTATAACCGCAGGGCTGTTCCTCGGTAAACGGCTGCGGATTCGTTTCTGGATAGACAGCGCTCGAACTGATGAAAATGTAATCATCAAAGCTAACGCCTGCATCAAGCAGCGTTTTGATATGCTCTTCCGTGTAAGCGGTGACGTCGAGGATCAGGTCAAAGCGCTTGCCGCTGAGCCTGTCGCCCAAAGCTGTCCTGTCGCAGCTGATATGCGTAACGCCGTTCACCTGCGGTCGGCTGCCGCGGTTGATGACCGTCACATCGTTGCCCTTTGAAACAAAATATTCCGCCGCAAATTTGCTGACAAAGGTCGTACCGCCTGTAATTAGTATTTTCATAGCTGCTCCTTTCAAACGTAAGCCCGTATTCCTGCAAAACAATTCTACCACAAATCCGTCATACCGGCAACCGTATTTTATATTGCAGGGGGAAAGCGCTGCGAAAGACCCATTCGCTTAAATAATTTGAAAATTTTTGAAAAGGGACAGAATTTTGTCCCTATATTGTCACACTCTGTCTGCTATACTGTTTACAGACAAACAGAAAAGAGGTGCGGACAACATGACAAATACCTTCTCCAACCGTCAAAAATACACGATCCGCCAAAGTGCCGTGACCAAAAATGAAAAGGGTATGCGCACGCAGCTCAAAGCCATGGCGATCGTGCTCACCATCGCATTTGCCGTGGCGGCAGGTGCAGCCGTCTGGGTGTCCGCACTGGTCAAAAACCGCAGCGCCGAGAGCCACGTGTCCGCACTGCCCGTTGCAGTCAATGCAGGCAGCAAAAACACCGCACCGGCAGTCACGCAGACAGCCGCAGCCGCCGGAACAACTGTCACGATCTTTCAGAGCAACGGCAAGAGCGGCAACGGCTATGACTGGACATACAGCGCCGATTCCGGCTGCGCCAAAATCACCTGCGACTACAACTTCGGCAAAGAGCTCTACACCTTCGCGGCGTCCGGCGTCACACCCGGAACCGACCATGTTGAGCTGATGTACAAGGACAGCAACGACAAATGGCAAACCGTTTCGCTCACCCTCAACGTTGACAACAGCCTCAACACCACAATCAGCTAATTCCTGTTATTTATCTATATCTCCTTGAAACGGAGCCGACACCCGCCGGCTCTTGTTCTCTGCATAATAAATCAAATCAAACCCCAAAATTTTTGGGCACATTGCAGAAATATAAAATAACAGTTGACAAACCCATCTCAAAATGCTATAATAACTAAGCTATCAAAAAGCAAATATATCGCGGGATAGAGCAGTTCGGTAGCTCGTCGGGCTCATAACCCGAAGGTCGTTGGTTCAAATCCTTCTCCCGCAACCAAGTTACCAAGGCGGCGATTTGAGTGACACTAGGTCGCTTGAACCGCCGTTCTTGGCATTTAGTCTTATAGGATATATTAACTGTAAACCGCGCCGATTGGGTATTTTTCAGAGCGGCAAACAGGTAATAATATAGGTTGATCTACAAATGTAGATGCATGATGTATGAAGATGATAAAGTTCTTTCCTACGTCTTCGACCGAAACTCTCGCAACGGTCTTGAGAGGCTAACGCAATACTGCGATTTATTAGCTTTACATACCGATGTACCGACATCTCGCGTACACAAGTATTTACTCAGGCGTGTATTTCAGCAGGGTTGTCCTTTCACAAGTGCGATAAAGTAGCGACAACTGGTACTTGTCGGCTCGCTTTCATTCGTTCCACAATGTTATCACAACATGGTGTTAGGAAATTACAGGTCACGGCGCAGCTGTTATATGGCAGATAGTGTAATTGAATCTTTATTCTTCGACGGACTATTCAATTTGTAGACAGATAAAAACCCGCGTCGTTGCCCGTCAAAAGGCACAAACACAGGTTCAGCTTAGACCTATTTCAAGCATAGCTTGAAAAACCTAAACGTCACCAAGCATTGCGAGTGCTTTCTGACGGGTCGGCAGATCGGTTGCCGTCGGTCTGCCGACTATGGATTAGGTTTGAATCCATCAAACCTCATTATATATCTAATAGTTAAGATTGTCAATTGATTTTGATAATCTTTATTTTTTTGCCCGGAAACTTCCAACAGAAGAAAAAAACGCAAGTGGACAAATTGTCCACTCCCCTATTCCAAAGCAAAATATGGCTGCTGACAGTTCAAGTGGACAAATTGTCCACTATAATACGAACGGCAAAG
>ONGI01000047.1 GCA_900317315.1 uncultured Eubacteriales bacterium
TGAGCCGCAAACATGGCAGCCTCCCAAACCTGACCTTCCTCGACCTCACCGTCGCCGAGCACGGTATATACACGATAGTCTTTTTTGTCAAGCTTGCCTGCAAGCGCCATGCCGCATGCAGCCGAAACGCCCTGTCCCAAAGAACCGGTGCTCATGTCGATGCCGGGAGTGCGCTTCATGTCGGGGTGTCCCTGGAGCATAGCGCCGACGTGGCGCAGGCTTGTCAGCTCGTCCCAGTCAAAAAAGCCCTTTAATGCCAAGATGGCGTAGAGGCTTGGGCAGCAGTGTCCCTTTGACAAGACAAAGCGGTCGCGGTCAGCCCACTGCGGATTTGCGGGATCGACCCTCATCTCCTTAAAATAGAGATAGGTAAAAATATCCGCTGCGGACAGAGAGCCGCCCGGATGACCGGATTTTGCGTGATAGGTGCCGAGAATTGCGCCCATTCTTGCTTTTGCGGCAAGAACTTTGAGCTGCTTGATTTCTGAACTATCCATTATCTAACCATTCCTTTCTGCAGTGCGCTGCGGTCAACAGGGCGCACTAACGCAACTATATATATTATACACGAACCTGTTAAAATTTCAACAATCTGGACAAAGAAAATTTTTTTCTTTGAAAATATCTAATAACGCCCTTGAATCCGAGCGGATTTGTGTTATAATTTATAAGGGAATTTCAGGAACCACTGGGTAAATACACACATTGAAGTGATAGCATGCTTTTGACAGCCGACGTCGGCAACACCAACATCAAGCTCGGCATCTTTGACGGGGAAAAGCTGCGCTACAAGCTGCGGTTTTCGACCAACGAAAAAATGACGAGCGACGAGTTTGCGGTGGAGCTGTACACCTTTTTTCAGATTTATCAGATAGACTACAGCCGTATCGACGGCTCCATCATCAGCTCGGTCGTGCCCAAGGTGACGCAGCCGTTGCTCGACGCGATCGAGATCGTCATCGGCGTGCACAGCTTGGTGGTGGGACCCGGGCTGAAATCGGGTATGGCGCTGCAAATCGACCGTCCCGAGACTCTCGGCGGCGACATCGTGTGCGGCTGTGCCGGTGCATTTGAAAAATACGGCGGTCCGCTGATCATGATCTTCATGGGCACCGCTACGGTCATCGCTTATGTGGATGCCAACCGCGTCTATCACGGCGGTGTGATTGCGCCGGGCGTCGGTATTTCGCTTGACGCGCTGACCAGCAAGGGCGCCCTCCTGCCTGCGGTTGACCTGCAAGCTCCCAAAAAAGCCATCGGCACCAACACCGTGGACTGTATTCGCTCCGGCGTTGTCAACGGCAGCGCCTGCATGATTGACGGCATGGTGGAGCGTTTTATGCAGGACACAAACACGCCCTGCAAGATCATCGCCACAGGCGGTCTGGCGCCCCAAATCATCCGTTCCTGTAAGCATGAGATCGTCTACGACGAAAACATCATTCTGGAAGGCCTGAGAGGGATCTATTGGAGGAATAAGCGGTGATAATGCGTAATGCTTAATGCGTAATGCATGATCGGCTGAGAGGAAAGGTTTTGCGGCTTTCCTTGGCAGTCGTAGGGCTGCACCTACACATACGATTACAATGCACTGCATAATTGATTTCCGCTTTCCGCATTTTTAAAACTGCATCATTCGCCGAACAAACGGCGTTTGAAATATATTTGCGTTTCACCCGGAGAGCCGGGGAAACAGCAGGAGGTTATTATTATGGCAATTACAAAAAAGAACGCGGCACCCAAGCTCTTTAAGCCGGTGTTTGCGGCACTGCTCGCGGCACTCATTTTGCTGCTCACCTTCACGGTCGGCAGCCTGCGCTTCGGACCGATCACGATCACACTCAACTGTCTGCCTCTGGCGGTCGGCGCGGTGTTCCTCGGACCCATGTACGGCGCGATCTTGGGCTTGGTGTTCGGTTTGTCGAGCTTCTTCGCAAGCTTTACATCCGCCTCGCTCACCACGCTGCTGGTCGGCATCAATCCGTTTCTGACCTTTTTGATGTGCGTGGTGCCGCGTGTGATCTGCGGTTGGGTGCCCGGACTCATCTACAAGGCGCTGCCCAAGGACAACGAGCCAAAGCGCATCGCAGGCTCCGCCCTTTGCTGCGGACTGACCACCGTGCTCAACACCATCGGCTTTCTCGGCTTGATGTGGGTATTCTTCCGCGACGCGTTTGTCAGCAACGGCGACGTGATCGCCAAGGTCGGCAGCAAGCCCACCGGCAATATTTTTGTCTTTATCTTTGCGCTCGCAACCATCAACGCTGTGATCGAAATCGCCGTCAACCTTGTGCTCGGCACCGCTGTTTGCCGCACGCTGTCTGCGGTGACAAAAAACAAAATCTGATTTGAAATGAACAACCAAACGATTCTCGATATTCTGACACAGACAAGTGAATATGTTTCCGGTCAGTCGCTCGCCGCGCAGCTCGGCGTGACGCGTCAGGCTGTCTGGAAAGAAATCAGGGCGCTGCGTGCGCGCGGTTATGTGATCGAATCCGTCACCAACCGCGGCTACCGTTTGACGGTACTGCCCGAATATCTGAATGCGGCGGCGGTAAGGCGATCCCTTACCGCCAAAATTATCGGCTGTGAGTTGGAGGTGCTGGAATCCGTCGGCTCCACCAATGACTACCTCAAGGCGCGCGGCGCGAACGGCTGCAAAAGCGGCACGGTCGCAGCGGCGCGCGAACAGGTGAGCGGCAAGGGCAGGCTGGGCAGGACATGGCAGAGCAGCAAGGACGAAAACGTGATGTTCTCCGTCCTGATCCGTCCGCAGATCGCGCCGCCGGACGCCGCTGCGGTCACGCCGCTGACGGGGCTTGCCGTGTGCAAGGCGCTGCGCCGCTTTACGGGTCTGGACTGCCGCATCAAGTGGCCGAACGACGTGATCATCGGCAGCAAAAAGGTGGTGGGCATCCTCACCGAAATGAGCGCCGAGTTTGACGCGGTAGAGTATGTGGTAACGGGGATCGGCGTCAATGTGGACGTGCAGGCGTTTCCCGAAGAAATCGCCCAAAAGGCGACTTCACTTTGGCTCGAAAGCGGTGTTCACTACGACAAAAACAAGCTCCTCGCCGCCCTGCTGAATCAGTTGGAGGAGGAATTTTTGCGTAATAATTTGGAGCTGTCCGCCAACGCCTTGGAGGAATACACCGCGCTGTGTGCCTCGCTGGGCAGAACCGTCTGCTTTTCGCGCGGCGGCAGCACCGTGACCGGCAAAGCCACCGGCATTTCCAAGGGCGGTGAGCTGCTGGTGACGTTGGAGAACGGCGAGGTGCTGGCGGTCAATTCCGGCGAAGTCACGGCGCAGGGCATCTATTGACGCAGCCGCGTCGGCAATCCGCAAGCGTGACGCTTGACCCAATCCGCGAAACGGACGTTTGATAGGGAGAATACCGCCATAGCCGCGTTCAAAAAGAGAGTAGCGACATTACCTTTAAACTCTTTCCTGACGCGGCGTTGATGATACTTTATCTGACTATCCTACTATCCAAAGCCGCCGAAAGCGACCGCTGCCGCGGTGGGCAATCCGCGAATCGAACGTTTGATAGGGAAGATCACTTGCATAGCCGCGTTCAAAAAGAGAGTAGCGACATCACCGCAAAAGCTATCTCTGACGCGGCGTTGATGACATTTATCTGACCATCCAACTATCCAAAGCCGCCGAAAGTGCCCACCGGCACAGCCGCCGAAAGTGCCCAACGGCGCAGCCGCCGAAAGTGCCTATAGGCACCTTGACAAAGATGGGATAATTGGTTATACTATATTTATGGGAGAGAGGAGATTTGACCTCTCTCTTTGTCTTTTTTAAGGAGTGTTGCCCATGAAAAGAATCACAGCGCTGTTGTTGGCAGCTGTTTTGTTGTGCTGCCTGACTGCCTGCGGCAAGTCAGCGGAGAAAGCGGAGCCCGTCACCGAAGCGACCACACAGGCGCCGACCGAGGCAGGCGCCTTGCAGACGATTGCGGACGCGGTTATCCGCCAAAGCGGCTTTGAGGGCGTGGTGATGATTACGCAAAACGGCGAGGTGCTGGCGCAGTCGGCAGTCGGAAGCACCAACCGCGAACCGAACGCACCCGTGACGCCGGACACGCGTTTTTGCGTTGCGTCGGTGTCGAAGCAGTTTGCCGCCACAGCGATCATGTTGTTGCAGGAGCAGGGGCTGTTGAGCACGTCCGACACGATCGACGCTTATTTTCCCGATTTTGTCTACGGCGGCTCGATCACGATACAAAATCTGCTTTCGATGCGTTCCGGACTCTTTACCGGTGACGGCATCGTCCCAAACAGCGGCGAAGCACCTTCATTAGTGCCGGAGGAATACGGCTTTTCCTATGACAATACGATGGAGGAGAACCGTCAGGCTGCGCTGGCGTGGCTGTTTGAGCAGCCGCTGAACTTTGAGCCGGGCACGCGCTATGAATACAGCAATTCCAACTACTTTTTGCTGGCGCAAATCGTGGAGCAGGTCGCCGGAATGCCCTACGAGGACTTTGTGCGGCAACGGATTTTTGAGCCGTTGGGAATGAACCGCTCGGGCTTTATTCACGAGCTGTGGCACGAGGACGACGTGGCGCTGCCGCCTGCCGCCGATGCGGAAAATTTTGAAGCGCCGATAGCGAGCGGCGTCTTGCAGGGAGCAGCTGATCTGGTGACGACCGCCGGTGACATCGACAAGTGGCTGACTGCGCTGCGCCAAAAAACGCTGCTCTCGGAGGAGTCCTATGCCGAGATGACGCAGGACTATTCGCCCGACGACGGAAAATACGGCTACGGTCTGATGCTCCACATGCCTAACGGCATCGGTCACACCGGTATGCTGTCTGCTTACACATCCTTAGCCTATACGCGCCCCGACAAGGGCTACAACTTTTTTGCCGTCAGCAACAACAAAGCGTCGGTCTCGGACGAGCTGCTGCAGCTGGCGACAATGCTGGCAGGAAGCAACGGAAGCTGAATTTGCAATTCATACTTTATAATGCGTAATTGGCTGACAGAAAAAGCCTTCCCATCATCAAAACGGGAAGGCTTTTGTCAGTCAATTACGCATTATTAACGTCGCTTGTCAAAGCAGTCAACACTTCATCAGCCGCCTGTTCCTTGGTGAGGAGCGGAAGGTCTGTCACGCTGTCCTTTTTGATGAGGACAAGGTGATTCGTGTCCGTGCCGAAGCCGGAGCCGGCATCGCGGAGAGAGTTGGCGGCTATCATGTCGGCGTTCTTGCGTGCGAGCTTGGCACGCGAGTTTTCGAGCATGTTTTCGGTCTCCATGGAGAAGCCGCAGACGAGCTGACCGCTCCTTTTGTGCGCGCCGAGCCATTGCAGAATGTCGGTCGTGCGGCGCAGCTGCAAGGTCAGATCCGTGCCGTCGGCGGATTTTTTGATTTTTTCGGTCTTGGTTTCAGCCGGCGTATAATCCGCCACAGCGGCGGTCATCACAAAGATGTCGGTGCTTTCAAAGCAGTCCGCAACCGCCTCAAACATCTCTTGTGCGCTCTGCACCGGCACCACCTTGACGAACAGAGGCGGCGCGATGCTCACCGGACCGCTGACGAGCGTGACCTCGGCGCCGCGCAGCATCGCCTGACGCGCGACGGCGTAGCCCATCTTGCCGGTGGAGTGATTGGTGATAAAGCGCACCGGATCAAGGCTCTCGCGCGTGGGTCCTGCTGTGACCAGCACGCGCTTGCCTGCCAGATCCTTTGGCTTGGCGATCTCGCGGAGGATATAGTCGAGCAGGGTCTGCTCGGAGGGCAGCTTGCCGGCGCCGACAGCACCGCAGGCGAGCATGCCGTTGTCGGGCGGTATGACGGTCACGCCGCGGCTCGCGAGGATCTTGAGGTTGTCCTGCACCGCCGGATTCTCAAACATGTGTACATTCATCGCAGGCGCGACCAGCACCGGCGCCTTTACGGCAAGAAACACAGTGCTGAGCATGTCGTCGGCGATGCCGTGCGCGAGCTTTCCGATGATATTTGCCGAGGCAGGCGCTATCAGCATGACGTCGGCACGTTCCGCCAAGGCGATGTGCTTGACCTCACTGACGTCGTGGCGGTCAAAGGTCTCGGTGTGACAGCGGCTTTTGGTGAGCGTTTCAAAGGTGACGGGCGTGATAAACTGCGCCGCGTTCTTTGTCATCACGACCTCCACATGTGCGTGGAGCTTGACGAGCATGCTCGCCAGATTGGCGATTTTGTAGGCGGATATGCTGCCGGTCACGCCGAGCAGCACGGTTTTTCCTTTCAGCATATGGTTCACCTCGCGGTAGTAGTTTGATATGATCATCATATGATATGATTATAACACAAGACGGGGATTTGCGCAAGGACCGACGGCGTGGCCGGAGGGCGCTGCAAAAACAAAAAGCAGCACTCACGCGCTGCTCTTGCTGCTATTAATCCTTTTTCTTTTGGGAATTTGCGATGCCGGCTCTGGTCTTTCTGACCTCGTCGAGCTGGGCGTTGAGGCTTTCGTCGGTTTTCTTTATCACGCCGGTGAGGGTCTCTTCGGTGCGCTTCATGATATTGTCCACATAGTTGCTGGTCGCCTTGCGAATTTGGAGCGACTTCTGCTTGGCGTCCTCGATGATCTCACGTGCGCGTGCCTGCGCCTCTCTGACGATCTCGTTCTGGTTGAGCATGGATTTTCTGCGTTCTTCAGCCGCATGGATAATGCTCTCACTCTCACGGTTTGCTTCGGTCAGGATCTGCTTTCTGTCGGCAACAATGTTTTTCGCCTGCCTTACCTCAGCCGGCATGGCGTCCTGGATCTGGTCGATAATGTCATAGACTTCGTCGCTGCTGACAAGCACCTTGCCGCCGGAAAACGGCATGGACTTCGCGTCATTGATCAAGTCCTGAAGCTGGAGAATCAAATCATCAACTTTCATATTTATCCACTCCTATTGTTATTTCCTTATTATTTTATGTAACCTCATTTTGAGGGATTATTGTTTTCTTAGCTTTTTGACGATGCGGTCATGCACCGGTGCAGGCACAAAATTGCTGATGTCGCCGCCCATGGAGCCGATCTCGCGCACCATGCTGGAGCTGAGAAAGGTGGAGTCCGCATCGGCGGTGAGAAAAATCGTTTCAAGCTGGGGATTCAGCTTTTTGTTGGCGAGCGCCATCTGGAATTCATACTCAAAATCGGAGACCGCGCGCAAGCCCTTGACGATCGTGTCCACGCCGCTGCTTTTGCAGTATTCGGCGAGCAGTCCCTTAAAGCTGGTGATCTCCACATTATCAAGCCCTGCGGTCGCCTCGCGCAGCAGCTCCATACGTTCCTCGGTGGAAAAGGTCGGGTTTTTGCCGGAGTTGACCAGCACCGCCACAATGACCTTGCCGAACATCTTGGACGCGCGTGTGATAATATCTAAATGTCCGAGCGTGACAGGGTCAAAGCTGCCGGGACAGATGACTGTTTTGTTCATAGCATATAATCCTTATGTCTGAATGTGGTTATTCTTATTTTGCCGTAGCGGTACTGCCTGTCGCGCACAAAGTCACCGTAGCGTTCCTCCAGCGGCTCTTCAAGCGGATTCTCGGCTATCATCACGCCCGTTTCGCGCATGTGCGGCGCCGTGAGCGTCAACGCCTCCTGCAGCATGCCGGTGCGGTAGGGCGGGTCGAGAAAGGCGATGTCCGCCTTGACGGGCAGCATGGACAAAAGGCTGCGAAAGTCGGTCTGCACCACCTTGGCGTTCGCTTCCAGCCCGGTGGCTTTGAGATTGCGCTTGACCGTCTCGATGGATTTTTTGGCGCTGTCCGCAAAATACGCCTGCTTTGCGCCGCGGCTGAGCGCTTCGATACCCATTTGACCGGAGCCTGCGAACAGGTCGAGAAAGATCCTTCCCTCGGTCTCAAATTGTATGATCGAAAAAACCGCTTCTTTGATTCTGTCGGTGGTCGGCCGAACGTCCTCGCCCTCAAGGGTCTCGAGCCGTCTGCCGCGCGCCGTACCTGTGATCACTCTCATATGCAAATCCTCACTATTTAATCCAGTATATCATATAACGCGGTTTTTTACAAGGCTATTTTTTCAATTCTTGGGCAAATTCTCCGTTTCTTCGGGATGAAAATAACGGAAAACCGCGCGTGCGGTGTCCTTTGTCATCTTGGGAGCCGCTTCCAGCTCTGTCAGATCCGCCTTGGAAATGTTGTCTATCGTGCGAAAATATTTGAGCAGCGCCTTGGCACGCACCTCTCCCACGCCCTCGATCGAGGTGAGCGAGCTGCGAAACGCCGCGTTTTTGCGCCGTGTGTGATGGTAGCCGATGGCGAAGCGGTGCACCTCGTCCTGCATTTTGCTCAAAAAGGCAAAGAGCGCGCGCTTGGAGGAAAGGGCGATCTCGCCGCCGTCGCCGGTGACGGCACGGGTGCGGTGCTTGTCGTCCTTCACCAAGCCAAAGAGCGGCACGTGGATATCCATGCGGTCAAACACGGCGCGCACCGCCGCGACCTGCCCCTTGCCGCCGTCGAGCAAAATCAGGTCGGGCAGCTTGCCAAAGCCCTCGTCCGCGGCTTCTGCCTTGTAGTATTCCTCAAAACGGCGCGTCAGGGTCTCCGCCATGGAGGCGTAGTCATCCTGCCCCTCAAAGCCCTTGATCTTGAATTTGCGGTAGGCGCTTTTGAGCGGTTTGCCGTTTTTGTAGACGACCATGCCGGCGACATTTTCGGTGCCGGCGAGGTTGGAGATGTCGTAGCATTCGATGTATGCAGGCAGCTTTTCCAGGCCGAGCGTCTGCCGCAGCTCCTCCAGAACGTTGAATTCGCGCGCCGTGGCGCCCTTTTGCTGGGCAAGCGCTTCGGCTGCATTGGAGCGGCACATCGCGCAGAGCTGCGCCTGTTCGCCGCGCTGCGGCGCCGTGAGCGTGACCTTGCCGCCGCGTTTTTCGCTCAGCCAGCGCTGCATGTCCTCCATGCCCTCAAAGCCGTTTGCCAGCGCGATATTTTTGGGAATGTCGGTGCGCAGGGTGTAGTAGCTCACCAAAAACTCCTCGGTCTCGGACGCGGCGTCGCCGGTATCAAAGATAAAGCTCTCGCGGTCAAACAGCCTGCCGCCCTCAAAGCGGAACACCTGAAAGCAGGTTTTGCCGTCGTTTTGAAAGGACGCGATCACGTCCTGGTCGAGCACCTTGCTCAGCACGACCTTTTGCTTGTCGCCCATGCGCTTGACAGCGGCGATCTTGTCGCGAATACGCGCCGCGCGTTCAAATTCAAGGTTCTCGGCGGCTTCTTCCATCTGCGCGGTGAGCTGCCGGATGGAGTTGGAAGAGCCGCCCTTCAAAAAGTCCAGCGCCTGGTGCAGACTCTCGCGGTAATCCTCGAGGCGCACCCTGCCGGTGCAGGGCGCCATGCACTGCTTGATGTGGTAGTTGAGGCACGGTCTGTCCTTGCGGAAGTCGCGCGGAAACTGCCGGTTGCAGGTGGGGAGCATAAAGATCTTGTTGGCTTCCTCTACGGCGCTCTTGACGTAGTAGCTGCTCTTGTAGGGGCCGATGTAGAGGGCGCCGTCGTCCGCCTTTTGGAGCACATAGCTGAGCTTGCCCCAGTCGCCTGGGCTGACGCGGATATAGCTGTAGCCCTTGTCGTCCTTTAATAAAATATTGTATTTTGGTGTGTGCTGCTTGATCAGGCTGCATTCGAGTATCAGCGCCTCAAACTCGCTGTCGGTGATGATGTATTCAAAATCATCCACGTGGTCTACCATTTGGCGCACCTTTTCGGGATGATTGTTCTGCGAGCCGAAGTATTGGCTGACGCGGTTTTTGAGCGCCTTTGCCTTGCCGATATAAATGATCGCATTGCTCTTGTCGTGCATGATGTACACGCCCGGCAAAAGCGGCAGCGCCATCGCCTTTTTGCGCAGCTCGGATAGCTTTGGGTTCATAATCAAGTTCCTGTGACAAAAATAAGGGCGAAGTAAAAATACCTCGCCCTCAAAACATATACTTTTTATTCAGACGGCTGATTACTCAGCGAAGCCGGACTCTACCAGTGCAGCAAGACCTTCGACTGCGTCGGTCTCATCGGAACCGTCAGCGATGATCTTGATGGATGTTCCGCCGATAATGCCGAGCGAAAGAACGCCCAGAAGGCTCTTCGCGTTTACGCGGCGCTCCTCCTTCTCAACCCAAATGGTTGAACGATATTCGTTTGCCTTTTGAATGAAGAATGTAGCGGGGCGTGCATGGAGACCTGCCTTGTTCTGAACTAAAACTTCCTTAACGTACATGTTTGTTACCCTCTTCTCTGACATGATTTCGTTTTAACTGCCATTTCGACAGATTTGTTGATCGGTATTATTATAATCTTTTTTTCGGGCAAGGTCAATATAATAATTCAATTTCGTGTTAATACTCACCACGCCGAAAAATTATTCATGGTTTATTGTGCATTTTTACAAAAAATAATCGAAGTGTTTGATGAGTTTGTCAAAAGGCAGTCGGTTTATATCAGGAATTTGTGGATTCGTCCGTGTCGGCAAGCAAGTCCGGGCGCTTTTGACGGGTGACGTCAAGGCTCATTTCGCGCCGCCATTTCTCGATATTCGCGTGATGACCGCTCAAAAGCACCTCCGGCACCTCCATGC
>ONGI01000079.1 GCA_900317315.1 uncultured Eubacteriales bacterium
AACATTTTCGATAAATGCATACGGACGGATATTCCGTGTCAGATTCGGGATAATCACGCACACACAGGATGAAACGAGCTTGCCGTCAACTTCGCAAACAATGATATGATGATTCTTGTCTTTGCAAATCGCCGCCCAAGTATTTTGTAAATGCCCGTTGTTCTCAGGTACGTCAAGCTCATGCAGGTGGGTGTATAATGCAAGCAGCTCGCTCAGCTCATTATCTTTGATATCTCTTACTGTCATTACCCTTCCTCATTATCTCATAGATCATACACTTTCCGTTGCCAATGTCATATTTGACGTGCTTAACGGTTTTATAACCTCTTTTCTCATAAAAAACACAAGCAGGTAAGGAAGCGTCAAGCTCGCAGTAATCGTAGTCCTTGAAAATCTTCTTTTCTAACTCGTCCATAATCATACTGCCGAAGCCCAGCCCTTGATATTCGGGCAAAACATAGACTCTTGTGATATGATTACCGGTGCGGCTGCCGGTGCCGATAATCT
This sequence comes from uncultured Eubacteriales bacterium, assembly GCA_900317315.1. Classification (GTDB taxonomy): domain Bacteria; phylum Bacillota; class Clostridia; order Oscillospirales; family Acutalibacteraceae; genus Ruminococcoides. Next base: position 508 of record ONGI01000079.1, read on the forward strand.
CGCTGTCCTTCACCAAAACGCCGATTCTGCCCTGCGCAATATCACTTTTGATATTGTCAAGGCTGTGAAGCCTGCCGAAAAATTCAACTACAGCCTGTGTGTAATAATCGGGAAATATGACCGCTTTTGTATGTTGTACAACATAGTAGACTTTTTCCGCTTCATCGGGACGGGCGTTCCTAAAGCTGCCTTGTATATCAAAATAATCAAATCCGTTGCTCATAGCATTGCCCTCCGTGCTTTATGATTTTATTCTACCACGATTCAGGTATAATAGCAACCGCATTTTCAGGTCGCTGTGCCCCTAACAAAGCGAATTTGAACTTGCAGGAGTACAAATACACTGCTTGATAAGACGAGCGCAGGAGCATCACCTGCGCTCGTCACGGTCGCCTTCCAATCCCGCCGCCTTTTCCGGACAAATCAAAAACACCCTAAGGGATGTTTGTTTTGGCAAGGATGGGCAAAAAAGATGACTTTTCAAAAATCCTTGTCCTGAACCGAACTTACGAAAAAATAGTATTCAATAATTGTTTCAGTTATTCTCAATACTTTTGTGATACGTTGAAAAATATGTCTGAACTCCATTTACGCAAGGCTTCCTCGTCTTTTATCCAACTTACAATACCGTCAGCATCGCAAGGCTTATATTGTCTTATCTGCTTGGCAAATTTCCTACTTCTTCTCAATCACGATAAACGGAATCTTTCGTTCTGCTTCGGTCAGCCCTGCATGAACTCCGCGCATTTCCTGGGTATGAAAATGGGTAATAAATATGCTCTTGTCAGAGATCGCCAATGCGATATAATCACCGATCATATCTTCTAAGCCGTCACGATCATTTCCCGTTCCAAACAATCTCTCGGAAAGAGCCTCGTCTTTTGTCAGCAAAACAAAGGAATCTCCAAAATACTTGTTGAAAATCTTCGGAAAGGTTTCCTTGTATTCATCTTTCACAAAGAGGTTCAGTGTGCGCGGCTCAAAGGAAGGCGGACGAACAAGGCAGCGCATGATCTCAGGATAATCAAGCAGGCAATCATTCTTGCTGTCTATGTGGCCATGATCCGCAGTAATCAGAAACAAAGTATCAGATAATCCCGATACTGTTTTCTCTACCATTTTTTCAAGCATTGTCACGATCCTGTGTGTTTCCGGACTTCCAGTTCCCGTCTTATGCATGGTGCTGTCCGGTTCATTCCAATAGGCATAAATGAACTTTCTGCCCGGTTCATGACATAGCTTCTCCACACGATGTAAGATCGCGTCCGCGCTTTGAGGATACGGCGGCATGAACGGCATAGCGGCATAGGCGCTGCCCCCTGACTCGTTTATGAGCTCGATGATATTTTTGTACGGCGTGTATTGAAAGCCGACATTGTACGCCGCTGCGGGGAATGCTTTCTCCAATGAATCCTCCGTCCACCTCTTTTTTTCATCCGGATCAGCGGCAGACGGAACAGCGTTTTCTTTTTCCTTTTGCTGTTCTGTGTTCAAAAAAACGGTCACGTTTTTATTGATCTGCGGATAGTAGACGTCCCACCCCAGCCATCCGTGTTCATTCGGATATAATCCGCTGAGGATCGAAGTCGTCGCGGCAACCGTTGTAGGCGGATATACGGAATCAAACGAACCTGCCATATGGCTTCTGAAAAACCCGTTCTCTTCAAGATGCCTCTCAACGATGGATGTTCCCAGCGCATCCAGAATTAGTAGCACCACATTTTGATACTCCCCTTCAAGATACTTATCCGCAAGGGGAAGTGTCCCGGCTGTTGTTCGCGCGCCGAATTTCTTCAATATGGAATTGGATAGGTTCACAAGACAGTTGTTATAGTCCGGCAGAGCGGACAGACTATTTCTGCTCATATCTAATGTTCTGCCTCCTTTAATATGCTGCTTCTCCAAATAACGAATCCTTTTTTTGAACACACCAAATAACATTGTCAGCAGAAGCGGCGCCACTCTCCTTATGATACCCTCCGTACACATTCACGATCTTGTATCCGGTCAATTCCAGAAGATACTTCATTTCCTGACGAAACGTTTGACGCATTTTCAACGGGCGGATCCTTTCCTCCACGACATTCCCGTTATTGTCGAGCGTTTCAAATTTCCAATTTCCGCTCATGATCTGCGTATAAGGATCATACGAGATCGCATTGTATATCTTCTCTTGCAGCCCCTTCTTATTCGTGTATGCAAGGCGGAATGAATAATCCGTATCCTTTGTATTCATCTGCTGTGCCTGAAAAAACGGTTGCGGATCAAATGTATTGAATGTAAGCATTCCGCCGTCAGACAAATTCTCACGAATGTTCAGAAGTGCCGCACGCTGTAATTGAGGCGTAAGAAGATGCATAAATCCGCTCCGTGCAATGATAGCGCAGGAGTACTTTTTATCGCTTCTGAACTCCGTCATATTCGCGGGGAAAATGTTAAGATGATAGCCTTTGCTCTTTGCCTTTTCATCCGCAACACGGCACATGGCTGCAGAAAGATCCGTTCCGTCAGCCATTATCCCGTGCTCTGCGAGGTATAACAGCACCGCCCCCGTTCCGCAGGCAATGTCTATTACCCCGCCGCCGCCGTACTGTTTTGCAAAGTCCAGATAAAACTCCCGGAATCCTGCGTGGCCATCCTCGTCCTTATACATCTCATCCAGATATAGGTCATAGTTTTCCGCTACATCATCAAAATCATGCAGATCCATGTTGTCAGCCTCCTTATCGTTCTTCATTTTAAGCCTGCGCATATTCTCTTCGGGCTGTTGGTATTGACTGCGAAATAACCGATTTTCATCTACGTTTCGTGACAAAAATGTCACGGCTCTGAAATGGAAAAAAGCCCGATAAAATCGGGCTTTTTCGGGGATATATCTTTTTTGCATATTCTTTATGGTAAGGATGAGCAAAAAAGATGACTTTTCAAAAATCCTTGTCCTGAACCGAACTTACGTTACTGCTTGTCATCAATATAACCGGACAGATTCAACAGCCTTAACCAATACTCTGTTTCAGCTGTTTCTTTGAGTGAAATTTGAAGCTTGGCGATAAAATCTGCCTGGCTCACTCCGTAAACCGCTTCATTGGCGTTTGCACCGATAGAGGTTCCGCTGCGAACGATTTGTTTGGAGATAATGGTTTCTTTCTTCTCTTTGGAAAGATATTGATAGAGTTTGACGATGCGTGCGGCAAAATGTAAGGACTTTTCTAACAATGGGTTTTTATAAATCATAACGCATTTCCTTAACTCTAAAGAATAAAGAAAAATGAATAAAGAATAGTGAATAATACAGAAACGCCCCAAAGGTTCATCTCATTATTATTTATTCTCTATTCATTATTCTTTCTTCTTTGAGCCATGCGTCAGCATGGCGTTTCTGGCTGGGCCGGCGGGATTCGAACCCACGGATGACGGAGTCAAAGTCCGTTGCCTTACCGCTTGGCGACGGCCCAATATTTTGCATCTTTAAAAATTCAGCCGCACAGAGGTTGTTTCTGTGCGGCTTTTGGTGACCCATCGGAGATTCGAACTCCGGACACCTTGATTAAAAGTCAAGTGCTCTGCCAACTGAGCTAATGAGTCAAGTGGGGTGGGATACCGGATTCGAACCGGTGGTCTCCAGTGCCACAAACTGGCGCGTTAACCAACTACGCTAATCCCACCATAGGTGGCGCGCCAAAAGGGACTCGAACCCCTGACCTACTGCTTAGAAGGCAGTTGCTCTATCCAGCTGAGCTATTGGCGCATATCTGAACAAGTCAGCCTTTATATTATAGCTGCAAAATCCCCAATTGTCAAGCCTTTTTGGAAATTTTCTTGATTTTTTTGAGATTTCTTCATGTGTTTTGCCAATTGCCCGAGGGAGTTAGGATTTGTTTGGCATTTTGATAAAATATCTTGCGCTCCGCTTCCTCCCCAAGCGCAAAGCTTTTGAGGATCTTGACATATTCGCTCTGGCTGTCCCACGGCGAATCGCTGGCAAACAGGATCCTCCCTGCACCGTGGTGGCGGAGAATGATCTCCCGGCACTTGTCGGGATACAGGCGCAGCACTGCCGCCGTGTCCATCCAAACCGGCTTGCCGATAAGCTTTTGCAGCACCTCATCGGGCATATCGTAGCCGCCGAGGTGCGCGAGGATCAGCTTGTCCTCGATCAGTCCCCTCAGCTCCTCCAACACGTGCAGGATCATATCCGGTGTGCAGTGCACGTGGTCGCGGAAGGCGACGTCATATCCGGCGTGGGTCACGATAAACAGATCGCGCTTTGCCGCTTCGCGCATAATGCGCAGGTAGCGCGGATCGTCAAAATGCACGCCCTGATAGTCGGGATGGAGCTTGATGCCGAACAGACCGCCTGCCTTTATCCTGTCGAGCGTTCCCTCCACATCCGCTGAATCGGGATGGATGCCGCCGGCAAAAAAGACGTGGTTTTTGCCGTTGTTCTCCACAGAAACGCGGTTGACGGTCGGCTCCTGCCGGGGGTTGGTGACGACCGGCAGGACCACGCTGTAATCAATGCCGCTGTGCTGCATATTTTCGATTAACGAAGAAAGCGTTCCCGCGCGATAGGGCTTGATGCCGCCCTTTTCGGTGAGATAGGCGATCGTTTTTTCCGCGATCGCATCGGGAAAGGTGTGTGTGTGAAAATCTATGATCATGTTGTCACTCCAAAAAATCAACGCACCGCCACGTTATCGTCGCCGAGCTGATAGCGCAGCTCGCGGAGCATGACGTCGTTGAGACTGACCCAAAGCGAGGCAGGCGCCCTGACCTTGCGGTGGCTGTCGGTCAGGTAAAAAATCACGGGCGTGCTGCCGTCGAATATATCGAGCACGCGCCGCGCCCGTTCGTAGAGCGGCGTGTGCAGGTCGTCAATGCGCAGATAGAGCGCCTGCGGCTGCGACGGCCGCGGTGCAGGCTGCTGCGGACGGCTGACGGCGGCTTGGTGTTGGCGGCATTCCTCATTGGTGCGCGCTTTTTCGGCAAACTCGCAAATCAGCTTGGGGTCCTCGTTCTCGCGGAAATTGAGCGTGCCGCGCACGATCACCACCATTGCCTCGCCCAGATAAAAGCCGAACCGCTCGTAAACATTCGGGAACACGACCGCCTCCATGCTGCCGTAGCGATCCTCTACGGTGATGCGCGCCATCGTCTTTTGACTCTTGGTGAGCTGGGTCTTGACATGCGTCACCACGCCGACCAGACACACCTGCTTGCCGTCGGGATAGGCGCCGCCCTCGTTGCTGAGGATCGCGCCGATCCTGTCCGCCTGTACCAGCTTGGCAAATGCGGTGTAATCGTCCAGCGGATGGCCGCTGAAATAGATGCCGGCGGTCTCGTTCTCCATGCGGAGCAGCTCGTCACGCGGAAACTCCTCCAGCGGCGGCAGCTCCGGCTCGGCGGTCTGACCGGCGCTCTCTCCCATATCGAAAAAGCTGAGCTGACCGCTCATGTTGCGGCGCGCAGTGTACTCGAGATCCGCCAAAACGTCCTTGACGATCGCAAGCATTTGGCGGCGGTTCGCACCCAAGCCGTCCAGTGCGCCGCAGCGGATCAGGCTCTCCAAGGCGCGGCTGTTCATATTCTTGCCGTACAACCGCTTGCAAAAATCATAGAAGGAGCGGTAGGCGCCGCTGACCCTGCCGCGGATGATCTCCCCGATAAAGGCTCTGCCGAGGTTCTTTATCGCCAGCAGGCCGTAGCGGATATTGCCCTCGCTGACCGCAAAATCGTGGTAGCTCGCATTGACATGCGGCGGCAGCACGTCGATGCCCAAACGGCGGCACTCGGCGATATAGACGGCGAGCTTGTTTTGGTTGTCGAGCACGCTCGACAGCAGCGCCGCCATATATTCGCGCGGATAGTGGCATTTGAGCCACGCGGTCTTATAGGAAACGGCGGCGTAGGCAGCGGCGTGGGATTTGTTGAAGGCGTAGGAGGCAAAGCTCTCCATCTCGCTGAAAATAGACGCAGCGGCGGCTTCGTCCACACCGCGGCGCACACAGCCCTCCACCACGACATTGCCGTTGTCGTCGGTGAGTCCGCGGATAAAGATCTCGCGCTCGCGCTCCATGACGTCATGCTTCTTTTTGCTCATGGCGCGGCGCACGATGTCCGCTCTGCCGAGGCTGTAGCCGGCAAGCTCGCGGAAGATCTGCATGACCTGCTCCTGATAGACGATGCAACCGTAGGTCACCTTGAGGATGCTTTGCAGGCGCGGATGCTTGTAGCGAATGTGCTCGGGATGATGGCGGCAGTCGATATAGGTGGGAATGCTGTCCATCGGACCCGGACGATAGAGCGAGAGAACGGCGATCAGATCCTCGATACAATCGGGGCGCAGCTGCGCCAGCACATTCTTCATGCCGCCGCTCTCAAACTGGAACACGCCCTCGGTCAAGCCGCGCGAGATCATGGCGAACACCGCCGGATCGTCGTCGCGCATATCCTCCGGCTGATAGGACGGATGGGCACGCCTGATGAGCTTTTCGGCGTCGTCGATCACGGTGAGGTTGCGCAGACCGAGGAAATCCATTTTCAGCAACCCCAGCTCCTCGAGCGTGGTCATGGTGAACTGGGTCACGACGTTGTCGTCGTTTTTGGACAGCGGCACATAGTCCGAGACCGGACGGTCGGTGATGACCACGCCTGCCGCGTGCATGGTGGCGTGGCGCGGCATGCCCTCGATCTGCCGGGCAATGTCAATGACCTGCTTGGCAGTCGGGTCGGTGTCATAGCGCTTTTGCAGCTTGGGATTGGCGTGCATCGCCTTGTCAAGCGTGATGTTGATCTCAAAGGGCACCATCTTGGCGATCTCGTCCACCTCGTTATAGGGAACGCCGAGGACGCGCCCCACATCGCGGATCGCGCCGCGCGCCGCCATGGTGCCGAAGGAGATGATCTGCGCCACGCGGTCGTGGCCGTATTTTTTGACCACATAATTGATGACCTCTCCCCTGCGGCGCTTGCAGAAGTCGATATCAAAATCGGGCATGCTGACGCGCTCGGGATTCAAAAAGCGCTCAAACAGCAGGTTGTATTTTATCGGGTCGATCGCCGTGATGCCGATGCAGTAGGCAGATGCCGTGGCGCTTGGCGTACTGCACAAAGTCGTTGACGATCAGATAGTAATCGACAAAGCCCATCTCGGCAATGGTGCCGATCTCATACTCCAAGCGGTCGGTCAGCGCTTGGTCGGGGTGCTGTCCGTAGTGGCGGTGCAAGCCCTCATAGCAGCTGCGGCGAAAATAATCGAGATGGTTTTCGCCGTTCGGCACATCAAAGCGCGGCAGCTTGCGCTCGCCGAACGTAAAGGTGACCTGACAGCGGTCGGCGATCTTTTGTGTGTTCTCGATCGCTTCGGGATAAGCGCCGAACAGCGCGCGCATTTCGTCCTCGGTTTTCAGATAAAACTCATCCGTCTGAAACTCCATTTTATTCTCGTCGCTGACGGTGCTGCCCGTCTGGATGCAGAGCAAAATGCCGTGGGTGCGGCTGTCCTCTTTTTCGATATAGTGGCTGTCGTTGGTCGCCGCCATGCCGACGCCGGCTTCCGCAGCGATCCGCGCCAAGCCGGGCAAAATGCGCTGCTCCTCCTCGATGCCGTGATCCTGCAGCTCGATAAAGAAGTTCTCACGCCCGAAGAGGTCACGGTAATACACCGCCTTTTCCAGCGCGCCGTCATAGTCGTTCTGCAACAGCCTTTGCGGTATCTCACCGGCAAGGCAGGCGGACAGGCAGATCAGACCCTCGTGATACTGCTCAAGCAGTCCGTCGTCGATGCGCGGCTTGTTGTAAAAGCCCTCGGTGAAGCCGAGCGACACCAGCTTGATCAAATTTTGGTAGCCGGTGTTGTTCTCGCAGAGGAGGATCATGTGGTAATAGCGCTCATAGGGGCTTTTTTCGAACCGCGACTGCGGCGCGACATAGACCTCGCAGCCGATAACGGGATGGACGCCCTCCTTTTGACAGGCGCGATAAAAGTCGATCACGCCGTACATGACGCCGTGGTCGGTGATGGCAAGCGAAGAAAACCCCTTCCGCTTGGCGGCAGAGGCTATCTCGCTGATACGGCAGGCGCCGTCCAGCAGGCTATATTCGGTATGAACATGTAGGTGCGCAAATGACATAAAAAACCTCGTTTTTGCAGCGTTGAAGGTTGAGAGATCAATTCGTAATGCGTAATTAACTGACAGATGCCATCATCACACATGTCACACTTACGTCACACATGAGAAAGTGCAAATAACCGCATAGATAAGCCATTATCACAGAAGTCACATTGATCACACTAATATATAATAATAGTTTTTATCTCTTGCCGGTAAGGCCACCTGCACTGAAATAATATAAAAATAATATTTAAATAAAAAGCAAGTGTGATGTGTGACAAGTGTGATGACCGGCAGTGAAATAACACTCAACTCAACTCAACTTTCCACTCTATTCTTCGGCTCTTGCTTTGATCCTTCCGTCCGCAAACGTGACGAAGAAGGGCTGTGACTTGTCGAGCGCAGAAGCAGTGGGAATGAAGCTGCCGTTTTGCTCGATGTAGGTGTAGCCGCGGCTGAGGATGCGGTAGGGACTGAGGGTTTCGAGCTTGGCGGCGTATTTTTTGATTTTGAGCTCCTCGATCGAAACGCGTTTGCCGCTGACGGTTTTCAGGCGGCGCTGCGAGGCGTGCAGCCTGTCCTTTATCACGCGCGCTTTGTATTTGGGACCCGTGGTTTCGGTCAGACGATGATAATGCAGGAGCATTTCATAGCGGCGGCGCAGGCGGTTTTCCATCAGACTTTGCAGGTACTGGCGCTGTGACTGCAAATGCGCTTTCAGCTCGCGCACGTCCGGCACTGCCAGCTCGGCTGCCGCCGAGGGCGTCGGAGCGCGCAGGTCGGCGACAAAATCGCAGATGGTAAAGTCGGTTTCATGACCGACCGCCGAGATGACCGGCGTGCGGCACGCGGCGATCGTGCGTGCGAGGGCTTCGTCGTTGAACGCCCACAAGTCCTCCACCGAGCCGCCGCCTCTGCCGATGATCAGCACGTCGCACTGTCCCTGCGCGTCGAGCTGCCGCAGGGCGTTGATCAGCTGCGCAGGCGCTCCCTCCCCCTGCACCAGAACAGGCGCCAGCAGCATGTTGACCGCAGGAAAACGCCGGTACAGAATATTGCGGATGTCCTGCACCGCCGCGCCGGTCGGCGAGGTGATGACGCCCACGGTTTTTGGGAACCGCGGCAACCGCTTTTTGCGCGACGCGTCAAACAGCCCCTCCGCTTCGAGCTTCTTTTTGAGCTGTTCGTAGGCGAGCGCCAGCGCGCCCACGCCGTCGGGCTGCATGTCCTCGATATAGAGCTGATACTGTCCCGACGGCTCATATACCGCCACCCTGCCGCGACACAGCACCTTCATGCCGTTTTGCGGACGGAACCGCAGACGGCGCGCGTTGCCGGCAAACATCACGGCGCGCAGCACACTGCGGCTATCCTTCAGCGACAAATAAATATGACCGCTGCTGTAGTGGTCGGTCAGGTTTGAGATCTCGCCCGACACGATCACCATGCCCAGCCGCGGATCGTTTTCTATCAGTGATTTCAGGTAAAAATTCAGTTGGGAAACCGACAGCACCGTCGGCCTCGGCATTCTCGGCGTGTACATGCTATGCCCCTGTATCGTTAGATTTTTGGTAGGTCAGATAGGCGACGCCTGCCGCGTTATCGGCAGAATAGACCGGTGGTGCAAAGCAGGCGTTATATTTTTCTTTAAAAGAATTTTTGATGATCGTGTTCGACATCACGCCCCCGGCGTACACCAGCGGCAGCTCACCGTAGTCGAGCAGCAGACGCTCGGTCATGCCGTCGAGCGCACGGCGGATATAGTCAAGGCAATAGGCGGCGATGTAGGGCTTGCTCTTGCCCTCTCTTTGCAGCTTTTGACAAAGATTCTCGACGCCGCTCAGGCAGCAGTCGCTGCCCTTTAGGGTCGGTCTTGTTTTGACCGGCTCGTCGTTTTGCAGGGCAAGCCGCTCCAGCTCCATGCCGCACGGAAACGAAAGCCCCAGCATAAGCCCCACACGATCGACCGCCTGTCCGGCGTTGAGGTCGAGCGTGCCGGCAATTTTGCGGCAGTGAAAGCCGTGGCCGAAGCCTTGCGCCAGCACCGCTTCGGTGGTGCCGCCGCTGACGTGAAAGGCGATGAAGGTCTTGTTGAGCAGGTCGGGACGGCCGGCGCCGTAGAGTGCCGCCGCGATGTGCCCCTCTTGGTGCGAAAAGGCAAAAAACGGCACTTGGAGCGCCGCTGCGAGGATCTTGGCGGTGTTCTCGCCCACGGTGAAGCACGGCATATAGGAACCGTCCACCGGACGCGGACGCGCGGAAGCGCCGACGGCGACGATTTTTTTGGTGTCCGCCGACGCCGCGAGCCGTTCAAACAGCGTGTGCAGCTGCGCGGTATGATGAAAAACCGCGTCGCTTTGGCGCAGACCGAGCTGACCCTCCCTGACGGGAAGGAGCTTTTTTTGCTGTATGATCTCGCCCGTTTCGTCGTCAAAAACGGCAACGGAGGTGGTGTAGTTGGAGGTATCTATCCCGAGATACAGGCTCATTGTGCAGCTCCTTCACGGCTGCGGATAAACGCGCCGAGAATACCGTTGACAAAGCCGCTCTCGTCGATCGTATATTTTTTGGCGAGCTCGACCGCCTCGTTGACCGAAACGCTGTCGGGAATGCTGTCGAGAAATTTGATCTCATACACCGCAAGGCGCAGGATCGTCAGCGAGGTGCGCGAGATGCGGCTGAGGCTCCAGCCCTTCTTCAAAAACCGCGCGATGTCCGCGTCGATCTCGTCCTGCACGGCTTCGATGCCCATCACGACCACTCTTGCATAGTCGCAGACGCCGCCCTCAAACAACTCCTCCGCGTCGGCAAGGGTGTCCTCGAGCGGCTCCTGCACAAAGGAGCGCGAAAACAGCAGCATAAACGCCTGCTCTCTGGCTTCGCTGCGGCTGAGCTTGATTTCTTGTTTTGTGTCACTCATACTAACCCAACTTTACAATTTAGTCTATCAACTATTTTAACACATTTTCCGTCAAAAGTAAAGGCGCACCGCCGAGGGTGCGCCTGAATTTATGCGATTATTTTTGCAGCGTGCCCTGACCGGCGCACTTGAGATAGGCGTTGATAAAGCCGTCGAGGTCGCCGTCCATGACCGCCTGCACATTGCCGGTCTCAAAGCCGGTGCGGTGATCCTTGACCATCGTGTAGGGCATGAACACATAGCTGCGGATCTGGGAGCCCCAGGTGATCTCCTTTTGAACGCCCTTGATGTCCTCAATGCGCTCCAAATGCTCGCGCTCCTTGATCTCCATCAGCTTGGAGATCAGCATTTTCATCGCCACGTCGCGGTTCTGGTACTGGCTGCGCTCCACCTGTGAGGCGACCACGATACCGGTGGGGATATGCGTCAGACGCACCGCCGAGGAGGTCTTGTTGACCTTCTGACCGCCTGCGCCGCTGGCGCGGTACACATCCATCTTGATCTCCTCGGGCGGGATATTGACCTCGATGGTGTCGTCGATCTCGGGCATGACCTCGAGGGACGAGAAGCTGGTGTGGCGTCTGCCCTGCGAATCAAACGGCGACACGCGCACCAAGCGGTGCACGCCGGCTTCGCTTTTGAGATAGCCGTAGGCGTTCTCGCCCTCGACCAACAGCACGGCGCTTTTGAGTCCGGCTTCGTCGCCGTCGAGGTAATCGACCTCCTTGACCTTGAAGCCGTGCGCCTCCGCCCAGCGGTTATACATGCGGTAGAGCATTTCCGCCCAGTCCTGCGCTTCGGTGCCGCCGGAGCCTGCGTGGAAGGTCAAGATCGCATTATTCTTGTCATATTCTCCTGTCAAAAGCGTTTGGAGGCGTTGCTTTTCGAGCGTCTCGCGCACGCCGTTCACTTCGCTCTGTGCTTCTTCGAGCAGGGACAAGTCCTCCTCCTCGTTGGCAAGCTCAATGAGCGCCTGCGCGTCCTCATACTTGGACACCAGCGCATTGTACGCCTCTACCTTGCCCTTGAGGGCGCCTGTCTTTTGCAACACCTGCTGGGACTTTTCCACATCGTCCCAAAAGCCCGGCTCCGTGGCGCGCAACTCGAGCTGTTCGATCTCCGACAGCATGTGCTTCATGCCGAGCGCGTCGGAGAGGTCGTCTATTTCAGGCTTGAGCGCCTGCAGGGAAAGCATTAATTCTTCAAACTGTACCATAGTGCACCTTCTCTTTTTTCTCTAAATAATTATTATAACAAAGATTTGGCGAAATGTAAACGGCTTTTAAAATATTTATTCTTTGAATTTTTGTTGCATTATTTCCTATTATTTGATATAATAAATAAATACCATTGTTCACGGAGGAATTTATGGAATTTACTCAATACACCTGCCCTGTTTGCGAGAACCGGTTCGAAAACGGCGATGATGTGGTGGTCTGTCCGGAATGCGGCGCACCGCATCACAGAGAGTGCTGGGAAGAGCTCGGTCACTGCTTTTATGAGGAGCGTCACGGCGAGGGCTTTAGCTTTGAGGACGCCGCAGACGGCGACGGGGAGAACGGCGACACAGCCGCCGAAACCGTTGTTTGTCAGCGCTGCGGCGCAGAAAACGAAAAGACGAATTTTTATTGCGGCACCTGCGGCTATCCGATGCACGCAGAGGACCGCACGGAGCAGACAAACGCACAGCAAACGCAGAACCAGCCGCCCTATTCGCAGGGAATGCCCTTTGGCTTCGGCGCGACCGGCAACCCGATGTATGACCCGATGGCAGGCATGAACAGCGAGGAAGAGCTCGCGGAGGGCGTCAAGGTCGGCGAGGCGGCAAAGTATATCGGCAAAAACACGCCCTACTATTTGCAGGTGTTCCGGCGCATCCGGCAATTCGGCTCGGGAAAGTTCAATTTTTCCGCCTTTTTGTTCACGGGAGCGTATTTTCTCTACCGCAAAATGTATGTGCCCGGCGTTCTCCTGATGCTGGCACGCATCGGCATCGTGGTCGGCTCCACGGCACTGGCGCTCTCCAACAGCTGGATGGGCACCATGCAGTACTCCGAGCTGATGAACGGCATCTACAACAACACCCTCGGCGCCGAGAAGATGACCGTACTGATGATCAGCGCCGGTTTGAGTCTGCTGCGCTTCGGGCTTATGCTGTTCAGCGGACTGAGCGCCAACAAGCTCTATCACAGCCACTGCATGAAGCACATTCAACAGATTAAGCAGGAATGTAGTGACGGCAGTCTCAACAAGGAGCTGGAAGCAAAGGGCGGCGTGAACCTGCCGATGGCAATCA
>ONGI01000048.1 GCA_900317315.1 uncultured Eubacteriales bacterium
ACTAAATCGTGATTAGATATTATTATAACCGATTATCGTTCATTAGTCAACAGGAATACAAAGTTTTTTGTGGTCGAATTTCAATTGATAAGGTTTATGTCGATTATTAGAATACAAACATAAAGATGGGTTAGAGTAGGGTGTGATGTGAAGAGATTTGGACATTCTCAGTCTGATTTGACTATTTGAAAATAATTACCGAGCGTGAGAAACATCCTCATGCTCGGCAAAATATTTCAGGATTTCTTGTGATTTTACGGTCTATAATAGTTGATAGTTTAAATGACTGTTTATTTGACAGTTTATGAAGTGTTTGTTTCTTTGCTTCAAGTTTTCCCAACTTGATCGTGGCAGTGCTCAAAACCTCAGTGTTCAAGCCGTTTTTGAGCATTTTCGCGTAATTTTGCAAAAGAAAAGAGACGGCTGAAAAACCGTCTCCTGTGGTCGGGATGACAAGACTTGAACTTGCGACTCCACGCCCCCCAGACGTGTGCGCTACCAAACTGCGCTACATCCCGATGCAACGTTACTATTATAGCAACTCTTGGCAGTTTTGTCAAGGCTTTTTTTGATTTTTCTCTGCAGGATACATATCTTTTTTGCAGCTCAACGGCGGTCGGGCTTTTGGACACGGTAGTCGGTGCCGAGGAAGTCCAGCTTTTGGGCGGCGCCGTTGATGCGCGAAACAAAGCGCTCCGAATAGTCCTGCTGCAGCTGCATCATGGTGAGGTTGGTGCTGATGATGACCGGCTTGCCGCTGAGCAAACGCGCGTTGAAGAGCGTGTAGACCTGCGAGTCGGTGTAGGAGCTGTGGTGCTCGGTGCCGAGGTCGTCGATGATCAGGAGGTCGCAGGCGGTCAACGTTTCGAGAATATCCGCGCCCTCCCGTTCGCGCGAAAAGCGTTCGCGCTCCAGCTTGATCACCAGCTCCGGTGCCGAGACATACATCACGCCGTAGCCGCGGCGAATGACCTCATTGGCGATGGCGAGGGACAGGTGCGTTTTGCCGAGTCCGGTGGCGCCCTTCATCAAAATGCTCTGCGACTGCGGTGTGAAGCCGCGCGCGTATGCCTTGCAATAGCGGAAGATCTTTTCCATCTGGCTGTAGGGCACCACGCCCGTCGCCGGATCGACCGTCTTGCTGTAGCGCTCCACGTCAAAGGTCTCAAAGGTGGAGAGCTGCAGCGGCACGATGCGGTTGAATTCCTCGCAGGCGCAGGCGACCAGCAGCTGCTTCAAGCAGCTGCACATCACCGTCCGGCTGCCCTGCTCAACGTAGCCGGTGTCGCTGCATTTTTCACAGCTGTACTGCGGCTCCAGCGCGTTTGCGGCGTAGCCGTTTTGCAGGAGCAGGTCGCGCAGCTCGGCTTGGAGCGAGAGGTTCTTTTCCTTGAGCTGCGTCATCTCCTCGACCACGTCGCCGCCGCGCAATACCGCACGCACCGCCGCCGAACCGCACGACGCGATCGCCTGCTCCAGCTCACGCGCTCTCGGGTACTTTTCATAGATTTGTCTGCGCCTGGCGTCCGCCTGCTTTTCCGCTGCCAAGCGCCGTTGCGCCAGCCTGTCAGCCGCGTTTTTGTGTACACTGCTGCTGTATCCCATATGCTACCTCAATTGATAAAATCCAGTGTGTCGATTTTTTCCAGCTCGTGAATATCATAGGAGGTGTTTTGCCGCTCGGTCTTGGGCTTTGCCTTGGACGCCTCCGCAGCGCGCAGGTCGTCGAGATTTTTCAGTCCCATCGCCTCCCACTTTTTGAGAATGCCGTCGATATAATTGAATTTCAGCTCGCCCTTGCTGTCCACGCAGCGCTCATATGCCTCGCGCAGCATGGGCGCCGAAAATTTCCACTCCCCTACCCATTTGGTGCAGTAATCGAGCTGTTTTTTGGAGGGAGAGCCGACTGCCTGCATACCGAACACCGACGCCACATGCGAAAAGCATTTGCTCGCATGGTTCGCCTGCGCGATCTTGCGGTCGGCGGCTTCGACGGAATTGATGCCCTCGTCCGCCCACGAAATGCCGATTTTTTCGACGGTGCGCATGTTGCCCTTGTCGATGCCGACGCAGTACTGGATCAGCATGAGGATCACATCGAGCCGCAGGCCGCAGGTGTCCTTGAGCATCAGCAGCGTGGCAACGTCGGAATTGGAGAGCGTCTTGCCGAGCATGGTCTGCGCCTCGCTGACGAGGATTTTGAGGTCCTCGTCAGCCGCCAGCCGCTGTGCCGTAAACACATAGTCGGGCTTTTGCGGCTTAGTGACGACAAAGCGCTGCCGCTGCTGCTCCACGTCCTTGGAAATGGAGGCAACGGTTTTTGTTTCTTTGACAACAGGCTTTTCCTGTTCTGTTTGATGATCGTTAGCCTTTGGCGCGTAGCCGGCAGTGTTTTTCTGCAAAACCTCCCTGCTGACCCAGTAGTCGAGCGCCTCCGGAATGTCAGTGACGTTCACGCCGGTCGCCTTGGAGATCTCCTCCAGCGCCAGCTCCCTGTCCGCGTTGCGCAGCACATAGAGCAGCACCTTTAGCTTGACGCCGTCGGCAAATTTGAGACCCTCGTCCACGATCTGTGACGGCACGGCAAACACCGAACGCCATGCGCCGAGATTGATTTGAATTGACATGCTATTACCTCAATCTGATTGGTGAATCTTTATTGTAGCATAAATGGAGGAGGTTGAATTGTTGAAAAAGAAAAAAGGGAAGTTTTTGTTGGAATATGGATTTTTGAAAGCGGGAAATGGAGATTCGGTCGGGACAGACAGAGCGGCGCTTACGAAACTGTGGTGTCCCGAATAAATCAGTAGAGAGCGAGAATAAATTCACAATTCACAAAAAGCCTTCCCGTTTTGGTGACAGGAAGGCTTTTGGCGTTATTATCATTTTCTTCTAAAAGATCGCAGCGGCTGACACTCATTCCGCTCCGACGATCGAAATCTTTTCGTAGTCCACGCTGTAATGCGACGTGACCGCGTCGTCTATCACCAGCGCCGCCGTGTCGTTGAGCTGCTCCTTGGGAACGATGACGGTCACGCCCTCGTCGGTGACGGTGCACAGGCAGTCCGAAAAGCCCTTTGCCTTTAGAATACTCTCGATGCTGTCCTGCACCGTAAAGCTTTTGAGCAGCTGTGCCACGGTCTTTTGCGCTTCGTTCTGTTCGTCCTCCGACACGCCGTCGAGGTCAAAGAGCTTTTCGGCTTCGTCGATCGCCTTATCCTGCGTGCTCTGCCGCTTGAGCCGCTCCGACGCAAAATAGCTCTCCTGCTGCTTCGACATGGTCGAAACCGCGCGCTGATCCGCCGTTGCGGAGGAAACGTCTGCACTCACGTAGGACGCCTCGCCGAGCTGCTTGGGCGTGGTCTTGGCGCTTGCGCCGAACTGCCAGTTGACATAGACAGCCGCGCCCAGCGCGAGGATCAGCGCCGCCGAAATGACATGCTTTTTTTGAATCTTCATTACAATCCCGACCTTCATTCTGTTAGTTTTTCGATGCATACCTTTGCCGTTGAGATGTCGAGCGCCTTGGTGACCGCCTCTGTAACGCGCCCGATCGTCACAGGGTCATTGCCGCCCTCGCACAGCACCAGCACGCCGCGAATCCGCGGCTGGATCTCCTTGGTCTTGGTGGTGCCGTTTTCGAGATATACGTATTCCGCACTGTTTTCCATGGTCAGCAGGACGCGCGTTTTGCCGGCTCCTTCGATCTGCGCGAGCAAGCGCTCCAGATCCTTTTGCGTCGCCGCCCGGTAATCGCTGACCGAAAAGCCTGCCGCCGGTTCTTTTTGCCCGTTGCCGAACACGCCCGACAGCCAAAACAGCGCCACGCCCAACACAGCGGCAAGCAGCAGCCATTTGCGCAGTCCGCCGTCGGCGAGCTTTTTGAATCCTTCTTTGATCGCTTCCATCATCTACTCCACTGCCGTCTGCGGCGTCACGGCAAAGTGCCGCTCCACCAGCGCCGCGATTTCTTCCCGTGCGTCCGCGTATGCTGCGCCGATCGTGAGCACTGCCGCCGCAATGGTCACACGGTTTTTGTCCGTCAGGGCAAGCGTCACCTCGGATTTTTTGACGGGATAGCCGTTTTGTGCGAGAATATCCGCCATCGCCTGCTCCAGATTTTGCTTTGTCAGCAGGAGCACCTCTCGGCTGACGGCTTCATCGGCGGTGGCTGCCTGTTCCTCGGGCAAGACCGTCTGCCAATCCGCCGCAGCGGCGCCGACCGCGTTTGCCACCGGCACCGCCATGGCGCAGACGACGAACGCACCCATGATGAGCTGCATCAGCCGCTTCATGCTGCCGTCCGTGACGAAGTGCGAGAGGAGCGCCGCCACGATGGTGCAGGCACAGACCGTCGCCGCAACGGTCGTCAGTCCGCTCATGCCTCGCCTCCTATCGCAAAGGCGGCGGCAGCGGCGATCAGCAGCACCGCCGGCACGCACAGCAAAACGGCTGTCAGCGTGGAAAAGACGGTCCCCAGCGCCTCGAGCAGCTTGGCGCAGTGCGAAACACCCAGCGCCTCGGCGAGCGCTTTTCCGACAAACAGGCAGAGCGACCAGCCGAGTCCCTGCAGCAAGACCGGCAAGAACGTGAAAGCCAGCGCCAGAATGACGAAGATCCCCAATCCGGATCGGAGCACATGCAGACTGCCCTGCACGGTTTTGTACGCCTCGCTCAGCGCGCTGCCGACCACCGGCACAAAGGAGCTGAGCGCAAACCGCGCCGCCTTGGAGCCGAGCGAATCGAGCGCACCCGAAGCCGCCTGCCGCAGCGACAGCACCGCCGTAAAGATCGCCATGACAAAGCCCAGCAGCCATTTGGTGAGCTTGGTGATGAGCGAGAGAAAGCCGCCCAAGCCCACCTGCGGCGCGATGCCGGAGGAAACGGCAATGCCGAGAAAAATATGCAGCAGCGGCAGGATCATGTCGGAGGAAACGCGCATCACGCCCTGCCCTGCCGCGACCGTCAGCGCCTGATAGGACGCGGAGCTGACCGCTTTTCCGGACGCGGCGAGCATGACCGCCATTATGGGGATATAGGCGAGAAAGAGGTTGGCGCACTGCGCTATCACATCGCCTGCCGTGCCGATAAAGCCGACCGCCGGCACCGCCACCGCGCCGCTCAGGCAGAGCACGGCGACCGTCTGCACGGTTTCGCCGCTCTCGGTCAGGCTGTTTTGGTACGCCGTCAGCATGGAGCAGAGCAGCAGCACTGCCGTCATGGTGATCAGCCCCTTGAGCGGCGCGGTCATGCCGCTGCCTGCCATTTTGGAAAGCGCCGCCATGACGTTTTCAAAGCTCAGCGCCGACAGCGCGTCAGCGTCCGCCGACGTCACGCCCAGCTCGCTGAGGGCGCGGCTTGCCTCGTCGCTCAAATTTTGATAAACACCCGAAAAATCATATGCCAACGCCAAAATCTCACTTCCTTTTTAACGCGACAGCATGGCTGTCACAAGATTGAGTATGTCCGCATAGAGCGGCAGCGCCGCCGCCGTGACAAGTAGCTTGCCGGCGAGTGTCACGTTTGCCGCCAGCGCCGAGCTGCCTGCGTCGCGGCAGGTGTTCGCGGCAAACTCCGTGAGCAGACAGATGCCGATGACCTTGAGCATGATCGCCAAATAGCCGGTGCTCACGCCCGACACGGCGACGATCTGCCGCACAGTTTCGATGACCGCCGAGGCGCTGCCCAGCACGGACAAAAGCAGCGTGACCGCGGCGGCGACGGTGAGCAGCAGCGCGAGCTCGCTGTTTTTGGGACGGAGCGTCAGCGCCAGCACCGCTGCCGTGACCGCAAACGCGCCGATCGCTGCGGCGCTCAAAACCCGAACAGCCGCTTGATGGTGGCGAACAGGCTGCTGATCTGCACCACGATCAGCCCGAGCACCACGATCAGTCCGGCAAGAGAGGTCAGCATCGCCTGTTCCTCGCGGCCGCTGCGGATCAGCAGCTGACACATTTGAAGATGAGTTCTACGTCCATGGTTCACCTCTACCAGAGCAGCAGCGCTGCCGACACGCCGCCGAACAGCCCGAGTGTTTTGTACAGCTTTGCTTTTTGCGCCGCCTCCTGCCGCGCTTCGTCGAGCCGTGCGGCAAAGATCTCGCGGTAATGCGCGATATGTGCGAGCTGACCGTCGGCGTCGGTCGTTCCGAGGCGTTCGCCAAAGTCGGTGAGCAGCTGCATATCCTGCGGTGTGAGCCGCCATTTTTTGGGGAAGCCGCTGATTTGCTGCCGCCAGCTCTCCGCAAACGGCTGCTCCCATTCGCCGTGCGGAAAAGAGAATAATTCTCCCGAAGAATTAATAAGCGTATCGATCCTGCCGCCGCGATAGCGCAGCGCGGTGGACAGATTCTGCAAAAAGGTGCAGAACGCCGCCAAAAACGTGCGCCTGACCGCCAGCCTGTGCGCATAACAGGCGCCGGCGCCCAAGCCTGCCGCCGTCAGCAGCAGCGCGGCAAGGATTTTAAGCGGCACAGAGCTCACCGCTTTTCACCACCCCGGACAGCTCGCCTGCGTGCTCTCTGCCGCGCAGAAAGACGAGCTGTTCAAACGCGCCCGTTTTCAGCAATTCCCGAACCGCCGGACGCGCCGTCGCCTCCTCCCTGTCGGCGGCATGGACGGCGGCGATCACACGCACGCCGCTGTGAACGCAGCTGCGCACCGCCTGCACGTCGGCTTCCGAGCCGATCTCGTCGCAGATCATCACCTGCGGCGACAGACTGCGCAGCGCCTGCTCCATCGCCTGCGCCTTTGGGTAGCCGTCAAACACATCGCAAAAGCCCACGTCGTTCTGCGGAACGCCGTCGCAGACTGCCGCTATCTCGCCGCGCTCATCGATCAGCGCCGTCTGTCTGCCGTCCTCGGCGGAAAACAACCGCGCCAAGTCGCGCAGCAACGTCGTCTTGCCCGAGCAGGGCGCACCGCAAAGCAGCACGCCGCCGCTTTTGCCGCGCAGCTGCGCAAACAGCTTTTTGCCGCAGCCGCGGTGCTCACGCGCAATGCGCAGGTTGAGCGAGGAGATGTGCCGCACGTTCAGCACGCTGCCGCCCTGCATGACCGCCGTGCCGCAGACGCCCATGCGGTGACCGCCGCGCAGCGTGACAAAGCCGTTTTGCAGCTCATGCTGTCGGGCGTAGACCGAGTAGTCGCACGCGCGCTGAAAGGTCGCCTCGAGGTCGCCGGGTTGCGCGCGAAACAAATCGCCGCAGGGCAAGTCCGTCAAGCCGCCGCTCTGCGTGAGATACCAAACGCACTGCGCACCCACCAGCGCCACCGGCCGCGCCGCACGCAGGCGGATCTCCTGAACCGTATGCTCCAGCAAAGAAATGTGCGGCGCCAGCAGCCTGCCGATCGCCGGACTCAGGCAGCGTGCCGCCTGCCGCAGCCGTTTTGTTTCCGTCATTTGCATCATCCTTTCCGTTCGCTATGTAGTATTCTATGCGGACGGAGGCAGGAATAGACCGGTTTTAATGTGTAAACATTCTTATTTAAAACAGCCTGACCGTCGCCAAAACGGACAGGCTGTTTTTCTGAGATTATACTAATCCCATATAGAAAGTAGACTTATATTTTGCGAGGATATTTTCCGCAAGACAAGGCGGGGGACGCCGCAAGGCAGTCGCCTTGCAAGGACGACAACGCAGTATTGCGGAAAAATAGACCGCAAAGATTGTCTACGTTTTATTAGGTATGAGTATTAGTGCACACTCATTGTCATTCGTTTTCTGTCAGACGCACCACCACTGCGGTGATGTCGTCATCCTTTGTCTCGGCGCGGCGGCGGATCGCCTCCTGCACCACTGCCTGCGCCAGATCCTGTGCGCTGCCCTCGTTCCATGTTTTGATCAGCCGTTCCAGCCAGCGCTCGTCACCCGTGAGCACTCCGTCTGACACCATCACTACCATGTCGCCTGCCTTTAGATGGATAGATTCCGTTGAAAATTTGATGTTGTTGAGGATCCCTGCCGGCAGACTCGGCATTTCGCGCGCGGTCAGCCTGCCGCCTTTTTTGATATAGGTGAGCGGTGCGCCTGCCTTTTTGAGCGTGACGCCGCCCGTATAGAGGTCGATCCCTGCCAAATCGACCGTGGAGAGCGACTCGTCGCCGCTCTTGATCATCAACGCGGAATTGACGATCTGCAGCGAGCTGTCGGGCGAAAGACCCGAGCGCAGCAGCCTGCCCATCACCGAGACAGCCATGTTGCCGTCCACTGCCGCTCTGCCGCCGGTGCCCATGCCGTCGCACACGAGCGCGTAGGTTTTGCCCATGCCGTCGCTGAAATAGTCGATACAGTCGCCGCAGAGCTTGCCGCCGTCGGCGATGTGCTGGTCGCTGCCGATCTCCACGTCATAGAGCGGCATTTCGCACAGCGCGGCACGCACGCGGCTACCCTCGCGGCTGAGTGCCGGCAGGTCGAACCGCCTGCCGCAGCATTTGGAGATCTCGCGCGCCAAGGCGCCCTTGGCATAGCTGCCGTCGGCGAGCTCCAGCTCCACAGTCATTCTGCCGCCGCTGCCGATCAGGCACATGCAGTCCGCCACGCGGTAGCCTACCGCTGTCAGCGCAGAAATGATGCGCTCGGCGCTGTCCTCGTCGGAGGACTCCGCCATGCTGAACTCCTGCGACAGATCGTACAAAATGTCGCTCACACCGGCAAACTGCCCTGCCACCACGCCGCGCAGCTCCGCCACACGCCGCTGCGCTTCGAGCGACGCCTGCATATGGCGGTAGTGCTGCGTCATTTGGGCGGCGATCTCGCCCTTTTTGCAGCAGCTTTTGACAAAGGCGCTCTCCACATCCGCGTCCGTCAGCCTGCCGCTTTGGGACAAAAATTCCTCCAGCCGGTGAAAATCGTCGCGCGTCACACCGCCCTCGTGCTCGTAGCAATACATACGCAGACCGCAGCCGCTGCAAACCTCGCGCGCCACGTTCTCGCAGACCCACGAAAAGGTCGGCGCATACAGCTCTCCCAGCTTTTCGGAAACGCTTTTGACGTCGTTCTGCACACCGGCGATCGCCTTGGAGGTGAAGTTGAGCCGCATCACGACGCTGCGCCGCAGGCTCTCACCCGTCGCGGCATTCTTTCCGCTGAACAGCGGCGCCGCCAGACCGCCGACCTCCTTGGGCAAAAGGAGAAACACCGACGCGCCGATAAAGCTCTCTATCAGCACCGACGGGAGCATATTCTCCCTGCCGAACGCAAGACACATCAGCGCGTTGGAGAGCACAAACGCCGGCGCACAGGCAAATTTCCCGAGCGAGGAAAACATGCCGGCGATCAGTCCGCCGAACGCAAAACCGCCGCAGAGATAGCCCAGCCCCGTATCGGCAAGGCTGAACACCGCGCCGGTGCAGACGCCCGACACCGCGCCGCCGCCGATACTGCCCCAGCGTGCGCAGATGAGCACCACCGTGACCGCCAATATCCTGCCGGGCGAAATGCCCTCGACCGTCAGCCGTCCGAGCGCCAGCAGCAGCACGCATGCCGACAACACCACACAGGCGCTCTCCTGCCGCGTATAGGCAGCTATGCCGCGCCGTGCGTGGCTGAGGCGGACGGTCGCCGCCATAAAATAAGCCGCCGCACCGGCGAGCAGGGCTTCCATTACGCAGTCGAGCAGCGAAGCCGGTGTGCCGGTGCCGCCGAGCAGCATGGCGATGCCGGTGGCAAACACCGCGCCGAACGCCGAGAGCGGCGCAAACAGGCGGCTGCGGCGAATAAATTCCAGCTCATTGAACAGCCAGCGCAGCGCGCCGAGCGCCATCACGACCGCGATATAGCGGAAGCAGTTGTCCGGGTCGCGGATGAGATAGCCCGCCGCCGCGCCCGACATGGCGGCGACAAGGTACCGCTTGGGCGCCGCCGCCGTCAGCGCCGCGCCGAACGGCGCCAAATTGCCCATCACGGCGCCGTTTGCCGCCAAAAAGCCCAGACCGCCGTAGACGGCATGCAGCACCGCCGGTCTGAGTAAATGTTGCTCCGTTTTGCGCTCACGCGCCGGTTTTACGCTTTCCATCATTGAAACATCCTTTTGATTTGATAAGCCTATTATAAATGACGGGCGGCAATCGTTTTGTCAGAGTGTGGCGGCGGCATTTTATATTCTTTTGTAGAAGATGAACCGGAAAGCCTTGTAAACAGCGCGCGGTTGGCTTATAATGGAGCTATCAACCTGAAAGGAATGATTTGATGATAATCATGTCGGTAGATTTGGGAAAAGCCAGAACAGGGCTGGCACTCTGCGATAAAACGGAATTTCTGGCGTCGCCCTACAAGGTGATATTTGAAAAATCGCCGCAAAAGCTGCTCCAAAAGGTCGCAGACGCGGCAAAAGAGGCAAAAGCGGCGTTGATCGTGGTGGGACTGCCGAAAAACATGGACGGCTCCGAGGGCGAGAGCGCCCAAAACGCACGCGACTTTGCGGCACAGCTCGCGGAGCTGACAGAGGTTGAAACGGTCATGCAGGACGAGCGCGGCACCACCATCACCGCGCACAGCTTCCTCAACGACACCAACACGCGCGGCAAAAAACGCAAAAACGTGGTGGATGAGGTCGCCGCGACGATTATTTTGCAGAACTTTTTGGACGCAAGGAAAAACAAAATTTAAATATTCAAGGGCAAGTGAAGCCGTTCTTCTTCTGACAGTTCATGTCAAAAGACGCCTCGCTTGCCCTTTTTGGATAATGTTTATTTTGGTTTTTGCACAATAAGTATTGAACATTACCCCAAAAAGTGATAAAACATACTTTGATTTCGAAAGGAAGTGGGTTTTAGAATGAAAAAAATAGCAGCTGTTCTGATGGCAGTCCTTCTGACCGCAGGCAGCACCGCCGCGTTTGCCGCAGAGCAGACGGCACCCGTAGTCGGTGACGTCAACGGAGACGGCGCGGTGGACGTAATGGACGCGACCGAAATTCAGCGCTGGCTGGCGGAAACGAGAGAGACCATCGACACAAAAGCAGCCGATGTGAACCGCGACGGCGCAGTGGACGTGCAGGACATCACGCTGATTCAGCGCTACTTCGCGGAGTTTATCCCGAATTTTGACGCTTGGGCGCCCAAGGAGCTGACCCTTGATGTGAGCGAGCTGACGCTCGAGGTCGGACAGCAGCACGCGCTGACGACCTCCTATACGCCCGAGAACGGCGCTGTGCATTTCTCCTCCGGCAACGAGAGCGTTGCGACGGTGGACGAAAACGGTGTGGTGCGCGCTGTCGGCGCAGGCACCGCGACAATTACCGCAGCCTCCGACAAAGGCACTGCGGCACAGTGCAGCGTGACCGTGAACGAAGCGGTACAAGCGATTCAATTAAATACAACCGACAAGGTGCTCCAAGCAGGCGATTCGTTCCGTCTGACGGCGCAAGCAGGCGGCAGCGACTTTCGCAAGACCTTTTCGAGCAGCGCACCGACAGTTGCGTCGGTGGACGCAAACGGCTTGGTGACGGCTCGCAGCGCGGGCACTGCCGTTATCACCGTGACAGCCGCCAACGGCGTTTCGGCCTCGTGCAAGGTGGGCGTCTACACCCTGCCCTCCAAGATGGGCGTGAGCACCGCGATGATGATTCTCGGCAAGGGCGAGCGGCACACGCTGCGGGCGGTTTATGACGGCAACAAGCCCGGCTACGGCGTGGCGTTCTCCTCAAACAACGGCGCCGTGAGCGTGAACGCGCAGACGGGCGAGCTGACCGCCAACTACAACGGCTACGCCACCATCACCGCCAAGTCGCCCAACGGGCTGACTGCCAAATGCTATGTCACCGTCAAGAATGCGCCGAGTGCGGTGCAGTTCAAGAACCGCAGCGTCAAAATGCACCTCGGCGAGTCGGTGCAGTTCTATCTCTATCCGTCAAGCGACAAAGAGGGCTTGTACGGCGCCGCCTACACCTCCGGTAACAGCGAGGTGGCAAGCGTGACCGCCGGCGGCGTTGTGACCGCCAAAAAGGCAGGCACCGCGACCATCACCGCCACCGCCTACAACGGCAAGTCCGCAAGCGTGACCGTGACAGTGAGCGACGGCTATTCCGCCACCGCAAAGACCACCACGGCAGCGGTCGGTCTGCGCAAGGACGCGTCATGGCTTGCATCCAACATCGTGATCCTGCCCAAGGGCACCGCCGTGACCGTGTTCCAGACCAGCGACGACGGCAGGTGGATGAAGGCGCAGTACGGCGACAACTACGGCTGGATCTATAACAGAGCGCTCGGCGCAGGCAAGAATTATTCCTCGATCAACCTCAGCACCCTGCCTGCCGTTGCGGATGACATTGTGTTTGACCTCAATCTCAACAAGCGCCGTATTTATAACTACGTCTACGACATCGGCTACCGCAACACCGGCAATGACACCACCGAGAATCTCTGTGTGGACGCGCTGCGCTACGGCACCGGCTCCTGCTACCACCACGCAGCGCTGCTGAATTATCTCTACAACCGCTGCGGCTACGAAACCATCACCGTGACCGGCACCGACTACCTGACCGGCGGCGACCACGGCTGGTGCCTGAGCAAAACAAGCGAGGGCTGGCGGCATGTGGACGCGCAGATGATCATCACCTACGACGGCGTGTTTGATAACTCGAATCAGTATTTCGTCACAGACGCCCATATTTCACAGTTTTTCGGCTGGAACAGAAACGGCGTACCTGCCGCAGTATAAGGAGTAACTATTATGAAAAAGACCTTGCTTTTGATAATGACCGCGCTGCTTGCCTTCGGCACCTCGGCAGCGCTTGCCGGCTGCGGCGGCGATAACGCTTCCTCCGCTGTCGCGGAAACGGCGGCGGTTTCCACCAAGGATTCCGCTTCGGAGACAACGGTTCCGCACGCCACCAACACGGCGACCACGGCGCCTGCTACCACCGCGGCTACCAAGCCGAGCACCGCTACAACGACCGCTCCGGCGACCAAGCCTGCGCAGACCTCCCGAACACAGACGGCGCAGACAAGCCGCACGGTCAACAATAATAATACAAATAACACAAACAACAATACGAACAACAATAACAACAGCGGCGGCAGCAGTCAGCAGAGCAGCAAGAGCACGCCCAAGCCCACCAATCCGCCCAAGCAGGAAGGCTCCTTTGCAGCGTCGGACGCGGTGTTTGTGTACAACGACCGCCAAGTGGCGCTTAACAGCGACATGGACACCGTGCTGGCTGCTCTCGGCGAAGCCAACAGCATGACCACGGCGCCGAGCTGTATCGGCGTCGGTGAGGACAAGACCTACCACTATGACGGTTTTACGGTCACGACCTATCCGCGCGGCGACAAGGACTACGTGATGGAGATCAAGGTGCTCGACGCCGCCATCGCCACCGCCAAGGGCATCCGCCTCGGCAGCACCATGGACGACATGACAGCCGCCTACGGCAGCGGCTACCGCACCTTCGGCTACATTTGCGCCTACCAGACGAACGACAACAAGTCTTTGCAGTTCTTCGTGGAGGACGGCGTGATCACCGAAATAAGCTACGCCTATAAGGTCGCCTGACGCCGTGATACTCGCGCAGAACTTTTTGGACGCAAGGAAAAACAGGATATAAACCAAGGGCAAGTGAAGCCGTTCTTTTCTGACTGTTCATGTCAAAAGGCGCTTCACTTGCCCTCTTTTTCGGGAAAGGCTTTCGCATAACAAAACGTTTGCCCAAAATTCCAAATTCAAATTTCGATTCCGCTTTCAAAAAAAGCATCATCGGTCAGCTGCAAGGGCTGCCCGATGATGCAAAAGGGGAAATGATATTGATTTTGCGAACCTGTCAAGCCGGTTTTCCTTGTTCGTAACGCCGTCGCGGCGCTGCGCCAAGCTTATCTCCGCAGGACGCTATTCATAGCCGCCGGAGGTGCCTGCGGCGCTGCTGTGTACGACCACCGTGCAGCTTGTGAACCGACGGTTGAACGTCTTGACGGTGATCGTCACAATGCCGGATTTTTTGGCGGTCAGCTCACCGGTCAGCTTGTTGACGCGGCAGATGTCGGGATCGCTGGACTGGAACTGCAACGCGTGCGAGGTGGCTCCCTCCGGAAAATACACCGTCGGGGTCATGGAATCGCCTGCCGTAAGCGTGTAGACCTCCTCGGCAAAGCGCACCTTGTCGGGCGCATCCAGCACTGTCACATAGCAAATCGCCTTTGCGCCGTTAAAGGCAGTGGCAGTCACGGTCGCTTCGCCCACGTCAAGCGCGGACAGCTCGCCGTGCTCCGTCACCTTGATGACCGCCTCGTTGTCGGAATGCCACTTCATGGCGTGCGACGCGCTGCCGTCGGGCAGGTTCACATGCAAGAGCGCCTTTTCACCGATACCGAGATCCAGCTCGCGCGAATCAAACCAAATATCGTCCGGCGCGTTCTTGACAATGACGTTGCACGCAGCGTGCTTGCCGTTGAAGGTCTTGGCGATGATCGTGGCGGTGCCGGTGCCGACGCCCTTGATCACGCCGTCGGACGAGTTGACGGTCACGGCGTTCTTGTTGTTGGAGGTGTAGGTGATGCTGTGCGAGAAGGTGCCCTCGGTCAGACGGCCGTCCAAATCGACCTTTTCACCGTAACCGATCGTCAGCATGTTAGCGCTGAGCTTGATGGATTCCGGCGCCGGCATGACCTTGACGTGACAGGAAGCGGTTTTCTTTCCGGATTTTACCGAAATATCCGCTTCACCGTACTGCTGCGCGGTGATCACACCCTTGGTGCTGACGTTCGCCACCTTCGGGTCGGAGCTCGTCCACTGCATATCGGCGATCGCGTTTGCCGGTTCATAGGAGGTGCTGAGCGCGAAGGTCTCGCCCGCGCCGAGCGTCGCCGACTGGGTATTGAGCGTGAGCTTGCTCATCTCGGCGATCTCGTAGTAGTTGTCACCGACGGTGCCGGTGGCGGTTTTTTCTTTTTGTATCGCGCCCTTGGCGCAGTCGTAGATAATATTGCCGCTCACCGTGCCGCCGCCGCATTTGGGACGCAGGTTCAGCCCGTAGCGCGCTGCTTTGGTGATGATATTGCCGCTGATCTTGTCCGTCACCCTGGACTCCGCTTCGAGCAGGATGCCGTCGATCTTGACGTTGGCAATATGGTTGCCGGTGATGCTCTTGACTGTGGAGATCGCTATCTCAAAGCCCTGTTCGGACGAGGACTTCACGATATTGCCGCTGACGGAAGCGACCGCGCAGTTGAGCGTGGTGAGCGGATTGCTCGTCTTGGTCGCGTATTTGCTCTTGGAACAGGTCATTTCGTTTTCGATGACATTGACATTGCGCACCTGCTCCAGATAAACCGCGTTGCCGCCGGTGCTGATCTTGTTATTCCTTACGGTCACACCGGTGATGTAGTATTCACCGGCAGGATAACCGCCTGCGCCGTTCGAAAAGCTATTGCCTGCCTTGGCGAGCGTGGTGCCGATCAGGCTGACGGCGGACGGCTCGTAGTCGGCGTAGATGTCCTTGATGTTGCCGCAGTCGGTGATCTGATTGTCGGCTATCAAGATATTGGCGTTGTAGGGCTTTTGGTAGCTGTCCGAAACCTTGGTGGAGGTGTTGCCCTCCTCCGCGAGGACACTTGCCCGAAAGCCGCCTGCTGCGCCGCCGATGAGCGCATACATGGCAATCGCGCGCGGCGTCTTGGAAATGCGGTTTCCGGTGATGGTGACATTTTTCCAGTTCTCGCCCTGAATGGCGGCGCTCTTCATGTCCTCAAAGGTGTTGTTGGTGATGGTGATGCCGTCAAAGGGCAGGTTGAGAATCTGGGTGTGTGAGCCGATGCCGCGCGGACAATTGCTGAAAATACAGCCCTCGATATGCACATGCTTCATATTGAGCGCCTCGGAGCGCGCGCCGACAATGTGGCCGCTCTTGGGAATATCGAGCTGGATCGCCTCGTAGCCGACATTGTCGCCGGTGTTTTCGAGGACTTGGTCTTTGAAGGTACAGCTGCGCACCTGCATTCCGTCCACCGCCGCGACCTCCATCATATGCGCGTTG
>ONGI01000099.1 GCA_900317315.1 uncultured Eubacteriales bacterium
CGCCGAGGAAGAAGGCTTTGCGGAGCTGGCGGCAAAGTTCCGTCTGGTGGCGCAGATCGAAAAGCACCACGAGGAACGCTATCGCGCCCTGCTGAAAAACATCGAGATGCAGGAGGTTTTCAAAAAGAGCGAGGTCAAGGTCTGGGAATGCCGCAACTGCGGACATATTGTCGTCGGCGAACAAGCGCCCGAAATCTGTCCCACCTGCGCCCATCCGCAATCCTTCTTCGAGCTCCACGCCGAAAACTACTGACCGCTGCCGCAGTGGGCGCTTTAGCGCGGCTTTGGATAGGTTCATTTGAAGATGAACTTAGGCGAACGCCGCGTCAGAACGTGGGAATGACGGTGGTTTTTGCTGTTTCCACTTTTCACTTGCGGATTTCCCGCTATGGCAGCGGTTGCCGCGTCAAAAAATATGCGGCAGTTTTGGCTATTGTCTATTTCCGCAGTATGCAAAAATTCAATGCTATAATCAAAAAGGGCTTGGTTCAAACAACCAAGCCCTAATACTATATAATATTCATTCTACGGCAAGCGTGACGCTTGATAATGAGATTACCGTCATAGCCGCGTTCAAATAAGCAAAAGCAACATAAGTACAACCACCTTTTCTGACGCGGCGACCACTGCCGTGGTGGGCAATCCGCGCTTCTGACGCTTGATAATGAGATTACCGTCATAGCCGCGTCCAAATAAGCAAAAGCAACATAAGTACAACCACCTTTTCTGACGCGGCGTTAGCCTAAGTTCATCTAACACTGACGCTATCCAAAGCCGCGCTAAAGCGCCCACCGGCGCTTAATTGCGCATAAGGTGGATGGTGGTTTCGGCTTTTTCGATGATGCGCAGGTCGTTGTCATAGGAGCAGAGCTTGCGTGCCTGCTGCAAATCGACCCATATGTAGCTGTCGATCTCCTCCTCCTGGATCCGCACGTTGTCAGTGAAGGCGCGCGCCAAAAAGAACACCACACGCTTGCGGATCTTGCCGAACGGACAGTATTCGCTGATCTCGCGGAAGTTGTTGACCAGCGTCACGTCGAGTCCGGTCTCCTCCTTGATCTCGCGGATAGCGGTTTCCTGCTCGGTCTCACCGTCCTCGATGTGCCCCTTCGGAAAGCTCCAATATCTGCCGTTGTTGTTCTTGACAAGCAAAATCTTGACATTTTGGCGCGTTTTATAAAAGATGATACCGCCGCAGGATTTTTCATACAGACAGTGCAGGCTCTTGACGGTAACGTTTTTGAGCTTGGCGAGCATATGCCGCAGCTCCGGCTCATAGTAGATTTCTCCGGGCTGCGCCACAATCAGCCGCTCTCCCTGCATGCCCTCAAACGCGGCGACAGCCACCACAATACCGTCAAAATATTCTTTTATGCTTCTGCGTGTCACCACATAAGCGCTTCGGTTGCTGACGGCGGACGAGCTGACATACGCCGAGTATAGTCCTTCGGCGATGTTGCCAAACAGTGTTCCTCTCACATTTTCCGCGATCATGCTTCGGCTGCCTCCTTTCCTGTTCGTTGGGGTGCACAGATCCGTTCGGGTGCGCAAGCCGCGCATCGGGCGTGAACGGATCTACAGTTTTTTTGTTCCTTATCAGTTGAACTGTGCGCTCATGCTGTCGATCAAATCGGGGTTGTTGGCGCTCATGATGCCGTTGAAGAACAGCACATCGGTAATGCCGTTTTTCTGGCAGTAACCCGCAAAGTTGTCTGCGGACACGCTGCGGAAGGTGCGCATATCCATCACGTGCACTTCCTCAAAATTGTAGGTCAGATACGGCACGAACGCGTTGCCGTAGCTCTCCTTGATAACCGCGATTTTTCTGCCCTTTTCCGCCTCGGAGGACTGCGACTTCATCACCGTCAGCGGATTGTCGCCGTAGATGAACACGCCGTAGCTCAGCGTGCCGCTTGTCTCCTGCTCATAGTAGGGGCTGCTGTAGTGATTCACCGCGCCGTTTGCGTCGGTGATGTCCATGCCGACCTCGTAGGGGAACTGCCAGTAGGACACGGTGTCGGTGTCGAGACCGCCCGCCAAGTCGGTCAGCGTGCCGGTGAAGCCCTCAATCTTCTGCTCGGTGCAGTCGTCGAGCGAGAGCTTTTTCATGCCCAGCGTGTCCGCCAAAGCGGAATAGGCGTAGTAGGCGCCCAGACCCGTCCAGTGGTGGTCGGATTTGAAATAGATATATTCGTCGCAGTGCTGCGAGAGATAGTTGTAGGCGTTGATTGGCTTGACAACCGAGGTGTTCATCGCCGCATAAGCCGCCTTGATATTGTCCGCCTGCGAATTGCTCGGCACGGTCTGGCGCAGGCGCTCGGGCAAGCCGATTTC
Organism: uncultured Eubacteriales bacterium; assembly: GCA_900317315.1. Lineage (GTDB taxonomy): Bacteria > Bacillota > Clostridia > Oscillospirales > Acutalibacteraceae > Ruminococcoides. The sequence goes on from ONGI01000099.1 coordinate 2,335, forward strand.
GGCGTGATTGGGAACAATCATGCTGTAGCAGCTGACGCCGGACAGCTTGCCGGCAAGGGTGTTGACGGTCTGCGCGTAGTAGGCGCTGCTGCTCTCGCTGCCGCCGAACAGCTCAAAGCCGTTTTGATTCCATACATAAATCGAGCCGGACACCCAGCCGTCGGCGTTGTTGTCGGTGGGCTTGGACGGAATAAAATTGGTCGTCGAAATCAGCTTGCTCACCGGCACGTTGGTCTGCGTGCTGCCGGAGGACGGCGGATTGGTGACAGCCGTCGGCGCTGCCGCTGTGGTTGCGGGCGGCTTGGTCTCGGTGGAGGTGGCAACCGTCGTTCTTTTGCTGCAGCCGTGAACGATAATCACAATCAGCGTGGTGAGTAGGGTCAAAATCAGCAAAAAAGACAGCACGATCACAATGCGGTTGCGAATGCGCCTGCGGTTGCGGCGGCGTTTTCTCGCCGGCGGACGGCGGTCATAGGGCGGTCTGCCGTTTCTCGGCACGCTGCCGCCTCTGCGGTTCGGCTGGCGGCGGCGATATTCGCGGCTGTCCAGACTTTCGTCAAAATTATCTAAATTCAAGTAATCGGAGCTGTTTCTGTCGCTCATTGTGCTCACCTGTTTCCTGTTCGATTAGAGTACATATATATTTATTATACATCAACTTTTCCCCAAAAACAATATATTCCCACAAATTTCTGCATTCTCTTTTGAGAAAAAACACCGTTTGCAAAACGCCTTTGTTTATGCTATAGTAATAGTATAAGGATGTGATGATATGCAGGAAATTTTTCCGCGCTTTTACAGCTCCTTCCGCTGCATCGCCAACCGCTGCGAGGACAGCTGCTGCAAGGACTGGGATATTGACATTGACAGCAAAACAGAGGCGTTTTATCAGTCCGTTCAGGGTGAGCTGGGCGAAAAAATACGCCGCAAGCTCGTGACGGACGACGACGGCGAACGCGTGTTTCGGGCGGAGAACGGCAGATGCCCGTTTTGGAACCAAGACATGCTGTGCGATATTTTTATCGGGATCGGCGAGGAACACCTCAGCGAGACCTGCGCCAACTTTCCGCGCGTCCGCGTGGACTACGACGTGTTCGGCGAGCACCTGCTCTCCTTTGCTTGTCCCGAGGCGGCGCGGATCATGCTGCGCGCAGACGGGGACGCCTACGCGGAGCTCGGCGGTGCGGACGAGCTAAACGCCGCCGAAGCAGCGGACGGCTATCTCAGCTTTTTGCTGAAAGCCCGTGCACGCTCGGCGCAGCTGCTGCGCGACCGCAGCCTGCCCTTTGCCTACCGCCTTGCCGACTGTCTGGAATTCAACGCGCAGGTGCAGAGCATTTTGCAGGACAGGGAGCCGCAGCCGCTGACGCCTGCCCAAAATGCCCAAAACAGCCGCTTCATCTTCGATTTGCACCTCGGCTTTGAGATCATGAGCGACCGCTGGAAAAAGGCGCTGACGCAAGCCGCCGACAACGCGGAGCACTTTTCGTTCTCCGATGCGTTTGAACGGGACTTTGAAAAATTCGCGCTCTACTACCTCTACCGCTATTATCTTGAGGCGGTCCGCTCCGGCGATGTGCTCTACTCCCTTCGGCGCATGGTCTGCGCCTATTTTATCACCGGCAGACTCGACGCGGACTTTGCCGCCGCCGGTTATCCGCTTGAGCGCATGCGCATTTTGCAGCGCTACTCCAAGGAGGTCGAGCACTCCTACGAAAACACCGAAGCGCTCAACGCCGCCTTTGACAGCGACGACCGCTTTTCGGTTGAAAATTTGATCGCGCTGCTCGAAGCCACCGTCGCGTAGCGGTCACTCCGTAAAATTCAGTCAAATTTTTGCGCAAATTTTCTCAAATTCGCTTGATTTTGGGCAACCTCTCGGTTATACTATAAGTATAAGCAAAAGAAACCGGATTATTAATCTCAGGAGGTAACAAATGTCCAACAGAATCATACTCAACACTGTATCCTACCACGGCAAGGGCGCGATCAAAGAGATCCCTGCCATCGCCAAAACAAAGGGCTTTGCGCATGTGCTCGTGTGCTCCGACCCCGATTTGATTCAGTTCGGCGTGACCGCCAAGGTGACCGACCTGCTCGATGAAGCCGGCATCGCCTACACCATCTATTCGGGCATCAAGCCGAATCCCACCATTGAGAACGTCAAGGACGGCGTGGAGGCGTTCAAGGCTTGCGGCGCGGACTCCATCATCACCATCGGCGGCGGCTCCTCCATGGACACCGCCAAGGCGATCGGCGTGATCATCACCAACCCCGAATTTGCCGACGTCCGCTCGCTGGAGGGCGTTGCGCCCACCAAGAACCACGCGGTTTCCACAATCGCGGTTCCCACCACCGCCGGCACCGCCGCCGAGGTCACGATCAACTACGTCATCACCGACGTGGAAAAGGAGCGCAAGTTTGTCTGCGTTGACGAGCACGACATTCCCGAGGTCGCCGTGATTGACCCCGACATGATGTCCTCCATGCCCAAGGGTCTGACCGCCGCAACCGGCATGGACGCGCTGACCCACGCCATTGAGGGCTACACCACCAATGCGGCATGGGAAATGACCGATATGTTCCACCTCGAAGCCATCAAGCTGATTGCCAAACACCTGCGCGGCGCGGTGCAGAACGTG
>ONGI01000020.1 GCA_900317315.1 uncultured Eubacteriales bacterium
ATCAACATCGAATTTGCGTTGGCATATTGAAAAAAATCGCCCGATGTGGTACGATAATACAGGAATAACACATCGGAGGATAAAAATGGACGTATTCAATTCGCTTGGGGTTATGATCGACTGCTCGCGCGACGCCGTGCCAAACGTTGCGCGGCTTAAAAAGTATATTGACACCGTATCTGAAATGGGGTACAACGTGGCGATGCTTTACACCGAGGACACGTATGAGGTCGTAAACGAGCCATACTTCGGATCAAAGCGCGGCAAATACACCGTGGAGGATCTGTTTGAGCCGTCGGTCAATATCGAATACGGCTGCGCCATTCTGCGCGACCTCCTCAATGACTTCGGCGACGAAAAGTGCGCCGTTGCCGCCTACAACGCCGGTCCCGGCAATGTGTACGCGTGGCTTGCCGATCCCGCGATCAGTCCCGACGGCAAAACGCTGATCGTGGAAAATATCCCCTTTGAAGAAACGCGCAGCTATGTGGAGCGCGTGGAGAGCACCAAAGAAAAGTATCACGAATTGTACGATTAGTATCGTTTATATACATATAGAAAGGAAACGATTGTTATGGCTGAAGAAAAAACAAAGACAGCGCTGCTCCGTGAGCAGTTGATGTATGAGCCGAAGGGCGTCAAGGCGCTTTCGGCGGAGGAGATCAAGGCAGCTGACGATTTTTGCGAGGGCTACAAGGCGTTTTTGAACGCTTCTCCCGTCGAGCGTGAGGCGGTCGCTTACACCGTCGCGGCAGCAGAAAAGGCGGGATTCGTTCCGTTTGACGCCGAGACGGCATACAAAGCAGGCGACAAGGTCTACTATGTCAACAGAGGCAAGGCGGTGGCGCTCGCAGTCATCGGCAAAAACGGCGTCAAAAACGGTGCGCGTCTGGCGATCGCACACATTGATTCGCCGCGCATCGACCTCAAGCCCAATCCGCTCTATGAAGCCTCCAACCTGGCGCTCTTCAAGACCCACTATTACGGCGGCATGAAGAAGTACCAGTGGACGGCGATCCCGCTGACGCTGCACGGCGTTGTTGTCAAGCTCGACGGCACGCGCGTAGAGGTCAAGTGGGGCGACGAAGAAAACGAAAGCTGCTTCTGTGTGACCGACCTGCTGCCGCACTTGGCGCAGGAGCAGGTGACAAAGCCCATGGCAAAGGCGTTTACCGGCGAGGATCTGAATGTGTTGGTCGGCTCGCGCCCCTATCCCGAGGCGGAGGACGAAAAGGAGCTTGTCAAGCTCAACGTCATGGCGATCCTCAACGAAAAATACGGTATTACCGAGAGCGATTTTCTCTCGGCGGAGCTGTGTCTGGTGCCGTCCTTCAAGGCAAAGGACATTGGCTTTGACCGCAGCATGATCGGCGGCTACGGCCACGATGACAAGGTCTGCGCCTATCCGGCACTGATGGCGGCATTGGACGCGGACGAGGTGGAGCAGACCTGCATCACCTACCTGACGGACAAGGAGGAGATTGGCAGCGACGGCAATACCGGCATGCAGAGCGATTTCCTGCGCTACTTCCTCTATGACCTCGCCAAGCTCGACGGCGTGGAGGGTTATCGCGCCATTTCACAGAGCACCTGCCTGTCAGCCGACGTCAACGCGGCGTTCGACCCGACCTATGCTTCCGCGTTTGAGGCGAAGAACAGCTGCTACATCAACGGCGGCGTGGTGATTTCCAAATACACGGGTCACGGCGGCAAATATGACACCTCCGACGCGTCGGCGGAATATATGGGCGCTGTCAGGAGCATGCTTGAGGAGAACAACGTGCAGTGGCAAATCGGCGAGCTGGGCAGAGTGGACCTCGGCGGCGGCGGCACGATTGCCAAGTATGTCGCCAATATGAACGTGGACGTGATCGACCTCGGCGTGCCGGTGCTGAGCATGCACGCGCCCTTTGAAATCGTCTCCAAAACCGACGTATATATGGCATACAGGGCGTTCTGTTCGTTCTTTATGCAGAAATAAAAACGACTTCAATTATTCAGGGTTGACCCGAGCGCATGCGGCGCAGGTCAACCCTTTACTTTGCCGAAATATTGTTGTATAATAAGAACGAAACGGGGGAATGGCTATGCACAGAGAGATCGCAGAATTATTCATGTACGGCGACTTGGACAAGAACAGCATTTTGTACCGCCTCGGCGAGATTTTTGAGGTGATGGAAAGCGGCAGCTACAACCGGCAGCAGGTCATCCGGGAGGTCAAGGTGCAGCTCAAACGGCTCCTTGTCCTTGCGACGGACTACGGCTTTGACAAAAATTTGTGGCACAACTATATCGCATTCTTCCTTTTGATGAACGAGAATCCGTTTTCGCTGGTCTGTGAAAAAAGCGCCGTCAGCGAGGGCACCGTCACCTCGATCGTCAAAGAGGATTTTGCGCATATCCGCCGCATTTTTCTCTATGATTTTTCCGCAGTGGAGCAGGCGCTGGGCGTCAACTGCTTTTCCATTTTATCGCACTATCAGGCGGTCAAAAAGAGCAAAAAAATCTATAACTGGAATGTCAGCGAAAAGGTGCAGGCGCTGTCTCAAAAGCTCGAGGCAGCGGCGGATGACGACGCATTTTATCAGGCTGTTACCGGCTTTTATCATGACTACGGCGTCGGTCTGTTCGGCTTGAACAAGGCGTTCCGCGTGGAGGTGACGCCCGAGGGCGGCATTCGCTTTGTCGCCATCAACAATATGGACGTCGTGACGCTCGACGACCTCGTCGGCTATGAGCGCCAAAAGAAAAAGCTCATCGAGAACACCGAGGCATATGTCAGCGGCGTGCGCGCCAACAATGTGCTGCTCTACGGCGACAGCGGCACCGGCAAGTCCACCAGCATCAAAGCCATTATCAATCAGTATTACGACAGGGGACTGCGGATGATCGAGATATACAAGCACCAGTTCAAATATCTTTCCGCTATCATCTCGACCGTCAAAAACCGCAACTATAAATTCATCATCTACATGGACGACCTGTCCTTTGAGGACAATGAGATCGAATACAAGTTCCTCAAGGCGGTCATCGAGGGCGGCGTCGAAACCCGTCCCGACAATATCCTGATCTATGCCACCTCCAACAGGCGGCACCTCATCAGGGAGACGTGGAATGACAAGAACGACCACACCACGCAGGAGGATATCCATCATTCCGACACGGTGGAGGAAAAGCTCTCCCTCGTCAGCCGTTTTGGTATCACTATCGGCTTTTCCAAGCCCATGCCCAAGGAGTTCGGCAACATCGTGGTCACGCTGGCAAAAAGAGCCGGCGTGCGCATGGACGAAGCGACCCTGCGCAGCGAAGCCGTCAAATGGGAACTGTCACACGGCGGCATTTCGGGACGCACCGCGCAGCAGTTTGTCGATTATCTGGTCTATCAGCAGGCAAAAAGCGAAGCATACAACAATCCATAAAACAAAGCAAACAAAGCATAAAAAAGCATCTGTTATGTTGTCACGCATAACAGATGTTTTTTAGCGCTTTTTTTGAAAATCCTTGACGCGCTGCGAGAGGTTTTCCAGCTCTTCCTTGGAGAGCTCCGGCAAATGCTCCAGCTCGTCCACAAATTCCCGAACACTTTCGTTGGCGCGGAATCTTGCCAAATCGGTAAAAAAGCTGGTGATCACCGCGGTGACGATGGCAATAACGGCGATGGAATACACCGACAACACCACGGTGATGATCCTGCCGACGAGCGTCACCGCCACAACATCGCCGTAGCCAATGGAGGTGGCGGAGGCAAAGCAAAACCAAAGACTGTCAATGTAGCTGTGGATATGCGGCTCGATCAGCCAAATCGGTATCGCGCATACAAAAAACACGATCAAATAGCTGCCGATGATCTTGTCTGCGCCGGCAGTTTGAAACGCTTTTCGTAACATTCTGCGGATCTGCTTCTTTTTCATGCCGTCTCCTTCTCAAAACGCAGCCGGCGCTGCCTGTGCAGACAGTGCTGGCGATAGAATGAAAAATATGTATCAACGAACCATTTTGCTGTCGATCTCGGTAGTGTCGGTAGCTTTTTTGCCGCCGATGTAATAGGTGCCGTTAAACAGCTCACCGCAGTCGGTACACTTTCGTAAGCATGGGCAGCCGAAATCACAGACGAATAGTTGCATGCGATTTTGCCGGTGTTGCCGTAGGAAAAACGTTTGAGGTCACGGTGACCGTGAGCGCAGCGTCCGACGCGGCAAAGACGGTCACAATTGAGAACATGATTGCATCGCTGCGACCGGTTTTTGATGGCAGATTCTATCATAAGCATCCTTGCTTTTTTGTTTTACCGATTCAGCTCTATGTATAAAACCTATCCAATTATATTATAACAGAACGCACAAAAACCGTCAAGATAAACCAAGAAAAAACAAAATACCGTCCTTTTGCGGACGGCATTTCATAGAGAAATTTTCAGGAAGAAGGATCTATATAAACGGCATATAGCCTGGAATGATCAAACGCGCAGCGGCTTAGAAATTAGCGGAATCGCGCAGATACGTCGGACCTGTCTGCCGACCGGTCACATTGAGGTTTTGATCCACCGTAAAGCGGACGGGCACGCAGTTCCACTTGCCGTCATTGCGCTTTGCGAGGAGAATGACATCCTCCACACCGGCGCTGACGCCTTTGATGGTGAACTGCGCATGCTGTGTGCGCCAGTCATAGCTGCAGGAAACAGCCACATAGCCCATAGAGGTGCGGTAGCTCCAGCTGGTGCCGTACATATCAAAGCGGCAAGCCTTGCCGGAGGCGCCGACCGAGCTGCTCGCGCTCACGCTTGCGGCGCCTACCGAAACTGCGGAGGCGGCTCCAATCGCAGAAACAGCGCAAACGGCTGCCAAAACAGTTGCCAAAACTTTTTTCTTCATGCTCTTTCTATTCTTTTTCATGGTAAAAACACTCCTCGATGCTTTGGTTTGTTGTCATTTGGGTTTGTTCCCTTGACTGTGACTAAAGTATATCAAACCGAGTGGGACAAAATACGGACAAAATCCATGCGGTAATAAATTTTTTATTTTGCTTGGGCTTGACCTCGGCGGCAAAGCCCTTGGCGGTCAGCTCAGCGGCTCTCGACGCGGAAACGTCGGACAGTTCGCCTCCTTTCGGATATAAGACAACCGCTCTCAATCACTTGGGAGCGGTTAGACCGGCTTGTTCTTTTGCTTCTTCTAATGTTAAAGCATCCTTGTATCTTGGGTCATCTGGTGGAATGATCTCAAATGGATCTAATTCGGCAAATAGAACAGAGATCATATCAGGTCTGTGAAAAGACCAGCTTGTCGGCAAGCTCGGCGCACATGGTCGACAGGTCGCCGCGCAGGGCGTCCTGGTTGTTGGTCACCTGTGAGGGAATGATGTAATCAAAGGAGAGGTAAGAGGTAAACACGCCCGAGTGGTACCAGTTGCCGTCGTAGGGGCTGATGCCGAAGCCGTAGCCGTCCTCGTCGGGGTCATACATCATCTGGAGCTTGCTGTCGGCGGTCAGCAGCTTGTCCTCGGCAAAGGAGAGCATCCACTTTTTCATATCGTCGGCGCAGGTCACAATATCGCCGAGTCCTCTGGTGATGCCGACATACACGGTTTTGGCTTTGTCTGCCTGCGAATTTTTGGCAAGACGCGGATCATCAAGAAGCTCGTCCACAAAGCCGCTGTTCGTCATGCCGAGCGGTGCAAAAATATTTTCTTTGACAAAATCCTCATAGCTCTCGCCCGAAACCTTTTCGACGATCGAGGCGAGCAAAAAGAAGTTGGAGTTGCAGTACATGTTCTCGGCGTCCGGCTCAAACTCAAGCGGCTGCTCAAACAGCCATTTGGTCAAAATCTCGCGGTTTTCGTCCACGGTGCCCTCGTTGGTCAGCACCTTGGCGAGGTCGCCCACCGGTGTTTCGTTGAAGTTGTGTCCGTCATAAGTGGTGTCATAGAATTCCGCGATGCCGGAGCGCATGCTCATCATCTGGCTGAGCGAGACCTTGTCGCCGTAGGGACATTCGGGGTAGTATTTGCCGAGCATGTCGTCAACCGACAGCTTGCCCTGTTGCTGCAGCAGCATCACCGCCGTTGCGCAAAACTGCTTGCCGACGGAGCCGACGCAGTAGAGCGAATCGGTGGTGCTCTCCTCGCCGGTCTCGGGGTCGGCGATGCCGGTCGCTGCCTGGCAGAGCGTCTTGCCGTCCTTGACCACGATCGCCACGCCCTCCAGATTGTAGGATTTCATGGAGTCCTCCAAAAACTGCTGTTCGGTGCGTTTGGCAGCGGTGCTCGGCACAGCCGAGTCCGCCGTGGCGGCTGCGGGGGCAACGGAATTGCCGGAGGAAGTCTGCGAGCAGGCGCAAAGCGTGCCGGCAAATGTGAGGGTCAATAGTATAGACAGTATTCTTTTCATAGCAAAACCTCCGTTTCGGCACCATTTTACCACACCATTTTGAAAAATGCAATTTAATTCACATAATTTTCAGAAAACACTTGACATGTTATAAACGGTATGATATTATTAAGTTGATAAAAACAAAGGAGATGATGATTTGTCCGATGAAAAAGATTTCTTAAAGACCTACCGTCAGGACGATTATCCGCGTCCCTCGGTCACGGCGGATATTGTCGCCTTTACCATCCGCGAGGAGGAGAACGACAATTACCGCCAGAACTCCGGCACCAAGCTGGCGCTGCTGCTGATCCGGCGCGGCGGCCATCCGTTCAAGGACTGCTGGGCGCTGCCGGGCGGATTTTTGAATCCAGACGAAACCATCGAGCAATGCGCGCTGCGCGAGGCGGAGGAAGAAACGGCGGTCAAGCCCGTGTCGCTGCTCTCGGTGGGACTGTTCAGCGAGCCGGACCGCGACCCCAGAGGCTGGATCATCTCCAACGCCTTTGTCTCCGTCATCAGTGAGGAGCAGGCGCAGCAGTCGGGCGACGACGCTTCGGACGCCCAGTGGTTCGACGTTGACTTTGTGCAGGACGCCGGCGGCGACTATATCCTGACGCTTTGTTACCGCGACGTCACGCTGCGCGCTGTTTTGGAGGAGGAGGGCTCCGGCTTCGGCAAAACCTCCTTCCGCATCAAGGAGAGCGGCGGCCTCGCGTTTGACCACGCGCGGATAATCGCCACGGCACTCTCCATGCTGCGCAGCGGCGCGAGGGAATTTGAGCATATATTCGATTTTTTGCCCGAGACCTTTACGCTGACGCAGCTGCAAAAGGTGCAGGAGACCATTATGAATATCTCGGTGCTGCCTGCCAACTTCCGGCGCAAGATCGCGGCGTATGTGGAGGAGACCGACGCGTTTACCCAAGGGGCAGGCCACCGTCCTGCCAAGCTTTACCGCAGAAAAACCGTGAAAGGATGAACCATATGAAACACTTTTTGATCGTTGTCGATATGCAAAAGGACTTTGTAGACGGCGCGCTCGGCACAAAGGAAGCGGTCGCGATCGCGCCCTATGTCGCCGAAAAAATCAGGCGCTTTGACGGCGAGATCTTCGCCACGCTCGACACCCACTACGAAAACTACATGGACACCGCCGAGGGCAAAAACCTGCCGGTGCCGCACTGCATCAAGGGCACCGACGGCTGGCAGCTCGACAAAGCCGTCGCCGCGGCGCTGGATGAAAAGGGCTATACACCTGTTGAAAAAATCACCTTCGGCTCCGTTGATTTGCCGGAGCGGATAAAGGCAGTCGCAGGGGAGGAGGACTTTACCATAGAGCTGGTGGGACTCTGCACCGATATTTGCGTGGTGAGCAACGCGCTGCTGCTCAAGGCGCATTTTCCCGAGGTTCCGATCGCGGTGGACGCGGCAGGCTGCGCAGGCGTGACGCCGCAGGCACACGAGGCAGCGCTGGCGACCATGGTGAGCTGCCAGATACAAGTGAAATGATTACAGAAAAAACAGGAGGCAATCATATGTTTAACGCAGAAAAAGTAAAAAATGAATGTGTGCAGTGGATCCGTGATTTCTTTGAGAAAAACGGCAAGGGCTGCAACGCGGTCGTCGGTATTTCCGGCGGCAAGGACAGCTCCATTGTGGCGGCTCTCTGCGTGGAGGCGCTTGGCAAGGACAGGGTCATCGGCGTGCTGATGCCCAACGGCGAGCAGGCGGACATCGACATGGCGCAGCTCTTGGTCGATACCCTCGGTATTCGGCACTTTATCGTCAACATCAAGGACGCGGTGGAGGGTGTCACCGCCGCCATCCCCTTTGAGCTGAGCAAGCAGAGCCGCGAAAATCTGCCGCCGCGCATCCGCATGGCGACGCTCTACGCGGTGTCTCAGAGCCATAACGGCCGCGTCGCCAACACCTGCAATCTCTCGGAGGACTGGGTGGGCTATGCCACGCGCTACGGCGATTCCGTCGGCGATTTCAGCCCCTGCTCCATGCTGACCGTTGACGAGATGAAGCAGATCGGACGCCTGCTCGGTTTGCCGGACGTTTTGGTGGACAAGGTGCCGATCGACGGTCTCTGCGGTAAAACCGACGAAGAAAATCTCGGCTTTACCTATGCGGAGCTCGACCGCTACATCCGCACCGGCGAGATCGACGATCTGGAGCACAAGGCGATCATCGACAGAAAGCACGCCATGAACCTGTTCAAGCTGGAGCTCATGCCTGCCTTTGACCCGAAGCTGTGAGGAAACCATGAAGAATAAAGCGTTTAAACTCGGCATTATCGTCGGGCGGTTCCAGACCTTTCACACCGGCCATCTGGACATGGTGGACAAGGCGTGCGCCGTTTGCGACAGAGTGGGGATCTTTGTCGGCTCCTCGCAGGAGTGCGGCACCCTCAAAAATCCCTTTACCTATGAAGCGCGCCGCAGCATGCTGCAAAAGGTCTGCGGCGACCGCGTGACCATCTGGCCGCTCCCCGACATCGGGGTCGGCAACACCGCCAAATGGGGCGAATATGTGCTGCAGCAGGTGCGTATGCGCTTGGGAAAGGCGCCCGATCTGCTCATTTCGGGCAAGGAGGAGAGGCGCATCAGCTGGTTTGACGGCGCCTCCGGCATCTCGGTGGCGGAGCTGTATATCCCCAAAACCATCGACATGTCCGCCACACGCATGCGGCAATTCTTTATCGAGGACAACAAGGCAGCATGGCAGCGCTACACGCCGTCCGTGCTTTGGGACGATTACGAGGCAATGAAAAAGACGGTGCTTGCCGCCAAGGACAACCTGCAAACCGCCAGTATTTAGTGCAAAAGGACACCTCTATACATTATTGTTCACTATTTTCCAAGATACTAATAAAGGACAAAACCATGAAGCTGGAACCGATCATCGTGTCCCTGCTGGACACCGACCTGTATAAATTCAACATGGAACAGGTGATTTTTCACAAGCACACCGACCTGTGCGGTCAGTACTATTTCAAGTGCCGCAACGAGAACATTGTGTTTACGCCTGAGATGGAGGACGAGATCAACGCCCAAATTGACCACCTGTGCAGCCTGCACTTTACCAAGGAGGAGCTGGACTATCTGCGTTCCATCCGCTTTATCAAGGATGACTATGTGGAATTCCTCCGCTTGTGGCGCCCGATCCGCGACTATGTGACCGTCAGCCGCAGCGACAGCGGCGAGCTGCAGATCGTCGTGGACGGTCCGCTGTTCTCCGCCATGCAGTTTGAGATCTTCCTGCTGGAGATCGTCAACGAGGTCTATTTCCGCATGAAATATGACTACGAGACCCTGCGCCGCTCTGCCGAAGAAAAGCTCGACGCCAAGATCAAGGCGCTCAACAGCGGCACATACACCTTCCGTTTTGCCGAATTCGGCTGCCGCCGCCGTCTCTCCCGCGAGTGGCAGGATGTGGTGGTGCGCCGTCTGGCACAGGAGACCGACAAGTGCGTCGGCACCTCCAATGTCTATTTGGCAATGAAATACAACCTCACGCCCATCGGTACCTATGCGCACGAGTATGTGCAGATGTATCAGGGCATCGACAAGATACCGCTCGCCTACACCAACCACTACGCCATGCGCGACTGGTATGACGAATACCAGGGAGACAACGGCACCGCGCTGACCGACACCATCACCACCGATCTGTTCCTGCGCGACTTCAACCGCTCCATGGTGAACAACTACAGCGGCGTGCGCCACGACAGCGCCGACCCCTTTGAGTGGGGCGAGAAGATCATCGCCCACTATGAGCGCTACGGCGTTGACCCCCGAACCAAGCTGCTGCTGTTCTCCGACAGCCTCGACTTTGACCGTGCGCAGGCGCTCTATGACTACTTTAAGGACAGAGCCAAGGTCAGCTTTGGTATCGGCACGTTCTGCACCAACGACACCTGCGAAAAGGCGCTCAACATCGTCATCAAGCTGCAATATGTCAACGGCAGACCCGTCGCCAAGCTCTCCGACGCGCCCGGAAAGGCGATGTGCCGCGACGACAGCTATCTCGAATACCTCCGCCGCAGCGTAGCGTTCCGCCTGCAGCGCGAGCCCGTTTGATCGGAATGGATAACAGAAACAGAAAAACCGGTTCGGCAAAAGCTGCCGAGCCGGTTTTGAATTTGGTTTATCATCAGGTCGCTTCAATGACCTCGACCTTTGCGTCGGGCGCGTTCCTGCCGATGCTGGCAATGCCGTTCATAGCGCTCGCCTTTGCCTTGTAGCCCTCGGAGGTAGCAATGATCTCACCGTTCTTCGCCTTCAGACGGAAGCGGAATTCGCCTGCTTTGTCGGTGTAGACCTCATATTTGGGGTGCTTTTTCACCTCAAAGTTCTCTACGGTCTGATCTTCGACCGCCGCCGCGCAGTTGTTGCGCACGCTTTCAATGCCTGCCTTGCAGGAAGCCTCGGACTTGTAGATCTGCGAGGAAGCGATGATCTCGCCGTTGCCTGCCTTTAAGTCAAACTTAAAACCGCCGTTTGCTGTTGGTTTCATTACGAATTTGCCCATTGTGAATCCTCCTTCGATGAATAAAAAGTCAATATTGTACAGCGTACTGTGCTATCACAATAGTATCATAATTCCGCGAAATTGTCAATAAAATCTGGCGTATTTGACAGAATATTCGGCAGTGCTATGGCTTCCAGATCTTCCGGAACGCCGTAGGCAGGGGATAGGTGCTTTGCAGCTCCTGCCGGCTGACCCACAGGAACCTATCGTTCGGTTTCCGGACCGCGACCTGCCAGCCCTCCATCAGCCAGTCGATATGTGTAAAAGCATGCTTGGCGCTTTTGAGAAAGGTGACAGAGAGCGGTTCGAGACGCCAGCGGGTCAAGAGGTCGTTTATTTCCTTTTCGGAATGATAGCCTGCCGCGTTCGGAAGCTGATACATGCCCGACAGCAGACCCTCTCCGCGCTTTTCGATGGCGATGCTGCCGTCCGGCGCGGTGAGTACCAAGACCGTCAGCTTTTCGCTCCTGCGCTTTTGCTGCTTGACGCGCACCGGCAAGTCGGCGGTCATGCCGTTTTGATACGCGAAGCAGACGGTTTTTAGGGGACAGTCGCCGCAGTGCGGTGCGGCAGGCAGACAGACGGTCTCGCCCAGCTCCATCAGCGCCTCGTTAAAGCTTCCGGCTTCCTTTGGCATGATGGCGGAGAGCGCGGCGGTCACGGATTTTTTTACCGCAGGCAGGAGCACGTTGTCAGAGCTGCCGGTGATCCGTGCGTGCACGCGCAAAACATTGCCGTCCACCGCCGGCACGCGCTCGTCAAAGCAGATGGACGCGATCGCACCGGCGGTGTAGTCGCCGATGCCGGGCAGCTTGCGCAGCGCTGCAAAGGTCTGCGGAAAATGTCCGCCGTATGCGTTTTGTATCATCAGCGCCGCTTTTTTGAGATTGCGCGCACGGCTGTAGTAGCCCAAGCCCTCCCAGAGCTTGAGCAGGCGGTCGTCATCGACCTCGCTCAGCGCCTGCACATTCGGCAGTTCGCCGATAAACCGCGCATAATAGCCCATGACCGCTTCGATGCGCGTCTGCTGGAGCATGATCTCCGACACCCAGACGTGGTAGGGATCCTTGTCCTGCCGCCACGGAAGCTGCCGCTTGTTCTGTTCAAACCATTCTAATAACGGTTGTATCGTTTTTTGCATTCTCGTTCACCGCCGCTATTATAGCATGTTTTGAAGAATACTGCAATCTTTCCAAAATATTTTGCGAAAGACTTGTTTTTTTGTCGCATAATATGATAGAATAGAAACAATGAAAAATAGGGGGTTTTATCTTTTGGAAGCGATCATGCAATTTTTTAACCAAGTAGACGACATCATGTATTATCCCATACTGATCATCGTCTTGGCAGCGGCAGGCTTGTATTTTACGGTCCGCACGCGCGGTGTGCAGGTGCGGTTGTTCGGCACCGCCTGCAAGCTGATCGTCGAAAAACCGGCTTCTTCGCAAAAGGTTTCGTCCTTTCAGGCGCTGATGGTTTCCACCGCTTCACGCGTCGGCACCGGCAACATCGTCGGCGTTTCCACCGCGATTTGTCTGGGAGGTCCCGGCGCTTGCTTCTGGATGTGGCTGATGTGCATTATCGGCGCTTCGTCGGCGTTTATCGAGAGCACGCTCGCCCAGATCTTCAAGCAAAAGGACAAGAACGGCCACTACTTCGGCGGCCCTGCCTACTACATCGAAAAAGCGCTCAAGGCGCCGGTGATCGCCGGTATCTTCTGCGTATTCCTTATCGCCACCTACGCCTTTGGCTTCAACCTGCTCTGTTCCTATAATTTGCAGGATTCGTTCCGCGCCTATAGCTTCTACGATCCCAACCTGACGCCCGTTATCGTCGGCGCCGTGTTGGCGGTCGCCGTGGGATTCTGCGTCATGGGCGGCGGCAAGCGCATCGTCAGGCTGACCGAAAAGGTCGTGCCGGTGATGGGCATTGCCTATGTGCTGATCTCGCTGATCATCATCTTTGCGCATGTGATGAACATTCCGCAGACCTTTGCCGCGATTTTTGAGGATGCGTTCAACTTCCGCGCCATCTTCGGCGGTCTGAGCGGTTCATGTATGATCCTCGGTATCAAGAGAGGCTTGTATTCCAACGAAGCAGGCGTCGGCTCCGCGCCGAATGCGTCCGCTTCGGCTGACGTGACCCATCCGGTCAAGCAGGGCTTGGTGCAGACCATTTCGGTTTATATCGACACCATGCTCCTCTGCACCGCGACCGCGCTGATGTGCATCAGCTCCGGCGTGGCGGCAAACAAGGAGGTCTCGGGTGCGCCGTATGTGCAGAACGCGGTTTCGACCGTGTTCGGACAGGCAGGTCCCATTTTTATCACCGTGGCAATGGTGCTCTTTGCGTTCACCACCCTCATCGGCAATCTCTACTATGTAGACAACGCGCTCGCGTATCTCAACAAAAAGAGGATCCCCTCCAAGCTGTTTATGCGTATCTTCTATGTGTGCTGCGTGGCGGTCATCTTTGTCGGCGCGCTGGTGCCGATGGACTTTGCATGGACGATGGCGGACATCACGATGGGCGGCATGACGCTGATCAATATTCCGTGCTGCGTCATCCTTTCGGGCGTGGCGATCAAGGCGCTCAAGGACTTTGAGAGTCAGAAAAAGCGCCGTTTGAATCCGGTGTTCCACGCCAAAGACATCGGGCTGGACAGCAGCAAGGTGGAGCTTTGGAAATAAATTCGGGCGTTTCAGCCCAGAGGCACAACTCTTTCCCTGCATATCCGCACCTCTGTCTATAGAAATGTTTGAGGTGCCCGTATGCAGACGGCAAAAGGATTTTTTGCATGAAGTATTTTATTGATTTTGAAGCCACACAGTTTTCGGGCGAGATCATTTCGATTGGCTGTGTGGATGAAAACGGCAGGGAGTTTTATTCTTTGGTAAAGCCTGCCAACCCCGGCGAAATGACGGAATTTATCGTCAACCTCACGGGCATCCGACCCGAGGCGCTCGCCGGTGCGCCGTCAGCCGACCGCGTGTTTGCGGACTTTCTCGACTGGCTGGCGCAGAATGAAGCGGTGGAGTTTTTCTGCTACGGCGACAGCGACGCGTATTTTCTCAAGCGCACGCTGCCGCATGTCAACAGCTTTCGCGCACAGCTCGGGCTGAGCGTGATCCACACGGCGCTGACCGACTATTCGGCGGTCATCAAAAAGCTCTTTGCGCTCAAGCACAGTATCGCGCTCAAAAAAGTGGTGTCCTACTACCGCGGCGAGTCGGTGGAGCAAAACCACAATTCGCTGGCGGATGCGCTGCTGCTAAAGGAGATCTATGAGCAGTCGCAGGCGCAGCCGGCGCCGGAGGTCTCGCCGTTTCCCGAATACCAAAAGGGAGCCGATCTGCCGAAGATCCAAAAGCGCGTGATCGCCGTTTCGGGCGGCATGCGCAAGGAGTTTTCCTCCTTTGGCAAGGCGGCGGACTGGGTGATGTCCGAATATATGAATATGGGCGACATTGTGACCGATAAAACCAAATCCAAGGTGTGCAGCCGCATCATCAACGCCGCCGAAAAGGAAAAGCGCTACTGCGGCTACAGCTGGCAGATCACCGGTGCGCTGAAGAACGGGGAGAAGAAGCGTGGATGAACAAAACCGCCAAAACCTGAACGCGTGGCTGTGTCTGCTCGAGCCGGCAGCAGCCGACATGTGCCGCGAACTGCTCGACAAGATACAGGTCATGCGCGACAGCGGCAAGGTGATCTATCCCTCGCAGGAGAACATCCTGCACGCGCTCTGCGCGGTCGCTCCGCAGGACGTGCGCGCGGTGATCACCGGACAGGATCCGTATCACGAGCCGGGTCAGGCGATGGGGCTGTCCTTTTCGGTGCCGTCCGGCGTCAAGCTGCCGCCGTCGCTGCGCAATATCTTCAAGGAGCTGCACAGCGATACCGGCTGTCCGTTTCCGCAGAGCGGCGACTTGACGGCATGGACAAAACAGGGCGTGCTGCTGCTCAATTCTGTGCTGTCCGTTGAAGCCCACCGCGCCAATTCGCACAAGGGACTCGGCTGGGAAAAGGTGACGGGCAGCGTGCTGCGTGCCGTCAGCCGCTTGGAGCAGCCGGCGGTGTTTCTCTGCTGGGGCAGACAGGCGCATGAGACCCTGTTAAAAAACGCCTCTCCGCATGCCATGCAGACTGTGCTCTGCTCCACCCATCCCTCTCCGCTCTCCGCCGGCAGAGCGACGGCGGCGTATCCTGCCTTTTTGGGCAGCAAGCCGTTTAGTAAGACGAATGAGTGGCTGGGGAGGTTTGGTGAGAGAATTGAATGGACGCTGTGATAATTCTTAATGCATAATGCCTAATTGACTGATGGAAAGGGTCTGCTCTTTTTTTTGACGGGCAGGCTTTTTTGTTAAACCGTAACAATTCTGTCATAATTTGCTTTAATTCTAAAAAGTGATTGCAATAGCGAGAATATTTGTATATAATGTATAAGTGGAAAAATTTCGACCTTTTCCGCAAAACTTTTCAGGAGGGAAAATCTTTGGAAAAATTATTTCATCTCAAAGAGCATGGAACCAACGTCAGAACAGAGATCATCGCCGGTTTGACCACATTTTTAACCATGGCGTACATCATCTTTCTGAACCCCACCGTGATCGGTCAGAGCAACCCGGCGTTTGCGGCGGCAGGCTATGAGGGCGCCATGGCGGACAGCGCGGTGTTTACCGCTACCTGTATCGGCGCCACACTCGGCACATGGCTGATCGGCTGGCTGTCCAACTATCCGATGGCACAGGCGCCCGGCCTGGGACTCAACGCGGTATTCGCCTACACACTCTGCATCGGCTTCGGCCTTTCGCCCAACGCGGCGCTGGCAGCGGTGTTTATCGGCGGCGTGTTCTTCATTCTGCTCACCGTTACGGGCGCCAGAAAGGCGATCGTGGAGGCGATCCCGCTCAGCCTCAAAAAGGCTATCTCCGCCGGTATCGGCTTGTTTATCGCGCTGATCGGCTTCTCCAACGCCGGTATCGTGATCGGTCAGAACCAAGGCGCCGCGACTGCGGTTGACCTCGCCAGCTTTACGGAGCCGTCCGTTATTCTCGCTCTTGTGGGATTGATCATTATGACGATCCTGGTTATCCAGAAGGTGCCCGGTGCGATTTTTGTCGGCATGATCATCACCGCCGTTATCGGCAATATTTGCCAGTTCGCGTTTAATGTTCCGATGGGCATCACCGCTCCCACCAGTTGGGTACCGCAGGTGGACTTCTCGATGTTCGGCAAGTGCTTTGTCGGCTTCCCCGAGCTGTTCTCCGCGCCTATCGCTTCGATCATCGCTGTGCTCATCACCCTGCTGATGGTCGATATGTTTGACACCATCGGCACCCTCATCGGCGCCGCCGACAAGGCAGGCTATCTCGATGAGAACGGCAATCTTCCCAAAATCGAGAGAGCGATGCTCGCCGACGCCATTGCGACCTCCGCAGGCGCTGTGTTTGGTACCTCGACCGTCACTACTTATGTTGAATCTACCTCCGGTATCGCGGCAGGCGGCAGAACCGGTCTGACCTCCACCGTCACCGGTCTTTGCTTCGCGTTTGCGCTGGTGCTCTCTCCGCTGCTCGGTTTTGTTCCCACCGCGGCGACCGCGCCCGTGCTGATTATCGTCGGCATTATGATGTGCTCCGCGCTCAAGGACATTGACTGGGGTGACCTCGAAGTCGCGTTCCCCTGCTTCTTCACCGTTGTGGGTATGCCGTTCTTCTACTCCATCACCGACGGTATCGCGTTCGGCTTCCTCTCCTACATTATCGTAAAGCTCGCAAGAGCCAAGTTCAAGGAAGTGCATCCGCTCATGTACGTCATCAGCGGTCTGTTTATCCTGATGTATGTCATCACCGGTTTGCAGGCGCTCGGTATTGTCTGATAAAAACTGATCCATACACAAAAAACCTCTCAGGCGTATAACCTGAGAGGTTTTTACATATGCGATAGAATCAAATGATAATGCTCTTGCCGGTCATTTCCGCAGGCTGATCCAAGCCCATGATCTTGAGCATGGTGGGAGCGATGTCCGCCAAAACGCCGCCCTCGCGCAGCTGACAGTCATAGCCGATGACGCAGAAGGGAACGGGGTTGGTGGTGTGTGCGGTGAACGGCTCGCCGTTTTCGTCAATCATCTTGTCGGCGTTGCCGTGGTCGGCGGTAATCAGTGCCACGCCGTTCATGTCGCGGATAGCGGAAACCACCTGACCTACGCAGTCATCGACCGCCTCAACCGCCTTGACAGCCGCGTCAAACACGCCGGTGTGACCGACCATGTCGCAGTTGGCAAAGTTGAGGATGATCATGTCATAGACGCCGCTGTGGATCGCATCCACGAGCTTGTCCTTGACCTCGTAGGCGCTCATTTCGGGCTGCAGATCGTAGGTCGCAACGGAGGGAGACTTGACAAGGATCCTGTCCTCGCCCTCATAGACCTTTTCAACGCCGCCGTTGAAGAAGAACGTCACATGCGCGTACTTCTCGGTTTCGGCAATGCGCAGCTGCTTCATGCCGAGAGAGGAGATGTATTCGCCCATGGTGTTGGTGAGCGTCTGGGGCTTGAAGGCGATGTGCACGTTGGGCATGGTCGCGTCGTACTGCGTCATGCAGACGTAGTAGAGCGGAAAGAAGCCGTTTCTGCGCTCAAAGCCCTTGAAGTCGGGGTCAACCAGCGTTCTGGTGATCTCACGCGCTCTGTCGGGACGGAAGTTGTA
Source organism: uncultured Eubacteriales bacterium (assembly GCA_900317315.1). GTDB lineage: Bacteria > Bacillota > Clostridia > Oscillospirales > Acutalibacteraceae > Ruminococcoides. The sequence goes on from ONGI01000020.1 coordinate 17,617, forward strand.
GAAGATAACGCTGTCGTTTGCCTTGACGGTGGCGCCGCCCTTGACGACGATCGGGATCACAAATTCGTCGGTCACGTTGTTGGCGTAGCTGTCCTTGACCGCCTGAACGGGGCAGTCCGCCGCAACGCCCTCACCGTAAACAATAGCCGCATACGCCTTTTCGACGCGCTCCCAGCGGTTATCTCTGTCCATGGCGTAGTATCTGCCCATGACGGTGGCGATTTTGCCGACGCCGATTCTCTCACAGGCTGCCACAGCGTCCGCCACATATTCCGCCGCGCTGGACGGAGGCACGTCGCGGCCGTCGAGGAACGCGTGAATATAGACGTTCTGCAAGCCTTTTTTCTTGCAAAGCTCCAGAATACCGTAGAGGTGGGTGTTGTGGCTGTGAACGCCGCCGGGGGAGAGCAGACCCATCAGATGCAGGTCGCTGCCGTTTTGAAGGGCGTTGTTGATAGCCGCTACGATCTCTTCGTTGTCCTTGAGCTTGTCGTCGTCGATGGTTTTGGTGATGCGGGTCAGCTCCTGATAGACGATTCTGCCCGCGCCGATGTTGGTATGTCCAACCTCACTGTTGCCCATTTGACCGTCGGGCAGACCAACGTCCATGCCCGAGGCGCCGATTTGGGTCACAGGATTCTCCTTGAACAGCTTGTCGATGTTGGGCGTGTTGGCGGCGAGAATGGCGTTTGCCTTTTCCTCGCCCTTTTTGCCGCAGCCGAAGCCGTCAAGAATCATCAGGATTAAAGGCTTTTTCATATAGAATCCTTTCGTTTTGTAGAGTTAAGAGTTAAGAGTGGAGAGTTGAAATTAGGGTCGCTTCGCTCCGGATTAGTATTTTTCGGTCATTACCGCTAATTATAAATCACCAGCCGATAACTGCTCTATCTTATTTGGAAGCCGCTTTTACGATGGCTGCAAATTTTTCTGCAACGAGGGAAGCGCCGCCGATCAAACCGCCGTCAACATTGACCTTGGAGAGAAGCTCGTCGGCGTTGGCGTCGTTCATGGAGCCGCCGTACTGAATGGTAACAGCGTCTGCCGCTTCCTGATTGTAGAGCTTCGCAAGCTGGGCACGGATAAAGGCGCAAACCTCCTCCGCCTGCTCGGCAGTAGCGGTCTTGCCGGTGCCGATAGCCCAAACAGGCTCATAGGCGATGACGACGTTTTGCAGCTCGTCCTCGGTGACGTCCCACAGGTCAAGCTTGATCTGGCGGGCGATGACCTCTTCGGTGATGTTGCACTCGCGCTCCCAGAGCAGCTCGCCGACACAGACGATGGGCTTGAGGCCGGCAGCCAGAGCAGCCTTGGTTCTCTTGTTGACGGTTTCGTCGGTCTCACCAAAATACTGTCTGCGTTCGCTGTGACCGAGCACAACGTACTCCACGCCGATCTCCTTGAGCATACCGGTGGAGATCTCGCCGGTGAAAGCACCGCTTGCAGCCCAGTGGCAGTTCTCGGCGCCGATTTTTACGTTGGAGCCTGCGGTCGCTTCGATAGCAGCGGCAAGGTCAACATAGGGAACACACGCGATGACTTCGCAGTCAGCGTCCGCAACAAGAGGCTTGATCTCGTTGAGCAGCGCAGTGGCTTCCTTGGGAGTCTTGTTCATTTTCCAGTTGCCGGCGATAATGGCTTTTCTTTTTGCTTTATCCATATTAAAAATCCCTTTCTATTTAAAATTTTAAATAAGGGCGACCGGTGAGGGTCGCCCCGAATGGTTGTATTAAATGTTGTCGGCGATAACGGCGATGCCGGGAAGGGTCTTGCCTTCGAGATATTCAAGGGAAGCGCCGCCGCCGGTGGAGATGTGGCTCATCTTGTCAGCAAAGCCGAGCTGGATAACAGCCGCTGCGCTGTCGCCGCCGCCGATGATGGTGGTAGCGTCGGTCTCAGCCAAAGCCTTGGCGACCGCGATGGTGCCTGCCGCGAGGGTCGGGTTTTCAAATACGCCCATCGGTCCGTTCCAAACAACGGTCTTGGCGTTCTTAACGGCATCAGCAAAGAGTGCCTGCGTCTCGGTGCCGATGTCGAGGCCTTCCATGTCAGCCGGGATCGCGTCAACGGAAACGCACTCTACGTCGATGGGGCCGTCGATGGGATTCGGGAATTCAGCCGCGATCATGGTGTCAACGGGGAGGAGGAGCTGCTTGCCCAGCTCAGCCGCCTTGGCGATCATATCCTTGCAGTAGTCGAGCTTGGTGTCGTCTACGAGAGACTTGCCGACTTCTTTGCCCTGTGCCTTGAGGAAGGTGTATGCCATGCCGCCGCCGATGATCAGGGTGTCGCACTTTTCGAGCAGGTTGGAGATAACGTTGAGCTTGTCCGCAACCTTTGCGCCGCCGAGGATGGCAACGAAGGGACGAACGGGGTTTTCAACAGCGTTGCCGAGGAAGTTGATCTCCTTCTGCATCAGGTAGCCGACAGCGGTGTCCTTGATGTGATCGGTAACGCCCGCGGTGGAGCAGTGAGCGCGGTGAGCAGAGCCAAACGCGTCCATCACGAATACCTCAGCCAGAGAAGCCAGCTCAGCGGAGAACGGCTCGAGGTTCTTGGTCTCTTCTTTTCTGAAACGGGTGTTCTGCAGAAGCACAACGTCGCCGTCCTTCATTTCGGCAACTGCCTTCTTGGCGTTCTCGCCGACGACCTCATCGTCATTGGCAAAAACAACGTCCTGACCGAGAAGCTCGGCGAGGCGAACCGCTACGGGAGCCAGACTGAATTTTTCTTCGGGACCGTTCTTCGGCTTGCCGAGGTGAGAGCAGAGGATAACCTTGCCGCCGTCGGCGATCAGCTTTTTGATAGTGGGCAGAGCAGCGGTGATTCTGTTGTCATTGGTGATCACGCCGTCCTTGAGGGGTACATTGAAGTCAACGCGAACGAGCACTTTTTTGCCCTTTACATTGATATCATCAACCGATACTTTGTTAAGCTGCATAGTTAAACATCCTTTCGTTTGTTAATTTTTTGTCAAAATACAACGTATTCTACAGACAATACTATTATAGTATATTTTGCATTTTTTATCAAGTGTCTATGCGGATTTTTTAACATATTTTACGAAAAATTATTCATATCGGACCACTTGTGGCGGTGCAGCTCGCCTTTGTTTTGGAGCGACGGAAAATTCCATTGCCGCAGCACCTCATAGGCGGCGACCGCCACGGAATTCGACAAATTCAGACTGCGCGCTTCGTCGATCATGGGGATGCGCAGGGTCGTTTCGGGAAACTGCATCAGCACATGCTCGGGCAGTCCGCGCGTCTCTTTTCCAAAGAGCAAAAACGCGTTGTCGGGAAACGCGACGTCACTGTAAACGTGCGTGCCCTTGGTGGAAAAGAGGAAGAAGCTGCCGCCCTTGTTCTTCTCAAAAAAGTCGTTTAGATTCTCATAGTAGGTCAGGTCGAGCAGGTGCCAGTAGTCCAGACCGGCGCGCTTGAGCTTTTTGTCGTCAATGGCAAAGCCCATGGGCTTGACGATGTGCAGGCGTGCGCCGGTCGCCGCGCAGGTGCGTGCAATGTTGCCCGTGTTTTGGGGGATCTCCGGCTCCACCAGTACCAGATTGAGTGTTGACATAGGGTATCCGTCCTTTTCTGTATAAATCATTAATTTACATTTTTATTTTATTGTAAATCGTAAAGAATAATAATGCAAGTCAAATCTTGCGATTTGAAAAAAAGGAGGGAGAGCTGTGAGCAAAAGCGCTTTGGTAAATATAGCAAAGGGTGTGGCGGTCGGCATGGTGGCAGGCGCCGTGGTGGGCTATGCCGGCAAATCTGCCGCCGACGAAAACCCCAAGATCCGCAAAAAAATAACGCGCGTCAAGCGCACCGCTAACGATGTTGCCGACACTGCGAAATATATGTTTAAGTGATTCGCGATTCGTGATCGGTTTGGTGCAGGGGAGAGCACGCGGCTTTTTGGCACCGAAAACGTAAAAACGCTCCCTTGGGCGGGAGCGTTTTTACTATAGATAGGTGCAGTTTCCTGCGTTAGGATACGTAATCGAGCGGATTCATGTATTCGTCGTTCAGGCGGATCTCAAAGTGGAGGTGAGGACCGGTCGCGTTGCCGGTGTCGCCTACATAACCGATCAGGTCGCCCTGGTTTACATAGTCGCCGGTGTTGCAGGCGAGCGCGCTTGCGTGACCGTAAACGGTCATGTAGCCGTTGCCGTGGTCGATCATGACATAGTTGCCGTAGCCGCCGCCGTCGTTGCCCGACCAGATAACATTGCCGCTTGCCGCAGCGTAGAAGGGCTGACCGTAGTCGTCGCCGCCGGCGATATCAAGACCGTTATGCATTCTGCCCCAGCGCCACTCCATGTAGCTGGTGATGTTATGGGTGTGGGGGAAGGGCCAGATAAAGCCGCTCGAGCTGCTGCTGCTCGTGTTGGTGCTGCTGCTTGCAGGCTTTGTCTCCTCGGGAACGGTCTCTTCCTCGACCTCTTCGGGTTCTGTCGGAGCCTCGGTCGCAGGCTCTGTTGCAGCTTCCGTCGCAGGCTCTTCGGCAGGTGCTTCCTCTGTCACGCCGGTGTTCGGGCGGGCATCCTCTTCTTCAACGATCTCATAGCGTGTGGGTGCATCCTCGTCAGTCGTTTCTTCCACTGTCTTGGCGGTTTCCTGCATGTCAACAACGGTTTCGTCCTCAACCTCACCGTTCACAAAGGTGATACGGGTCACGATGCGGAGAACGTTGTCGGAGCCGGGGATCTCCAGCTCATCGACCCAGTTGGTCGCCAGACGAATGGAAACAACGCTTCTGAAGTTTGCCATCACATCCTCCAGATCGGCAGCGTTGCCGTAGGTGAGCGGCATGATCTCAATATCGTTGACAAATTCCGCAGTGGTGGAGGGGTCGGTGTAGCAGCTGATCGCGTCGGCAAGCACTTGGTCGAGCGCCGCGGTCAGACCTTCATAGTCGTCTACGATGCCGATCAGCTCGCCGTCCACATACAGACCGCAGTAGCCGTAATAACCGTCGGAAACGGAATCGTAGTTCTCAACAGCACCGACCGGCTCCTCATAAGAGGGAACCTCGTTCTGAACTGTTTCATAGCCCTCGGGAACGCCGCCCTTGGGAGCGTCGGCCTTGACGACCGCAGCCTGCGGTGTGTTGAAGGTGCCGGTGACAACTGCGCCGACGGTTGCCGCCGACAGCATGATCGCGGTGATGCTTGCCGCAACCGCAAAGAAGGATCTCTTTTTATGTGTTCTTTTTTGTTTGGCAGCCTGAACAGCCTTTTTTGTGTTCATGCGCTTGCCGAAGATACCGGTGCGCTTGGTCGCCTTCTTCTTGGAAGGAGCTTTCTTAGCCTCGGGGATCAGGCTTTCAATTTCCTCAAAACCGTCAATGCTGAGGAACATCATTTCTTCGTTGTAATTATTATGTTTCATTTTTGTTTCTCCTATTCCTTTAATCGTTACAATCGTGTAACAATCTTTACAAAATATATTATATCAAATATTTTTGAAATTTCAATACGAGAAATAAGAAATGGAGAACTTTCTATATTTTGCCTAAGTATAAGCCTGATTTTTCCGCGACTCATGCGCATGCTGCACAATAATTCTTTGCGTTAATTATACAAAAGGTTATATTCTTTGTAATAATTTTACAAATTGTAATATTTCCTGTAACAATCTGTCATTTTTTCGCTGCCGCAAACCGTAACAAATCCGTCATGTGTGGTAAATAAAACGGATGTCAAGGTCAACATTGCCCTCGATCCCGTCGATAACGCCGGTGTTCGCGTATTGCCACATATTAATAGTATAGGGGAACACAGGCGCGGCGGCATATTCGGTGTACCAAATCTCGCAGTCGCCGAGCTGCGCCATATCGTACTTGGCGGTCATCTCGGCTTCGCCGGCGTAGAGCATAGGCGTCCAGCCGTAGCTTTTTATCTCGTCAAAGAAGGCGCGTGCGCAGGCGGTCGTCTGCGCCACGGTCATACCGGCGGTGCGCGCTTCGTCGTCCTTGATGAACTCCCAGTCGTAGGCGATGGGATAATCGGGCGTCAGCTCGCCGAGCAGCTGCTTGCAGTAGGCTGCCTCCTCACGCGCTTCCTCGGGCGTTGTCGCCTGTGAGAAGAAGTAGCCGCCGGTCTTGATGCCGGCTGCCTGTGCGCCCTGCATATATTCCGCCGCGCGGTCGTCGGCATAGAGCGCGCCCTCGCTGCCGTAGCCTCTGCCGCCGAGCCGCACCATGGCAAAGCTCACGCCTGCCGCCTTGACCTTGTCCCAGTCCGCGTCGCCGCTGTAGGACGAGAGGTCGATACCGTTTTCGGCGGTGACGGCTTCTGTTTCCTTATAATATAGAAACATCCCGTCGGCGGTAAAATCCTCCGGCTGAAAGCGGACGGCAGGCGCCGCAGTCGCGGCGACAGAGGCGGCTTCGGTTGCTGCGCAGAGGGCGTCGTTTCGGGCTGACTGCTCTGCGCAGGCTGACCGCAGGCGGCAAGCGTCGCGGCAGCAAAAACCGCGCAGAAAAAAACAATCCTATTTTTCACGGTGTTCACTCCTGTATTTTGGTTTCTTTCTACAGCATAGCATAAAATTAAATTTCTGTAAACATGGAATTTTTTAAAATGCTATTGAAATCACAGGATTATTTTAGTATAATATGGGAATGGAAACTAAATTGAGGTGATTGGGTGAATAACGCTTATCGTTCGGGCTACAGAAAGAAAAAAATTCCGGATCTGCTCCGTGCAATTGACGATTGTACCTCGCTGAGCCAGTTGTTTGCACTCATTCAACACGAACAGATAGAGATTTGGATGCATGCCCAGTCGGGTGCCTCCAATCTGACGCCGCGCAAGCTGAGCGCCAAGGAGATCATCGAGCAAAACGATCTGCCGCTGGACAGGCTCAAGGCAGAGGTCAAGCGCTCCGTCTGCGGCAGCTACGTTCCCTCTAACCTGACGGATGCGGACAGCGAGCTGATCCAGGCGATCATCGACACCAAAACGCTGAGTGAGCTGTTTTCGCTGATCCAGCGCGAGCACATTGTGATCCCCATGCATGCCCAGTCGGGCGCGTCCAACCTCACGCCCAAAAAGCTGGAGCCGAGGGTGCAGGCGGACACCGGTGAGTCGCCGTTTGACCGCTTCAAGGCGGAGGTCGTTCGCTCTCTGACCAACCACGGCGAATAGTCCGCCGCGACAAATGATGCAGTTTTGCCGGATAGTTCCCTATCCGGCCGCGGTTTATCCGCAATATATTAAAAGGAGAGGTTATTGATGAAAAGAACAAAGCGTCTGACGGCTGTGCTGCTGTCGGTGCTGACGGCGTTTTCGGCATTCACCATGCTGAGCGCGTCCGCTGCGGAAACAGATGAACAGTCTGTTGCAGCACAAACAGATGTGCAGGCTGTTGCCGCGCAAGCGGATGAGCAGGCTGTTGCCGCGACCGAAGCAACAGAGTCAAGCGTCGGCGCCGGGGCTTCCGTTGAAATCGGACAGGTCACCGGTCTGACAAAAAACACCACCAACGTCAACAACATCAATCTGGTATGGAACAAGGTGAGCGGCGCCAACGGCTATGTCATTTACAGCTGCAGTGCCGACTACGGCACCGAATTCACCAAGATCGCCGAGGTGACGACCAACACCTACAACCACACCGGTCTGGTGCAGGGCAGTCCCTATCATTACAAAGTTGCCGCCTACAAGATCGTGAACGGCGAAAAGATCGAGGGTGAGCCGACGCTCTACAAAACCGCGACCCAGCCCTCCAAGGTTACCGGTCTCGGCCGTGTGCGCAGCTCCGACACCATTGAGATCTCATGGAACCGCAACGAAAAGGCGACCGGCTACAAGGTATTCCGCGCCAGCGCCGCGACCAACAACCAGTATGAGCTGGTCAAGCTGATCGACAGCGGCACCGTGACCCGTTATATCGACACCAACGTCACGGACGGCGGCATCTACACCTACAAGGTAGTGGCTTTCCGCGTCAACTACACCTCCTGCTGGTACCATTCTCCCGGTTCGGTCCTCACCTGCATGAGCGGTCTGTGTGCGCCGAACTTCAATTTCAGCACCCAGCTCTACAGAGTCAGCCTGAACTGGAAGAAGAACAAATACGCGACCCGCTACGACATCTATTATTCCACCGACAAAAACGCCGTCAAATACACGCCCGCAGGCAGCACCACCGGCAACTCCTTTGTGACCGACACGCGCTTTGCCAACGGCGCCCAGCTGTATTTCCGCGTTTATCCCATCTATAAAAAGAACGGCGTGACCATCACCGGCACCGCGCACACCAAGCTCGTCACCATTACCAACAAGATCTACGGCGTCGCAGCGCCCACCACCTATGTGGAGATCGACATCGCGCAGCAGCGCATGTGGCTCGTCAAGAACGGCAAGGTCATCGTGGACACACCCGTTGTCACCGGCACCAAGGGCTACAATGACACGCCCAAGGGCTACTACACCATGTATTCACGCGCGATGGACACCGTTCTCTACGGCGACGATTACGCTTCTCCGGTCGATTACTGGATGGGCTTCAAGGGCGGCTACGGCATTCACGACGCCAGCTGGCGCTCCTCCTACGGCGGCAACATCTACACCTACAACGGCTCTCACGGCTGTGTCAACACACCCTATAACGCCGTCAAGACCATCTACAACAACACCGCCTACGGTACACCCGTTATCCTTTATTGATACATAACGCCAAACGGCAGTCCTTTTTCGGGGCTGCCGTTTTTTTAGAGTGGAGAGTTGAGAGTGGAGAGTTGAGTGAAGGGTCGCTTCGCTCCGATTTATAGTGATGTACGCGCCGAAACGCTGCCATAAATGGCGGCATGCCGTTGCGCAGATTGTGAATTACGAATCATGAATTAGTCAAATTGCTTTTCACGTTTCTTTCCGCGAACTGGATGAGGTTGAACAGCGAGGACGCGCCTTTTTCAAAGTAACCGGAGAGCAGGTCGGGCGAGAGGGAAAGGGAGAGCTGCTCCTGCTCCAGCACCGTGGCGGCGTGCTCTGTGTCGAGGAGCATGGAGGCGGCTGTCTGGTGCGCAAAACGGTTGTTGTCAAGCGTAAAGAGGTTGGACGGATTGCCCGGGTCGGCGCCGTAGATCATGCGGAACGCCATGTATTCGGCGCTCATCAGGTAGTTGCTGACGGTGTTTGTCAGGCGCTTGCTGCCCATCTGCGTCAGCAGGTCGTAGATAATCGTTGTGGTGTTTGTCAGCAGACGGCGGTTGATCTGGTTCACCATGTTGCCCTTCAAATGGCGAAATTCGTCGCTGTCGGGCAGGTCGCTGACCGACGACGGCACGCGCTGCACGGTTCGTCCGAGCAGATAATCCGTGCTCACCTCATAGTATTCCGCCGCCTTTACCAAAAAATCAAGTCCGCATTCGCGCACTCCCTTTTCATAATGGGACAGCACTGCCTGCGAAATCTCCAAATCCGCTGCCGCCTGCTTTTGTGTAATGCCGCGTTCCTTGCGCAAAAAAGTGATGATTCTCGGAAAATCCTTATTCAAAGTCTTGACACCCCTTTTGAAATCGTTGTATAATAATATGGTTCTATGTTTGCGTATGGTTTAACCTTATACAAACAGTATAACGCATTTTCTACAATTTGTAAATAGATTGGGAGATTTTATGAAATCCTACGTCATTCACCTTATCCGCCACGGTGCCATAGACGAAACGCTCTCGGGCAAGTACATCGGCACCACCGACCCGCCCTTGTCCGACAAGGGTAAGCTGGCGCTCAAAAAGCTCGCTTTTACCCACGCCTATCCGCAGCCGCCGGTGGTGTTCTCCAGTCCGCTCAGGCGCTGCACCCAGACCTGCGCGGTGTTGTTTCCGGAGCGGAAGCCGCTGGTGATTGCCAATCTCAGCGAGTGCAATTTCGGCGAATGGGAGGGCAAGACTGCCGAGGAGCTGAAGGACAGTGAGGACTTTCAAAAATGGCTCGCCGGCGACAACAGCGTCAAGCCGCCGCGAGGCGAGAGCAACGCGGATTTTGTGCGCCGTGTCTGCAAGATTTTTGAGAGCATTGTGGAGGGACTGATGAAAACCGGTTCCACCGAATGTGCCGTTGTGACCCACGGCGGCGTGATTATGACGCTGCTTGCCGTCTACGGACTGCCGCAGGCAAAGCCCTTTGAGTGGGCGATGGAAAACGGCTGCGGCTATTCGGTGCGTGTGACGCCCATGCTGTGGCAGCGCGGCAAGGTGACGGAGGTGTTCAGCCGCGTTCCGGTCGCAAAAGAAGAATAAACGGCATTTTAGAAGTATTTAATAGTTTATATAGAAGGAGCTTTTTACTTATGAACAACTACAAAATTACCTTATTAAAGGGCGACGGCATCGGCCCCGAAATCGTCAATCAGGCTGTCAAGGTGCTCGACAAGGCGGCGGAGAAGTTTGATTTTACCGTCACCTATGACGAGGCGCTGCTCGGCGGCTGCGCCATCGACGCGACCGGCGTGCCGCTTCCCGAAGAAACCGTGGCAAAGTGCAAGGCTTCCGACAGCGTGCTGCTCGGCGCGGTGGGCGGTCCCAAGTGGGACAACCAGCCCGGCAACAACCGTCCCGAGGCAGGTCTTTTGGGCATTCGCGGCGCACTGGGCTTGTTTGCCAACCTGCGTCCGTCCGTGATTTTCGGACCTCTCAAGAGCGCTTCTCCGATTAAAGACGACATCATCGGCGACAATATGGACATTATGATTGTGCGCGAGCTGACCGGCGGCATCTACTTCGGCGAGCGCGGCAGAAAAGAAGTGGGCGGTCAGCCTGCTGCCTGGGATACCGAGCAGTACACCGTTCCCGAAATTGAGCGCATTGCGCGTGTGGCGTTTGACCTCGCCATGAAGCGTGACAAGCGCGTCACCAGCGTGGACAAGGCAAATGTGCTCGAATCCTCGCGCCTGTGGAGAGAAACCGTTATCCGCGTCAGCAGGGATTATCCCGAGGTGACGCTCAACCATATGTATGTGGACAACTGCGCCATGCAGCTGGTGCGCAATCCCAAGCAGTTTGACGTCATTGTGACCTCCAACATCTTCGGCGACATTCTCAGCGACGAGGCGTCGATGATTGCCGGCTCCATCGGCATGCTCGCCTCGGCAAGCCTTTCCGGCGGCAAGCTGGGTCTGTATGAGCCGATTCACGGCTCTGCTCCCGACATTGCCGGTCAGAATATTGCCAATCCGCTGGCGACCATTTTGTCTGTTGCCATGATGCTGCGCTATTCTCTCGGACAGAGCGAGGCGGCGGAGGCGATTGAGGCAGCCGTTTCGGAGGTGCTCAAAACCAACCGCACACCTGATATTTATGAAGAAGGCATGACCAAGGTCACTTGTGAAGAAATGGGCGACCTCGTCTGCGCGCAGCTTTAAGGTGATGTATGGAGCTGTATGATATGCACTCGCACATCCTGCCTGCCTTTGACGACGGCGCCAAGACGGTGGACGACAGCCTCGAGCTGATCGGCCATCTGCGGAAGCAGGGTGTGAAAAATATCTGCCTCACACCGCATTTTTACACCAACGAACTGAGCTACGACGATTATCTTGTCGAAAGGGAAGAGGCGTTTCGCGCGTTTGCGCCGCATATCCCAAAGGATATTCGCATTGTGCTCGGCTGTGAGGTCTATGTGACCGACTATATCTTCAACAATTCCGATCTGTCCGGCATCACCTACGGCAACTCGCCGTATATCCTCACGGAATTTCCGTATGGCTCGCGCTTTTCCGAAAAGACGCTGCGGCGGTTTTATCAGCTGACGCAAAACTACAAGCTGATCCCCGTTATGCCGCATGTGGAGCGCTATGAATTTTTGATGAGTCATCCCGATATGATAGCCCAGCTCAAGGATATCGGCGTGGTGATCCAGACCAATATCGGCAACTATACCAAGCAGTCGCCGTTTTTTCACAAGCGCAGGCTGCTCAAGCTCATTGACCGCGGCTTGATCGATATTCTCGGCAGCGACACCCACGCCATGGATCACAACCGTCCGGACGTGTTTGCCGAGGCAATGAATACCATCAGCCAAAAATGCGGCGAAAAAGCCGTTGTCCGCATGATGGACAACGCCGCAAAAATCTTTAACAGCGCATTATAAAACAATCCCGTGCAGTCAGCCTGCACGGGATTTTAACTATCACAAATAACGAATTATGAATTATGAGTTTACAACCGTTCCTGCCAGCACCGGCAAATTGCTCTCGTTGTCGAGCAGCAAAAAGACGAACGGGCGGTCAACGGTCAGCTCAGCCGGTTCTGTCTGCACGGCAGCGGCGGTTGTTTGTGTGTTGATGCCGTTGCGGTCGAGCGAAAAAACGGGCGCAAGCTCATACATCTCTCCTGCTTTGACCGACTGCGAATAGCTCAGCGCCGAAAAAGAGGCGTCCTTGCCAAACAGGGTATAAAGCCCGCATTTGGTCAGAGTGCCCGAAAGCGGCTGCGCTTTTTTGTCGGTTGTGACGGAAAAGGAAGGCAGCGCTGCGGTGGACTGCTTGGTGATGTCCATGCTGTCGAGCAGCTTGTTCAGTTCGGCGGCGTCAAAACGACTGACATAATCGTCAAAGGCGTTGGCGTCCTTTGGCAGAATGATGAGCAGCTTGAGCGGATTCGCGGCAGTGTATTTCAGCACGGCGTCCGCGCGGTCGCTGTGCAGCAGCTTGGCGGACGAGGTAAAATAGTCCGCGGTCTGTGCGCCGTTTGTGCCGTTGAAGGTGCCCTTGACGCTCTCTGCGGCGGCTTCCACCCAGCCGTCGTTCAGCGCGAGAGCTGACACCGCGTTGACGGTGCTTCCCTCGGGAAAAACAATGCCGCTGTCGGAGGTGTAGGCACTGAGCGCACTGTTGAGCTTGTCGGCAGCGTGCTCACCCTTGTAGTCGTAGCGAAACACATCATAGCCGTAAAAATCTTTTTCCGCCTGCAAAAACGAGGTTTTGACGTCAGCGCTCTTGTCGATGCACAACGCGCCGCCAAAGGTGAGCTGTTCGGCAGGCGCTTCCTTTTTTCCGGCGCGGCTCACCGATTCCAGACGGCTCTTAAAGTAAGAGGAGCAGGCGTTCAGATCGTCCAAGCCGAGCGTGCCGGTCAGCGCCAGCAAGATCTCCGACCGCGTGTCGCCGGAGGCGCCGTTGGCGAGCGCACCGAGCTGCAGGGCTGCGGAGGCAGGCGAAAACACAAAGCTCTCCTTGGCGTCCTGACTGTGCTGCCGCAGCTGCCGGAGCGAAAAGTCCATCATGCCGCTGATATAGTTTTTGTAGGAGGTCGGCGGCTCCTGCGCGCCGTCGGCGTAGTTATAGGTTTGTGTGATGTCCTTGCTGCGCGAGACGGTGCCTGTCAGCTTTTCCTCATCGGTAAACAGCTTGGGATTGCCGCAGGCACAGAGCAGCATGAGCAGAGCGGCAGCCGCCGCCGTTATGCGCCGTTTCACTGTGCTTCCTTTTCGGTCACTTCGACGCCGCTGAGCTGCTTTGCCAGCTTCACCATATCCTCTGCTGCGTTGGGACGCGCCAGCTGCCTGCAGCTCTCGCGCATAAAGGCAAGGCGCTCGGTGTCCTTCAGCAGCTTGGTGATCTCCTCGGCTGCATTGTACTCGTCCACCACGATCGCCGCGTTGTGGCGCAGCAGGAATTTGACGTTGTACTGCTCCTGACCCGGATAGGCGTTATAGATCGCCATGGGCAGGTGACAGGCAAGGCTCTCGGCGATCGTCAAACCGCCGGGCTTGGTGACGATCAGATCCGAAATGTGCATATAGTCCTCGACGTTGTTGACAAAAAACAGCAGCTTGGTGCGGTCGCGCGCACCGACCTCGTCGATGCATTCGTCGAGCTTTTCGATCAGCTTGCCGTTTCTGCCGGTGATGACGATCATTTGCAGATTTTTGTTGGAGGCTGCCAGGTTTTCATAGACCTTCAAAACACCGGATACGCCAAAGGAGCCTGCCATCAGCAGAACAGTGGTTTTGTCGGGGCTGAGACCCTCGCGGCGCATGATCTCTTCTTTGATGCCGGGCTTGCTGAACTTTTCAAAGGTCGGGATGCCCAGCGGATAAATGATCGATTCATCCACGCCGTATTCCTCCACCAGCTTGTGCGCCATCTGCGGCTCGGCGAGCACATAGGCGTCGATGCCGGGCGCGATATAGGAGCGGTGGGTGTCAAAGTCGGTGATCAGCGCGATCGTTTTGACATTTTTCAGATATCCCTTGGATTTGAGCTTGGAGACCATCGCAGTGATAAAGGCGTGGCACATGATGATCACGTTGGGGTTGTGCTTCTCGATGACTTCGAGCAGCTTGTTTGCCTGTGCGGCGTTGATCTTCATCATGGCTTTGTACGCCAGATTTTTGCGGTCGGTCATATCGTACATCTCGCCGTAAAAGCCCGGTGCGTTCTTTACCAAAAAATAATAACCCTGCACCGTGGTGGTGTCATACATCTTGCCGATGGCACGCAGTCCGTCCACCACCGTGACCTCGACCTCCGGGTTAAGACGGTGGATCGTGTCCTCCAATGCGGCTGCGGCTCTCTTGTGACCGCCGCCGGTGGACGCGGAAAAAATCAAAAGTTTCATAATGCATTGCTCCCTAAAGCAGATATTATAAGTTTCCAAGATTATTATACAAAAAGAATAACAGATTTTCAACAGATATTTTTGCGGATATGTCTATTTTTCAGACTTTTTGACGATGCTTGTCATGCTGCCGCGAAAAATTTTAATAAAATGCAGTTTGCTACTTTATTTTTGGAAAATTTTGTAGTAGAATATGTACAAATAGCAGGATAAAATAATACTGTTCGAAGTTGTGGGGTGAAATATGAAAAAAGATAAGGTTACCTTTGCCATGACGCCGGTTTCCGCCGTTCAGGTCGGCAAGAAACGCGGCAAATCAAAAGCGGTCGCCATTGTGCTGAGCATCACGGCGGCAGTGCTCGCAGTTGTTGCAGGCGGACTCTTTTTGTGGAACGCCGGCATCTTTTCCCTGCCCGGGCTTCCGCAAAAGGAGCCGGAGCCGACCAAGCCGTTTACCTTTGCGGCTGACACCAAGGTGTCGGGGCTTGACATCTCCGGCAAAACCGTGTCGCAGGCGCGTATGTTTTTGAAGCTGAATGAATCCGCGTTTGTGCCGCCCAAGACGATCGCAGTACAGATCGCCGGCAGTGAAACGTCGCTGACGCAGGAGGATTTTGATTATACCTATAATATAGACGAGGTGGTGGAGCAGGTTGTGGCGGACGCCGAAAACAAGCTCTCGACCGCCGAGTGCACCTACACCGTAGAGGCGAAGGTCACGGACTTGTCGGTCAAACAGGCGGCCGAAAAGGTCTGCGAGGAATACAACGCCGAGCCGGTGAACGCGCGTGTGTCCGCGTTTCATCCGTTTGCGAACGACCGCTTTGAGATCGAGGATGCGCAGGACGGCTTGACCGTGGACGCCGAAAATCTCAAAACGCAGCTCGCTGCCGCCTTTGCCTCCGAACAGCCGGAGGTGACTATTGAGGCGCAGACGCAGAACGTGCCGGCAACGGTCACGGCGGAATATATCAAAAAGAATCTGGTGAAGCTTTCGTCCTACGAAACCACCTCCTCCAATACGGACGACGCCACCAACAATATGAAGATCTCGATGGAGGCGTGCAGCGGTTCGATCATCGAGCCGGGCGAGATCTGGTCGTTCAACGATTGCACCGGCGACTCTAACCTCGAGTCAAACGGCTACAAAAGCGCCAACGTGATCTCCGAGGGCAAGGTGACGCAGGGCATCGGCGGCGGTATCTGCCAGTCCAGCTCGACCATCTACAACGCTGCTATTCTCGCCAACATGGGCATCTATGAGCGCTATCCGCACAAGTGGGCGTCCTACTATGTGCCCACGGGTCTGGATGCGACGATCGACTATCCCAATCTTGACCTCAAGCTCGAAAACACCTCGGATTTTCAGATGTTTTTGGAGTGCAAGGTCACCGGTTACACGCTCCACGCCACCTTCTGGGGGTTCCGCAACGGCGACTATGACGAGATCAGAACGCGCAACGAACAGGGCAAGACCGGCGACAAGAGCTATTCGGTGCGTGCATGGCGCATGTATTACAAGGACGGCAAAAAAATCAGCGAGGAGGAGCTGGACAGCTCCGACTATGACCTCGAAAACGGCGTGAACTTCACCAGCGCCGAAAACGATGACCACGTTGTCTACGCCGGACCGGGTCCGCTGCCTGCGGACGCTGCGCCTTCGACCAAGGCCACCGAAGCCACATCCTGAGAGTCCGCACTGACCGCGCAACCGAAAGGCGCCGCTTATGGTTCTTGATTTTTTGAAAAAGGAAGAAAAGAAGGTCGAATATATCGAGCTGATCTACGACCTGATCTTCGTCTATATCATCGGCAGAAATAACTCGCTTATCCACACCGTGGAGAGCGGGTTTATTTCCTTTGACGTCT
This sequence comes from uncultured Eubacteriales bacterium, assembly GCA_900317315.1. Classification (GTDB taxonomy): domain Bacteria; phylum Bacillota; class Clostridia; order Oscillospirales; family Acutalibacteraceae; genus Ruminococcoides. Next base: position 34,060 of record ONGI01000020.1, read on the forward strand.
ATCTCACCTACCTGCTGACGACCCTGATCGCGCTGCATATCTGGTATCTGACGACGCTCTTTATCAACCGCTACGGCACCAAATCGGTGGCGGAGTATGTGGGCATTTTCATCAATATGTATTTGCTCTACTACATGGCGGACGGCACGCGCGTCGGCTGGCAGGACTTTTATTTCAAGTACAACGTCGCATGGGGGCTGATCCTCGTCAATCTTGCGGTGCAGCACTTCATCAAGCTCCGGCAGATGGAAAAGCTCACGCCCTGGCACGCTGCGCATTTGCGGTACCGCATAGCCGTGGTGCTGGTCGAGGCAGGTATCGTGTTTGCCTCGCTGCCGGTGTTTGCGCTGACGGGATTGCCGCTGTCGCCGCTGGCGATGGTGTTCGGCATGCTCATGGAGCTGTTCTACCGCGGCAAAAGTCACCTTGTCGCGCTGGATTTTGCCCACCTGACCGAGCGCGTCATGCTCTTTGTGGTGTTCACCTTCGGCGAGATGATCATCAGCATTTCCGGTTACTTCGGCGGTGAGGACACGCTCAGCAGCTTCTACTATTCGCTGATGGCATTTTTGATCGTCGCCGGACTGTTTTTGATTTACGGCTATTTTTACGATCATATCATCGACCGTGAGCGCGAGATGACCGGCAACGGCTACATGCTGCTGCATATTTTTATGATAACAGCGCTCAATAATATCTCCGTTGCGCTCGATTTTATGCGTGAGCCGGAGATCGACGCGATCCCGAAGAACATCTTTTTGATAGCGTCATTCCTGATTTATTACATCTTCCTGTTCAGCTTGCAGTCTTATGCCTATGAATGCAAGCGCCTCAACGCCAAATTTTGGCTGCTGCACGGCGTGTTGTCGCTCGCGTTTGCGGCGGCAGGCATGCTGTCCTACCGATCGGGCATGGTCAGCATCGCGGTGACAGTGGTGTATATCTACGCCATGTTCGGCGCGTGCGTATGGTTCAGCCGCAAGCACCGAAGGGAAAAACTACCGCAGGAATAACATCATAATCCCAAAGCCTCTGCTAATACTGTTAGCGGAGGTTTTTTTATGGTAAAAAGATTGGGAACGGGAACGCTTTTGTTTGAGAATATGCCGCGTGTGGAGGGCTTTGCGTCCGTCGTCGGAAAAAAGGAGTCCGAGGGACCGCTCGGCGCGCTGTTTGACAAAACAGAATACGACAGCCGCGGCGGGTGCGAGACCTTTGAGGAGGCGGAAAGCCGTTTGCAGCAGGAGGCGGCGCGGCTGTGCATGGAAAAGGCAGACCTGCGTGCGCAAGAGCTGGACGCGGTGTTTGCCGGCGACCTGCTCAACCAGTGTACCGGATCGTCCTTTGGTCTGATGCACTACGGCGCGCCGTATCTCGGACAGTACGGCGCCTGCTCCACGATGGCGCAGGCGCTCCTTATGGCTGCGGTATTCACCGAAAGCGGCGCCGCCGACCACGCGCTCTGTGTTACCTCGTCGCACTTCTGCGCGGCGGAACGGCAGTACCGCTTCCCCATGGAATACGGCGCCGTCCGCACGCCCACCGCGCAGTGGACAGTCACCGGCGCCGGCAGTTGCATTCTCGGCAAATCGCGCGGCAAGGTCGCTGTCCGCGCCGCCGCCGTCGGCAAGATCCAAGACATGGGCGTCACCGACGCAAACAATATGGGTGCGGCTATGGCTCCTGCTGCCGCGGACACCATTCTGCGGTTCCTGCACGACAGCGGAACGGCGGCGGAGGACTATGACCGGATCGTGACGGGCGATCTGGGGCTGGTGGGCAGCGGCATTTTGTATGATCTGCTGCGCCGGGAGGGTGTGGACGCAGAGCCGTTGCACGACGACTGCGGCTTGCTGATATTTGACCGCGAGGCACAGGATGTGCATGCAGGCGGTTCCGGCTGCGGCTGCTGCGCGTCGGTGCTCTGCTCCAAGCTGCTCGGCGAGCTGGAGAGCGGCGTGCTTCGAAACATCTTGTTTGTCGCCACAGGCGCTTTGCTCAGCCCGACCACCGCGCAGCAGGGCAGGAGCATTCCGTCGGTCGCGCATTTGATCCATTTGACAGCGGTGGAATAGCAACAAAAAAATTCCCTTGACAACCAAATCTCACCTGCGCTACAATGATACTATCATTTAAAAACAGTTGGTGAAAAAATGGCGGACAAAAGATGGCTGGCTGTCGAGGCAAAAAAATATCATATTCTCGAGTGGTATTACGGCTATAAGCGGTTTCGCCCGGGACAGGAGGAGGTTATTGACAGTATCCTCAACGGGCGCGACGCGCTGGCGGTCATGCCGACCGGCGCCGGAAAGTCGGTTTGCTATCAGGTGCCCGGGCTTCTGTTTGACGGGATCACGCTGGTCATCTCGCCGCTGATCTCGCTGATGAAGGATCAGGTCAACGCGCTGACGTCCGCCGGCATTCGCGCGGCATATCTCAACCGCTCGCTTACCAATGCTCAGTACAACAAGGCGCTCGACAATATGGCGCACGGCATCTACAAGATCGTCTATGTCGCGCCGGAGCGGCTTGTCAGCGAGCGGTTCATCGAGGTCTGCCGGTCGCTGCCTATCTCGCTGATCGCGATCGACGAGGCGCATTGCGTGTCGCAGTGGGGACAGGATTTTCGTCCGGGCTATCTGAATATCGCCCGGTTTATCGACCGTCTGCCGGTGCGTCCGGTCATCAGCGCGTTTACGGCGACCGCGACCGAGGACGTCAAGGCGGATATCGTCCGGTTGCTGCGGCTGCGTGAGCCGGTCGTGCTGACGACCGGCTTTGATCGTCCCAACCTGTTCTTCACCGTTATGCGGCCGAAGGACAAACGCAGCGCATTGCTCAAGCTGGTCAAGGAGCGCCGCGACAAGACAGGGATCATCTACTGCGCCACGCGCAAAAAGGTGGAGGCTGTCTGCGATTTCCTCTGCGAAAAGGGCTATGCGGCGACGCGCTATCACGCCGGCTTGTCCGACGACGAGCGGCTGCGGAATCAGGAGGATTTCGTCTATGACCGCAAACGGATCATGGTAGCGACCAACGCCTTTGGTATGGGCATTGACAAGTCCGATGTGCGCTTTGTCATACACTTCAATATGCCCAAAAACATCGAGAGCTATTATCAGGAGGCAGGACGCGCCGGACGCGACGGCGAGTCTGCGGACTGCATTTTGTTGTTCGGCTTGCAGGACGTGGCGACAGCGCAATATTTTATCGAAACCGCCGAGCCGAATCCCGAGATGACGGAGGAGCAAAACGCTGTGTTTCGTCAAAAGGAGGAGGAGCGGCTGCACCATATGGTCTCCTACTGCAAGACGCAGGGCTGTCTGCGCGCGTTCATGCTGCGGTATTTCGGCGACCAAGCGGAGGAAAACTGCGGCAAATGCTCCAACTGCCTGTCAAAATACAGGACCGTAGATGTGACGGTCGATGCGCAAAAGATTCTCTCCTGCATCGTCCGCACCAAGGAGCGCTTCGGTTCACAGGTGATATGCGATGTGCTGCGCGGCAAGGAGTCGCAGAAGGTCGTGAGCTTTGGCTTGCAGTCGCAGACGACCTTCGGCATTATGGAGGACGTCAGACAGGCGCAGATCAAGGATTTGATAGAAACGCTCGAGCAGCAGGGATATATCCAATATCTCGGCGCCGGCAGACCGGTGCTGCAGGTGACGGAATCCGGCTGGTTGGTGCTGAGGGGGAAGGTGCAGGTGCAGGCGCGTGAGGCGCTGGAGGTGCGCATCGGCGCAGAGTTCGTCGGCGTCGAGCCGGACGGCGAGCTCTACCGCGAGCTGCAGGCGGAACGCGCCGCGATCGCCAAAAAGCGCGGCGTGCCTGCCTATGTCATCTTTTCGGACGCTGCGCTGCGCGATATGTGCCGCAAGCTCCCGACCACCGACAGTGCGTTTCTCAGCGTCAACGGCGTCGGCGAAACCAAGCTGAAGCTCTACGGCGAGCGGTTTATGCGCTTGATTCGCCTGTATGTCCCCAAAAAGGGCGGCAAAATGCCGTTTCGGATAAGTGAGGAGCAGCTTGGGGGCTTTGCGTTTTCCGACGAACCCATCTATTGTTCGGAGATCGTCCGGCGTGTCAACGCGCTTGTCGAGGAGCCGGAGCGTCGAAAGCTGCAGGCAAAGGACATCACTAACTGGCTTGTCTCCGTCAGGTTGCTCGAAGCGGTAAAGATGAACGACCGCGTGCTCAAGCTGCCAACCGAGGAGGGCATGGCGCTCGGCATGCTGCGGCAGTACCGCGAGAACGAGAACGGCGACTATTATCTGGTGCTCTACGAGCGGCAGGCGCAGGCATACATTATAGAAAACATGCAGCAAATCGTCGATTTTGCCGCGTCGGAGAGAATGAAGACAGAGGAATAGGCAAAGCCCGACAAGGAGCCGGACCGGACACAATAATCACAACAAAAGCGGAAGGCTTGTGTGCCTTCCGCTAAAATTTTTATACAGCCGATCACGCTGTCCGCTGCTGATAAAAGTGTTATCAAGACGGCGCCTTTTCAAAGGCGCGGGAGAGCGTTTGCTGTTGCTATTAGGTACGCGGCGGATACTTTTCGGCGTCCGCCTGTTGCACGCTTCGGACGACCTCTTCAAAGGGGATGGGACGGTAATCGATCCGCTCCGCCGATACGCAAAAATGATGGGCGCCGCAGGTGGTGTACATGGGGTTTTGGTGGATATGACCGAAGATGTTGGCGTACGGTGTGTTCTCGCTGACATAAAGCGGCTCGTGCGAGAGCAGCCAAAACTCACGCAGCAGCACCGGGTAGTCATAGACCT
>ONGI01000051.1 GCA_900317315.1 uncultured Eubacteriales bacterium
AATCTTATTTGTCATAATCTTTGTCCTCCATAATAGTCGAAAAAGTTACCTTCAAAAAGTCAATGTTTATGCGGCTTTGCAATAGCGGCTTCAGAAGGGTTAAGGTAATATCATTACCACCCTCAAAAACTGCAAATATGCCTATTACGGGCATTTGCTGACCACATTGTTTTTCTTAATTTTTGCGTTGGCTGCCTTAATCATTACTTCATCAACAAGGTCTGTATATTTACCCTCAGCAATCAACTTGTTTCTCAAATCATTTAGGCTGCCAATCAACAGACGCCTTTCCTCTCTATTAAGGTAGATGTGATATTATATGTCCTTCATTTGTAAAACCTCCGTAAGTTTAGATTTTATCCTACAAATCCATCCATCCGACTGTTTTACATAAGACCTTCTTTATCGCTAACACCCCGCGGACTGTTTTTATCGAGAGCGGCAGCGTGACGCTGCACCCGGTTTTAATGTGGATTAAACACGTATGTGATCGTTTTTCAGCCTTCTTATCTCCTGTTCCTGACAAAAAGCTATTTGGGACTTCTTGCTTCATTTCACCACACAAATCAGGGACGGTACCCATCACCGTCCCCTTTCTTATATAATATGATACCCTCTCTCCCCCAACGCAGCGAGGGCTTTTTCCAGATCCTCTTTTTTGACTAAAATATAGTCGGTGTTGTAGGTCGAGACCGCGAACAGTCCGATTTGGTTTTCGGCAAGAATGCCGGAGAGCTTGGAGAGGATCCCGACAAGTGAAAAGTCGAGCGTTCCCTCTATGCGAAAGCCGCGCCAACCGTCCTCGCGTGCAGTGGTGCAGGCAGGGGTGTCGGCGGTTTGGCAAACGAGAGAGAGCTCCTCATCGGTTTTGGCGATGAAATAAAACTCTCTTGTCAGGTCGAGCGCCGCGGTGTCCGCTGTCTTGCAGACCGTCAGATCATAGGGCAATACCTTTAGATACATATCTCCTCCGTTTTTTATTCTTCGCTTCTATGGTGCAGCTGCGTTTGCGCCGGTCTCCGCATCCACTTGCATCGGCGCTCTTCTATTTGAGTTCGATCACGGGATGCTTGTTCGCGTCCAAACGGGAGAGCAGATCCTGCATATCACCTGCGGAAATGTCTACATCGCCCAGCGTCGCCGAAAGCGAGCCGTACTGTCCCCTGACGCCGATGGCGGAGCCGTTGCCTCTCACCACACCGGCGGATGACAGACCGCTGCCGTTGTGCTCGATATAGATCGTGGCGTAGGTGGTACCGTTGGTGAGACCGTTGCCGATGTTGTCGTAATGCGTGCCGGACGGAATGAAGCTGCGCTCCAAAATACAGTTGTAGTAGGACGAAGACGTGTCGTCCACCACGCAGGTGTCGCCCGTGACCCTATAATAATTCAGGTTTGTAGAAACCGCTTGGCTGCACAGCACCACGCCCAGCCTGTGAACGCCCTTTGGCGAAGTGGCGCTGCCTTCGGTGGTGGTGCCGATGCCGTTTCTGCCGACCGTGGCATTGTAGGAGACCACCTGTGACCAGTCGCCCTCCTTCCGCTCATACAGCACCGCCTTGCCGGAGGAGCCGGACGCCGTGACCGTGAGCTTTTGGGAATAGTCATAGGGGCTCGTCTCGGAGCCTTTTGAGATATAAAGGATCACCGTGTCGCCCTTTTTGAGCTGCGTGGAGCCGTCGGGGTTTTGGGAGACGATGTTTCCCTTTTTGATGTCCCTGCTGAAGGTGTATTTCTCCTCTACTTTCAGACCGAGCTCCGTGAGCTGTTTCTTGACATCAGCGAGCGGCTGGTTGCGGCAGATGGGCATATAGACGAGGTCGGCGTAGGGATCGCTCGTCACCTGTGTGACGGGAACGGTGCTGCTTTGGGTATCGCTGACATCGGAGACGGCACTGCTCTCGCTTGGCGCGGGCTTTGGCTTGTCGGAATTTAACAATAAGATGACCAGCACCACCGCTGCGATCACCACTGCGGCAGCGACGATCGCGGTGATGATCACCGGCATTTGAGAATTGTTCGGCTTGGGCTTGGGCTGCACCGGCTGAATAGGCTGTACGATCTTTTGCACCGGCGGCTCGGGCGGCGTAGAAAACTCTGCGTTCTGCGTGGCGTTTTTGTCCGCCGGACGCACGGTGCCTCTGAGGTCGGCGCCGCAATTGTTGCAATAGATCCAGTTGCCGACGGCAACGCCGCATTTCGGACATTTTTTGCTGCCCGACGGAGGCACATCCACCTGCGGCGGGGTCGTTTCTGTTAATTTGGCGCCGCATCTGCTGCAAAACGAATGGTCTGCCTGTTCCGTGCCGCATCGGGGACAACGCTTCATATGACTCAACTCCTTAGTATGTGAGAACAGTCGAACTGACGGGAAAATCATAATAGGTGTTTGGGTACGGCTCGTCCGAGAGCGTAAAATCCCACCATTCGGTGGCGCAGGAGTCAAAGCCGTTTGCGAGCATAACGTCGTGCAGCAGCATGCGGTTTTGGTACTGTGCTTCCGTGACGCCGCCAAAGCTTGGGTGCGAGCTCTCGTCAAAGTAATCAAAGCTGCCGCCCATGTCCAGCTCCTCGCCTGTCTGCGCGTTCACCAAGGTCATATCCACCTTGCTGCCGCGGCTGTGTCCGGAATAGGCAGCAATATAGCCCAGGTCGAACAGCGCCGACTTGTCCACCGAGGGATAAAACTCCTGCTTCATCTTGGCGTCTTCCGCATCCTCCGCCCACGACGCAAAATGCGCGACCGCGCGCTGCGGACGGTAGGCGTCAAAAATCTTGATCAAACAGCCCGCTTTTCGAAAATCGTCCGCCGCATTTTTGAGCGCAAGGGCGGTCTCCTCGCTGAGCAGCGCCAGCGGCTCCTCATAGCCGTTGATGCGCGTGCCGACAAAGTTGTGACCGGAATAGTAGCGGATGTCCGTCACCGCGTCGGGGATCACGTCCGTGACCGAGACGAAGCCGGTGGCGTCGTACACATCATCGGGATCGGAGTGCGCGTTCCGAACAACATATGCCGTCGGTGCTTGTGTGACAGGAGCGGCTGTGGTGCCCTCGGTCGGCGCCTGCGCGGCGGTGGTTTCGATCTGTGTGGCTGTTTCGTGTTGTAGAACCGTTTCTTGCTGTATGACCGTTTCACTGTTCGGCTGACAGCCGCAGAGAACCGTCAGCGCCGCAAAAACGGTCAGCGCGGCGCTTATTTTGGCTTTTTTCATCATGTACTCCACTCAATACGGCGCGACATAGGTCAGACAGGTGTCCTCGCATTTGCCCGGTTCCGTGCCGAGGATCGTCAGCTTGACATATTCCGTATCGACCGGCTTGTCAAACCTGATGTTCTGGATGGTTTTTCGCATGGAGCTGCCGTAGACCTGCAAATTCACAACGGTGGAGCTGCCATCCGAAAAATCAAGCTGTATTTTTGAGATCTTGCTGTTGTAGTCGTACTGGTCTGCGCTTCCTGCGTAGCCGTTGACAAGATACAGCCCCGAAACGCGCTGTCGGGACGGCAGATCAAACAGGATCCACTCTCCCTCGCCGTAGCCCGGGGCGTTCTCGACCCAACAGGTGTCGTCATTGCGGAGCACGTTGGAGGGGGCGTAGCTGTGACCGGACTGGTCAGGCAAAACCGAGCCGGCGCTTGCCGAAGCAAACATCGTGGCGCTCTCCGCCGGCGGCTGCTGTTCGGTCAGGGATCCCTGTGACGGCGCGAGGGTCGGCATTGTGTTTGGCGTCGTGCCGGTTTCGGCAGAAGGTTTTTGCAGCACCAGCACAAAGAGCACGGCGGCGGCGATCAACAGCACGCCTGCCACTGCCGACATGATGATGACCGGCAGATTGGCGCTTGATTTTTTTGGGACAGGTGCGGCATAGGTACGCAAATCGGCGCCGCAGTACCGGCAAAAGCCCTGACCGCTGACTTCTCTTCCGCATCTTGGGCAATTCCACATAGCACGTTCCTCCTAAGATAAACCGTTTCTTCTTATATTTTACCTAAAACAGCGCTGAATTGCAATACTTTTTCTACATAAAAACAACAAAACCGCATGACAGACTGCCGCGCGGTTTTTAATATCTATTCTGTTTTTTCCGGCTCCGCTTTGACAAAGGCGACGGTGTAGCCGTCATAGAGAAGCTCTATACGCGTGATCTCGCCCTCGCTGCGCGTGAGCGCAAATGCGGTATCGGTGCCCTCGTCAAAGGTCACGTTCGCCTTGTCGCCGTCGATCTCATATTTGCCGGAGTGGGTGCCGTCGGACGGGTCGCCCGGACGGAGCCACAGCTCAAAGCCGTTCTCGCTGTCAAAGGTCAGCTTGCCCTGATATTGCGAATAGCGGACATTGTAGACCTCGCGCACATCCACCTCGTCGCCGCTGGCGTTGAGGGCGCTCACGGACTTCCATTCGGTGTTACGCAGAACATGCTTGGCGTTCTCGGTGTGGGCGTTGATCACCAGCAGCACCACCGCTGCCGCGCATACCAGCGCCACGGCGGTCCCGATGATGATCTTGAGAAAACGCGGTTTCTTTTTTGTCTGCTGTACAGCAGTTTTTTTGGTATTCTTTGCCATTTTACTTCTCCGCATATGTCACCTTGTAGCCCTTATCCCCTACCATTTTGTAGATGACGCAAAAGCGCTGCGGCGTTATGCCGTCGGCTTTCCACTCCGTCACGTTGATCGTCAGCTCTTGGTCGGGATAGGCGATTGCCGTTATGATGCCGTTTTCGATTTGATACGCGCCTGCCCTGCCGGACAGGGTGTCGCTGAAGGTGCCGTCGTCCGAAAAGGTGAACGCGGCGCCGGAGTAGCCCGTGCCGAACAGCTCGCGCAGATGCACATTGGCGCCTGTCTGCACGTCCTCGGCGCGTGTATCGGGCTTGTAGGAGCCGTTGAAGGCGGCGGCTTTGTCCTCCGCTTCGGGCAGACCGATGGGAACAAATGCCGTGCTCTCGTGCAGGTCTGCCTCCACCGGCACGGACGCCGGAACAGCGGTCGTACCGGCTGTCGCCTGTTGCGCCGGTGCGGCGGTGTTTTGCGTCGCAAACCGCACCGTGAGCACGATGATGGTTGCAATTGCCGCCACCGCTGTCGCCAAGAGCAGCACCTTGTAGATCTTTTTGTTCATATCAGGATTCTCCGCCCTCGGCTGCCTCCGCCTTGAGCTTTTTGATAACGCTCTTTTTGACCATTTTTCCGTTAAAATAGACGTATTCGTCGTCGGGGATCGACTCGTCCAGCTCAAAGCCGCGCACCATCGCCAGAAATTCCGCGCGTGTCTGCGTCTTGTCGGGCTTGGTCTGCGCCCGGATCTTTTCGTTGACAGCCTGTGTCTGCGTGGACTTGTCGGTGATCATGGCGTACATGCGTTCATAGATCGCCGCATGAATGATGAACGCCGCAATGGCAGGCACGAACAGGGCGAGCAACAGGGCGGTAACGATCACCACGGCGATACGGCTGCCGTAGCAGGCGATCAGCAGCGTCATGGAAATGACCGTGAGGAAGAACAGTCCCAGCAGCGCGGTGAAATTCTTTTTCAGCTCGCCGTAGCTCATCAAAAAGCTGTTCTTGTAGATGTAGCGCATGGGAATGTCAAAGGTGACGGTCATGGCAGGCAGATAAAAAAACATGAACAGCAAAAACAGCATGATGAGAATGGTGATGATCAGCGGTCCCATAAAGATCGCATTTGCCGAAATGAGCTTCAGATAGATGTTGAACGAAACATAGCTGAACACCACCGCCACATAGAGCACCGCGCCGTGAACCAAAAAGCGGAGAAAATTCTCCCTGACGCCGGAGATGAAGTTGCGGAACACCGGCGTTTTTTCCTCACCCGAGGCGATTTTTATCGTCACCTTCACCACGCCGGCATAGAACGGAAAAATCGGAATCAGCGCCAGCAGCAGCACCAGCCGCGCCTGCTCCTCCGTGACGGGCAACAGCTGAGAGATCCAATAAAACAGCGCCGTGAACGCCGCTATGGGAACGGCGAACAGCAGGTTGGTGAGCATGAGACGGTGGAAATTGCGGAATAATTTGGAAAAGACCGCCGAGATCGGCAGTGTTTCCGAATGGGACTGCGAAGCCATTTGTACCTCCTCGCCGCATGGCTGCGGCTAAAACTGAAACGTACCCGCAAAGAGCGTCCACAGCAGCGCGTCCAAAACCGACGCAGCAAAGGTGACGCATAGTGCGGAAAGAAAGTGCGCTGTCAGGTGCAGCAGCAGCTCCTTGGGAGACGCCGCAGCGTGTTGTCTGCCGAGCAGCGTCAGCAGGGCGCGGCGCGAATAGGCGCACGCATGGCGCACAAAGCCGGTCAGCGCAGCACAGAACAAGAACGTTCCGGGCAGCAGCACCAGCAGATAGAATCCGGCGCCGCTGACGCCGTGCGACAAACACAGATAGCCTGCCGTCACACCGGTGCCAAAGCCCTTGAAGCAGACGAGCGCCGCCATAAAGGGAATGCCCCAAGGCGCAAGCCCCAGCAAAAAGGCGCCGAGCAAAAAGATAAAATCCGAGGCAAAGCAGGCGCAAAAGGTGCCGACAGCACCCTGCGCGAGCCTTGCGTCGAGGTTGGTGGTGAATAAAAAGTCGAGCGAATGCAGCGTTTTGGCGTCGGCGTGCCGTGCATAGACGGAGCCGAGCACCAGACCTCCCAAAAGCAGCGCCGCAAACACAAGCAGCAGCCCGTGCCGCCGCACCGTTGCACGAAGATCCGGCAGCCGCAGTCTGCCGCGCGTCATGCCGAGCGATAATACGATCCCTTTCATCAAACATTCCTCCTACGTTTGTCCGTAGTTAAGGGTATGCCCGACAAAGAAGAATTATGAATTATGAATCATGCATTACGCATTACCGGAAAGCTCCTCTGCGCGTTTTGTGCAGGCTTCCATCGCGGCGGTGACGCCCTCCGCAAAGCCGTGTGCGCGCAGCTGTTCCAGCGCGGCGATGGTGGTGCCGCCCTTGGAGCTGACCTTTTCAATGAGGACGTCGGCGGAGTCGCCGCTGTCGCGCAGCATGGCGGCGGAGCCTTCGAGCGTGGCGCAGATCAGGTTCATCGCCTGTTCGCGTCCGATGCCGCAGCTCTCGGCGTAATCCGCCATCGCCTTGGCAAACAGATAGATATAGGCAGGGCTGGATCCGTTGACGGCGATGATCTCGTTCATATGCGCCTCGTCGATATACTCGCAGACGCCGCTGCCGGCGAACATGCGGTAGACCAGCTCCCTGTCCTCCGCGCCGATATTCTCGGACGGGCAGAGCGCCGTCGCACCCTTTTTGAGCAGGAGCGGCGTATTGGGCATGACGCGCACCATCGGGCAGTCACAGCCGAGCGCCGTTCGGACGCTGCCGATCGAGATACCGGCGGCAATGGACACAACGGTCTTTGTATTTGTGATGACGGGCTTGACCGCCGCCAGCACCGCGGCATAGCTCTGCGGCTTGACAGCGAGCACGATAATATCGCTCTCCTGCACCAAATCAGCCGTTGAAGCGCATACCTTGACGCCGTTTTGCGCCATCAGCGCACACTTTTCGGGGTCGGTGTCAAACACGCCGAGACCGGCGGCGCTGCCGTTTTGGGCGATGAGTCCCTTGATGATCGCGGTCGCCATATTGCCCGCGCCTATAAATCCTATTTGTTTCATAATGATCCTTTCTATCCGATTCCGAAGCTGCTGTTGTTGGCGCAGCGGAAGTACATGCCGTATTTGTTGCGGTCGCCGTCTACGGTGTAGTCGCCGTAGAAGTACGTCTCCACCTCGTCCACACGCCGCCACAGCAAGCCGTAGTAGCAGCTGTCTGCCGCGTGGTGGTATTGCAGCATGCGCTGCGTAAAGGCGGATCTGTTGGTATTGGCGAGGTCGCCGGAGCTGCCGAGCGGCGTCGCGTAGGTGTGGTAGACATAGCCGGTGGTGCCGTTTGCAAGGCGGATATGGTACCAGGAGCCGTTGTGGAGCGTCGCGTCCACAAAGGTAAAGCTTGTGTTATATGCCATGGCGCTGATGATCGCGTAGCTCGTGCCGGCGCCGGAGCGCAGGTCGATGTCGGAGGCGTTGATATAGCCCGAGCCGCCTGCCCTGACGGTGCCGCCCGAGGAGGAGCCGAACATGGCGCTGCTGAACTGCTCGTCATTGACCAGCGCATAGGGCCCGAGGTTGTAGGCAAAGCACACCAGCGCGTCAAACTGATACTGATTGAACTTTGCGTTGTGCGAGAGCAAATAGTCGTTGGTCACGCTCGTATAGGGTCCCGCGTTGGTGGTCTGGCAGAGGTAGGCAAACGCCTCCGCTTTGGTGAGATGGTTGTAGAACTGCTCATTCTCCCAAATCACCTTGCCGTGACCGATGGTCGGATCGCCGGTGATATAGTCGCCGGTCAGATCCGGCAAAAAGCCCTCAAACGACGCTATCATGTCAAGCACCTCGTTGCTGGCGCGGCGCTCGCCTGTCACGGTGACGGCATAGTCGGAGGCGTTACTGACAAACACCTCTCCCTCGCCGTTTTCGGGGGTGGTGGCATAGCCTGTGGAAGCGGTCTTGGCATACGCCTGCACCTTCCACAGACCGGCTGTAGAGAGCGCACGGCTGCCTGTCCAGATGTAGTTGTCGCCGTCGCTGACCTTGGAGGTCGCGTTCACCGTGTAGGAGGCGGTGCCGTTGGTGACGACAAACTGCACGGCGGTGCGCGTTCTGTCGGTGATCGCCTTAAAGCTCACCGTGGCGTTGCGCGGTGCGCTGTTGGGGCTGGTGTAGACGAAGCGGATGCTGTCCGGCTCCGTGACATGGAGCAGACAGGCGGAGGCTCCGTTTGAGGTGGATGCGATGATAGTGACATAGCCGCTCGCCTTGGTGGTGACAACGCCGTCTTCCACCACGGCTATCGCAGTATTGGAGGACGACCAGTCGGCGGAATAGCTGTCGGAGGAGAGCAGCAGCGACTTGCCTGCCGCGATCGTGTCCTCTGTCAGAGAGATCCCGGGTCCGTAACCGCTGCGCACCGTGACGGTACAGCTCGCCGAAGAAGCGAAATTCGCGGCGCGGATCACCGTGGTGCCTGCCGCCTTGGCGGTGACAACGCCGTTTTGGTCAACCGTGGCGACGCCTGTGTTGGAGCTGCTCCAGCTCGCACCGGCTGCGCCGGTCACAGGCAGGGCGTAACGGACGCCGGTGTAGGTGGTCACAGCGGAAACGCCGAAGCGGATCGTACCGCCGGGCGTAGGTGTGGGAGCGGCTGCGGTGACATGCACCAGACAGGTGGAGGCGCCGGAGGAGGTGTAGGCGCTGATGGTGGTGTAGCCCTCTCCGACCGCCGTGACGGTGCCGCCGCTGACGGTGGCTGCCGCTTTGTTGGAGGAGAACCAGCTCACGCCGCTGTCGGCGGTGAGCCTGCCGGTGCTGCCGACGGTCAATTCGAGTGAAGTCGGCGCAATATGGGT
>ONGI01000146.1 GCA_900317315.1 uncultured Eubacteriales bacterium
AGGAAGGCTTTGACGTAAAGGTAAGCGAGGTTCACGGAATGAGCCAGCGCGGCGGTTCCGTTGTAACATATGTACGCTTCGGCGACAAGGTGTATTCTCCCGTTATTTCAAAGGGGGAGGCTGATTTTATCGTTTCATTTGAAAAAATCGAGGCTGCGCGCTATGCCGATACCCTTAAAAAAGGCGGCAAAATCATTGTAAACTCACAGATGATCGACCCTATGCCCGTTATAACGGGCGCGGCGGAATATCCCGTAAACGTGCTTGAAGAGCTTAAGGCAAAGGGCGTGTTCGTTGACGAGATCGACGCTTTGTCGCTTGCTGTTGAGGCAGGCAACGCCAAGAGCGTTAATATCGTTCTCATGGGCAGACTCGCAAAGTTCTTTGACATTCCCTATGAGAATTGGGTAGAGGCTATCAAGGTTTCGGTCAAGCCTCAGTTTGTCGGCGTCAATTTAAAGGCTTTTGATTTGGGTTATAATTATTAACATAAAGTGTCATGTGTTAGCTTAAAGGTTATAGAACAATCAGTAGGAGTGATAAAAATGGGAAAGTATTTTCAGCCTGAAATTGAAACAGCCTCCCGTGAGGAGATACTGGCAATTCAAAATGAAAAAATCGTCAAGCAGGTCAAGCACGTTTATGAAAACGTCAAATACTACCGCGACCTGATGGACGAAAAAGGCGTAAAACCCGAGGACATCAAGGGCGTGGAGGATATTCACAAGCTGCCCTTCCTCTCCAAGGCGGATTTGCGCGAGGCATATCCCTATGGACTTCTCGGCACAGACCTCAAAAACTGCGTCAGGATCCAATCCACCTCCGGCACAACAGGCAAGCGCGTTGTCGCTTTTTACACGCAGCACGACATTGACCTCTGGGAAGAGTGCACCGCACGCGCGATCGTGGCGGCAGGCGGCACCAACGAGGATGTTGTGCAGGTTTGCTACGGCTACGGACTCTTTACCGGCGGCGCCGGACTCCACGGCGGCTCCCACAAGGTCGGCTGCCTGACGCTGCCCATGTCCTCCGGCAATACCGACAGACAGATCCAGTTTATGATGGATCTCGACGCCACCATTCTCTGCTGCACACCCTCTTATGCTGCCTACATCGGCGAAACGCTCGCCGAAAAAGGCTACAAGCCCTCCGACAACAAGCTCAAAGCCGGCATCTTCGGCGCCGAGCCCTGGACAGAGGAAATGCGCCGCAGCATCGAAAAGAGCCTCGGCATCAAGGCGTATGACATCTACGGCTTGACAGAGGTCAGCGGTCCCGGCGTCGCGTTTGAATGTGCCGAGCAGAGGGGCATGCACATCAACGAGGATCACTTCTATGTAGAGGTTATCGACCCCGACACCGGCGAGGTTCTTCCCGACGGCAGCAAGGGCGAGCTGGTGTTCACCTGCCTTGACAAGGAGGCGTTTCCGCTTCTCCGTTACCGCACGCGTGATATTTGCGTGCTTACACGCGAAAAATGCTCCTGCGGCAGAACGCATGTCCGCATGACAAAGCCCATGGGCAGAAGCGACGACATGATGATTATCCGCGGCGTCAACGTATTCCCGAGCCAGATCGAGACCGTTCTGCTCAAGGAAGGCTACACGCCGAACTATCAGATAGAGCTTGACCGTATCAACAATTCCGATACCTTTGAAATCAAGGTGGAGATGTCTCCCGAGCAGTTCTCGGATATCGTCTCCATCAACCAGGCAAAGGAAAGAAAGCTCGAGCAGGCAATGCGTACCATGCTCGGCATCGGACCCAAGGTGCGCTTGGTGCCGCCCAAGACGATCGCCCGCAGCGAGGGCAAGGCTGTGCGCGTCATCGACCACCGCAAGCTGCATGATTAAGGAGGGTTAACATGGCAATTCAGCAGATTTCCGTATTTGTAGAAAACAAGCAGGGCAAGCTGGTAGAAACCATCAAAAAAATGGCGGACAACGGCATTAACATCCGTGCCATGAGCATTGCCGACACCAAGGATTTCGGCATTCTGCGCATGATCACCTCCGACAACGCCAAGACCAAAGAGGTGCTCAGCGACAACACCGTCGTCAACACCACCGAGGTCATCGCCGTCAAGATGGCGGACGTACCCGGCGCGCTCTACAAGGTGATGGATATCCTCTCCTCCGCAGGCGTGAATATTGAGTATCTCTACGCCTTCACCGCCTCCGACGCGCTCGGCGCCTATGTCGTATTCCGTGTAGACGATGTGCCGCACGCCCAAAAGCTGATGGACGACAACGGCATGCAGTCGCTCAACGACGAGGACGTTGCAAATTTGTAATGCATAATGCTTATTTTTGATGTATAGGAAAAGGACGTGCAGTTTTTGAACGGCACGTCCTTTTTAGTATGACGGGCATATCAATGCTCTGTGGTGAAAGTCCACCGAGGCGTAGTTGCCGACGAACTCAAAAGCGACTCCCAAGGTTTGTATCGTGAG
>ONGI01000117.1 GCA_900317315.1 uncultured Eubacteriales bacterium
CTTAGGAGGCGAACGCTCTATCCTACTGAGCTACTGAGACATGTCCGCTATTTATTGTAGCGCAAAACGGCGGATTTGTCAAGCAAATTAATGCTTCTTGTTGCAGGGGTGCGGACAGCCCTCGCAGCCGCAGGAGCAGCCCTTTCCCCTTCGCTTGTTTCGAATGATGAGGATGACTGCCGCCGCGACCGCAGCGGCAATCAAACCGATGATGATCATATCTGCCAAATTCATTTTATCCTCCCATGCCGCAGAGCATGCCTGTCAGATGCACCAGCGCGGCGGCGGCGTAGGCGACAAGGCACTGCCAGACGATGACGCTGCCTGCCCATTTGACGCCAAGCTCACGCTTGACCGAGGCGATCGCCGCCACACAGGGCGTGTAGAGCAGGCTGAACGTCAGCATGGACAGCGCCGACAGCGTGGTGACCGCCGCGGAAAAGTCGTTGACATAGAGCACCTGCAGCGTGCTCACAACGCTTTCCTTTGCCATAAAGCCGCTGATAAGCGCCGTCACCATACGCCAGTCGCCCAAGCCCAGCGGCGTGAAGGCAGGCGCGATAAAGCCGGCGATTTGAGCCAGAATGCTGTCCTGCTGGTCGGCGACCATGTTGAACTGAAAATTGAAATTCTGCAAGACCCACACGATGATCGTGGAGATAAAGATGACCGTAAACGCGCGCTGAATGAAGTCCTTTGCCTTTTCCCACAGCAGACGCACCACGTTTTTGGCGCCCGGCAGGCGGTAATTGGGCAGCTCCATGACAAACGGGACCGCCTCGCCGCGAAACAGCGTCTTTTTGTAGAGCAGCGCGATAAGGATACCCGTCACAATGCCGAGCAGATAGAGCGCCGTGATGATCAGCCAGCTGATGTTCGGAAAAAACGCGTTGACGAAGAATGAATAAATCGGCAGCTTTGCTGAGCAGCTCATAAACGGCGTGAGCAGGATCGTCATTTTGCGGTCGCGCTCACTCGGGAGCGTGCGCGTTGCCATGACCGCCGGCACGGTGCAGCCAAAGCCAATGAGCATGGGCACGATACTGCGCCCCGACAAGCCGATCTTGCGCAGCAGCTTGTCCATAAAGAACGCCACACGCGCCAGATAGCCGCTGTCCTCCAGAATCGAAAGGAACAAAAACAGCACTACGATGATCGGCAAAAAGCTCAGCACGCTGCCGATACCGGTCAGAATACCGTTGCATATCAGCCCTGTCAGGATCGGGTTGACGTTTGCTCCCTCCAGCGCACTGCTGACGGTGCCGATCAGATTGTCGATGCCCAGCTCCAGCAGCTTTTGAAGATTGCCGCCGATGACCTCAAAGGTGAGGAAAAAGATGGCTGCCATAATAAAAACAAAAAACGGGATCGCGGTGTATTTTCCCGTCAGCAGGCGGTCGATACGCTCACTGCGCCGGTGTTCACGGCTCTCCTTTGGCTTGACGACCGTGCGGTCGCACACCCTTTTGATGAACGAAAACCGCATGTCCGCTATCGCCGCGTTGCGGTCGAGCCCTCTTTCGCGCTCCATTTGGCGGATAATGTGCCGCAGCATTTCCTGCTCGCCGGCGTCCAGCGCCAGCTTTTCGAGCACCAGCGCGTCGCCCTCCACCACCTTGCTCGCCGCAAAGTAGAGCGGGATCTCCGCCTGACGCGCCTTTTCTTCTATCAAATGCCGCACCGCATGCAAACAGCGGTGCACCGCGCCGCCGGCGTCCTCTGCCGAACAATAATCCTGCCGCAGCGGCTTTTCCTGATAATGCGCGATGTGGATCGCGTGCTTTACCAGCTCGTCCACACCTTGGTTCTTCGCCGCCGAAATCGGCACCACCGGCACGCCGAGCAGCTCTTCCATGCTGTTGATGTCCACCGAACCGCCGTTCGCGGTCAGCTCGTCCATAATATTCAGCGCCACCACCATGGGCGTATCCATTTCGAGCAGCTGCATGGTGAGATACAAATTGCGCTCGATGTTGGTCGCGTCCACGATGTTGATGATCGCACGCGGCTTTTCATCAAGGACAAAGTTGCGCGACACGATCTCCTCGCTGCTGTAGGGCGACATGGAATAAATGCCCGGCAGGTCGGTTATCTCGGTATTCTTGTAGCCGCGGATCACACCGCTCTTGCGGTCAACGGTCACGCCCGGAAAATTGCCGACATGCCGGTTGGCGCCTGTAAGCTGATTGAACAGGGTCGTTTTGCCGCTGTTTTGGTTGCCGACCAGCGCATAGGTCAGCACGGTGTCGTCCGGCAACGGATCGCCGCTTCCCTTTTCGTGGAACCTGCCGCCCTCGCCCAAGCCCGGGTGTGCGCTTTTGGCGGTCTTGCGACCGTCTGCGGTCTTTGTTTTTTCTTTCAGCGGGCTAACTTCTATCTTCTCCGCTTCGGCAAGGCGCAGCGAGAGCACATAGCCGTGCAGCATGATCTGCATCGGGTCGCCCATCGGCGCCAGCTTGACGACCTTGACCTCGATTCCCGGGATCACGCCCATATCCAAAAAATGCTGCCGCAGCACGCCTTCGCCGCCGACTTCCGTGATGACAGCCGACTGACCGACATCCATTTCCTTTAATTTCATAACGATCTACCCTCAATAGTTAGTTTCACCTAACATTATAGCAGATTCGATCAAGAATGTCTACCGGATTTTTGTTGTCATCGGATGATGAAAATATTTTTCGATGCGTCAGGAGTCGAACACTTCGCCGCATTTGCCGCACTTGGTGCAGCCGTTGCAGATGATTTTCATGCCGCAGGTGCTGCATTTTTGCCCGAAAAACGGCTTGTAGCGGCGCTCCTCACTGACAGGCAGCCCCAAAAGGTTAGTCAGCTTGAACTCCATCGGCTTGCCCCGAAAGCTCAGCCCGGACTTGAACGCCTGATTTGCCTGCACGCCGCTGCCCTCAACGCGGTAGTGCCTGCCGTCCTTGACAAAGTGCCTGCCGGTGCCGATAAAGGCAAAGGTGACGTTGTGGGCGACGCACTCGTCGCGCAGACTTTTGACCCATTCATAATGACACGGACGCGCGCCGCTGTAGTTCTCGCCGTCGACGATCACCTGCTCGAGCTGACCTGCGGGAAGATAGTCTTTCAGGCTGACCGCACCGATAAACGGCGCGCACATCACGCCCTTATGCTTAAAGGGCAGGTCAAGCAAAATGGGGATCCGCTCGTCGGCACGCCGCTGGTTCTCGCAGCTGACGTTGAAAAAGACGTTTTCCCAGCCCTCTCCCCAATCGGGCGGCAAGCAGTTCGCCACACGCTGCGGCCGCTTTGTCAGCAAAAAGAACACCACGTCCGGCCGCTGCCGGATAATGTCCCATGCCTCACCGCGCCACGCGTCCGCCTGCTCCAAGAAGAAATCGGAGGTCATGCACACGCGCAGCTGCTCGCCGCTCTGCACCTTATAGCGTCCCTGTCTGTCCCTTGCCAGCGGATAGCGAAAGCCCGCCTTGGTGCGGTAGATGTCGGCGCCGCTTTTGCCGCGCTGTTCGTCCAAAAAATACATATAGCAGTTTTGACAGCCCTCGCTGCACTTGATGCAGCCGTGCCAAGGGTTCCAAATATCATGCATGCGCTCACCTCCGGAGGATGTTATAGGCTTATTATACACGATTGTGCAAATGCGGTCAACAGCTGAAAAAAAGGCTTGACAAATCGCCTGTCTTGTGATACAATTATTCTTGCTGAGATAAGGCGTTTTTGGAGAGATGTCCGAGTGGTTTAAGGAGCTAGTCTTGAAAACTAGTGATCCCGCAAGGGACCAAGGGTTCGAATCCCTTTCTCTCCGCCAATTAAATCAATTACAACACTTTACCATATACGGAGGATTACTCAAGTGGTGAAGAGGCTCCCCTGCTAAGGGAGTAGGTCGTCTAAAAAACGGCGCGAGGGTTCAAATCCCTTGTCCTCCGCCAAATCGTGTTCTTTGTTACGGACACTATGCGGTTTCAAGCACACTTGCAACGCTGTTTAAAGCCTTTTCATTAGCCTGTTGTACTACGTGAGCATAGATGTTTAATGTAGTGCTTGTTTGGCTGTGTCCGAGCATACTCGACACCGCTTTCACGTCGACACCGCTTGCTAAAGCCTGTGAAGCGACAAAATGCCGAAAACTATGTAAACCCTTAAATGATACGTTCTCACGCTCACAAAAGCGTTTAAGCCACTTATACGGTGCACTTGGGTGAAGCGGCTGACCGTTCCATTTAATAAACA
>ONGI01000061.1 GCA_900317315.1 uncultured Eubacteriales bacterium
AACCGCAAGAATCACCCCTACGTCGTCAAGGATAATAGGCACGAAACCAACCAACCCTTCCTGCCATCAATTACGAATTATGAATTATTAATGATCCCGTTGATCCCGCTGAAGCTCATGGTGCTGATGATTTGCGAGACCTCCTCCGCCGAGATGGGCTGGTCGGAGTTGAACCAGTGCTGATAGACCGACAGCATGCCCGAAAGCACAAAGTCCAGCATGATGTCCGCCTTGTAGGCGTCCAAATCGAGCTGCGCCACCATCACCTCGCAGGTTTTGTCCTTTAGCAGCCGCATGATGCGCGTGATCAGATTCACGTTGCCGTTCATGGACAGCAAATAGCCGAAGAATTCGGGATCCATGTTGATCAGCAGGCTGAACCGCTCAAACAGGGAATAGGGCGTGTTCATGTATTGCTTGAACTCAATGCCGCCCAGCAGCTCCTCATAGCTCGTCAAAATGTCGCGTTCGATGTCCTCCACCACCTGATAGACGCCCGAATAGTAGTTGTAGAAGGTCTTGCGGTTGATGTCGGCGGTGTCGGCAAGCTCCATGATCGTGATGTCGTTGATGTCCTTTTCGACCATCAGCTTGGCAAAGGCGTTGCGGATGGCGCGCTTGGTTTTGAGCACGCGGCGGTCGACGGATTTCGGCTTTTTCTCCATAGAAAAAAGTCCTTTCTACAATTTTTGACAGAAATGTGTATTTTTGCACACTATAAAAGAAAAGTGTGTATTAATCATCAGATTTTCGATATAATGACCATTAAAATTTTTCTGCAATTATTATAATATAAAGAGTAGGTAAAAGTCAATGATTTGCACCATATTTTTATGCATATAAAGTAGGTTATCAGGATATGGAAATGAAAAAGTTAGACGGCTTTTTGCTGGCGCGGCTGCTCCACGGCGGCGCCGCCAATCTGAAAGCCAACAAGCAAACGGTCAACGACCTCAATGTGTTCCCGATCCCCGACGGCGACACCGGCGACAACATGTTTTTGACGATCAACGCCGGCGCGACCGCCGCAGGCGAAGGCTCCGAAAACCTGTCCCAGACTGCCGGCAAGGCGGCAAGCGGCATGCTGCTCGGCGCACGCGGCAACTCGGGCGTGATCCTTTCGCGTATATTCGCAGGTCTTGCCAAGGGCTTTGAGGGCGCTGCATCGGTGGACGTCAGGGAGCTCGGCGCCGCCTTTGACAGCGGTGTGACCGAGGCATACGGCGCGGTTTCGGTGCCGGTGGAGGGTACGATCCTCACGGTATTAAAGGATTCTGTTGCTTTCGCCAACAAAAACCTTACCGCCGAGAGCACCTTGCAGAGCTATTTTGACGACTTCAACCGCGAGCTCAAGCGTTCGCTGGAGCGCACGCCCGACCTGTTGGACGTGCTGCGCGAAGCAGGCGTGGTGGACAGCGGCGGCGCCGGTCTCGGCTATGTGACCGAGGGCATGGCGGCGGTGCTCAGCGGCAGAGAGGTCGAAGCGGCAGGCGGCGAGCCGGCGCATGTGCAGGCAGTGGATCTGGACGCCTTCACCGAAAACAGCGTGCTCGAATTCGGCTACTGCACCGAATTTTTGCTCCGCTTGCAGACGGGCAAGGTCGATCTCAGCACATTCCAAACCGAGGAGCTGATCCGTTATCTCAACAGCGTCGGCGAATCGGTGGTCTGCTTCCGCGAGGGCACGATCGTCAAGGTGCATGTACACACCAAAAAGCCCGGCGATATTCTTAATAAAATGCAGGAATACGGCGAGTTTCTCACCTTTAAGATGGAAAACATGACGCTGCAGCACAACGAGAACCATATGAGCGAAAAGCTCGCGCCCAAGCGCAAAATGCCGCACAAGCCCTATGGCGTTGTCAGCGTGGCGGCAGGCGAGGGCATCAAGGACGCGTTCGGTTCTCTCGGCTGTGACGCGGTAGTGGACGGCGGTCAGAGCATGAATCCCTCTGCGCAGGATCTGATCGCCGCGTTTGAGGACGTCAACGCAGACGTGATCTTCGTATTCCCGAACAATTCCAATATTATTATGACCGCCAAGCAGGCGGCGCAGCTCTACACCGACGCGGAGATCCGCGTTGTGCCGACCAAGACCATCGGCGAGGGCTATGCGGCGATCTCGATGCTCGACACCTCCTCCGGTGATACCGACGCGATCATGGAGGAGCTGGAAGAGATCATCGCCGGCGTTGTGACCGGCATCGTTTCACGCGCTGTCCGCGACACCGAGATGGACGGCGTGGCGGTGCACAAGGACGACTACATCGGCTTTGTGGGCGATACGATCTATACCGCCTGTTCCGACCGCAATGAGGCGGCTGCCAAGCTGTGTGAGGCAACAAAGGCGCAGCGCTATGACATCATGCTGCTTGTCTGCGGCGCCGACGCTTCCGCCGAAGAGGCGCAGGCGCTCTGCGATTCGCTGCAAAAGCAGTATCGCCGCACCGAAATCGTTATGATCGACGGCGGACAGCCGATCTATGATTATATCATTATTTTAGAATAAAGGGAGATTATCAACATGAGACCTGTTAAGATTGTTACCGACAGCTGCTCGGATATGCCGAGAGACCTTCGCCGGAAGTACGACATCGACTATATGAAGATGAACACCGTCCGAAACGGCAAGGAGACCCCTGCCAGCATCGACTGGGAATATTACAGCGCCAAGGAGCTGTATGACGTGATTCGCAGCGGCGAGCGCGTTACGACCACCATGGTGCCGCCCAGCGAGTTCCAAAAGTATTTCAAGGCGGAGCTTGCCAAGGGCAATGACATTGTGTATGTCGCCTGCTCCTCCAAGATGACCGGCTCGGTCAACGTCGGCAAGGTAGAGGCAGAAGCCATTATGAAGGACTATCCCGACGCGACTATCGTCTGCATCGACTCTCTGAACGCCTGCTTGGGCGAGGCAGTCGTGGCGATAAAGGCGGCTGAGTTCCGCGATCAGGGCATGTCCGCCAAGGAGATCGAGGCGGCGATCCTCCCGATCCGCAACAACGTCAACCAGTTTGTGACCGTGCACAGCCTCAACGCGCTCAAGGCGGCAGGCAGAGTCAGCGGTTCCTCCGCTTTCTTCGGCAACCTGCTCGGCGTCAAGCCGATCATCATCTCCGACAAGGTCGGCAACAACATTCCCATCAAAAAGGCAAAGGGCAGACTCAACTCTCTCAAGGAGATCGTGGCGCTGATCGCCGAGGGCGTGGCGGACGAGAAGAATCCCACCATTTATATCGCGCATGCCGACTGCATCGAGGACGCGCGTGAGGTTGCGGAGATGTGCAAGGAGACGATCCCGGGCGTCAAGACCTACATCACCTACATCGGACCCATCATCGGCGCTTCCATCGGTGCGGACGCTATCGGCGTGTTCGCCTATGGCAAGAGCATCGAACGCTTTGCCGTATGATCATGAGCGTCAGCCTGCTGATTATCGCCGTGGTTTCCTACCTCCTCGGCGGCGTTAACGGTGCGATCATTATGTCGCGGCTGGTGTATCACGAGGACATTCGCAAGTCGGGCAGCAACAACCCCGGCTTCACCAACTTCAAGCGCGTCTACGGACTCAACGCGGCGGCTTGGTCGGTCATGCTGATCGACATTCTCAAAACCGCGCTGCCGGTGTTTCTGTCGGCGGTTTATATGGGCGTGATGTATGACGATATGTGGCAGTTCGGCGCACAGTTTGCCGGTCTGTTCTGCATGCTCGGACACTGCTTTCCGGTTTGGTACGGCTTCAAGGGCGGCAAGGCGTTCATCGCCGGCTTTGCGACCATCTGGTTTGTTGACTGGCGCATGACCCTGATTGCGATGGCGATCTTTTTTGCGGTGCTGTTCATCGGAAAATACATGTCCGTGGCATCCTGCACGGCGGCGCTGAGCTGTCCGATCTCGCTGTTCTATCTCGGCTATTCCAATGTGTGGGTCGAGGTGCTCGCCATAGCGGCGGCGGCGCTGGTGAACTTTGTCAAGCTCGTTCACGGCACCGAATCCAAATTCACGCTGTCGAGCAAGCATTGAGAGAAACGATCAAAACGGCTTCTTTTGGAGGAAGCCGTTTTTTTTTTGAGTTGAGAGTTGAGCGTTGAGAGTTGAGTGAAGGGTCGCTTCGCTCCGATTTATAGTTTTGTTGCGGTGCAGGATAGGCTCTGCGCAAGCTTTCCATGCGCCCCTACATTCACATGGAAAAAAGATATATAAAAGAAACGTTTCCTCTCAGCCGATTACGCATTACGCATTATGGATTTGCTGACCGGTCGCTCCGCTCCGATTTTGTAACGCTGCATGCGTGTGCGTCATGCTTCCGTGAATGCTGTGTGCATGGGTGCCCTCAAAAATGGCTTGGCTATGCGGTTATCACACTCATCACACACATCACACTTGTTTTTCTGTTTTATATATATAATGTAACTAACAAGAAAAAATATAAATATATTAGTGTGATTAATGTGATATGTGTGATAATGGCTTATCTATGCGGTTTTTGGCACTTCTTACATGTGTGATGAAATGTGATGAAGTGTGATGAAGCGTGCGGCGGCTTTGGTGCGGCGTCCGAAATGATTCTTTTTGACAAAAAACAACACCGGTACAGACGCCTTTGCCTATACCGGTGTTTTCTTGGGTTATTCCTTTGTTGTTTCCTTTTTCTCTCTGAACGCGAAGAACCGTTGTCCGATGTAGTTGCAGGCGACAAAGGTGCATGCGCCTACGGCAAGGGAGAGGTTGCCCGCGAATTTTTCGATGCTCCAGCCGAACAGCGACCAGTGGTTGGCGGTGCTGACCCAGCTCACCAGCGGCGACACCAGCAGATAGGCGATGGCGTAGCACACGGCGATATTGAGCGCAAAGCGGAGCACCGGCTTCCAGCCCTTTTCTTTGTTCTTGAACGTGAAATATTTGTTGAGGAAGTAGCTGACGACGCTGCCGATGATGTTGCCGATCAGGCTTGCCAGCACCACGCCCCAATCATATTTGTCCCAGCCGAACACGTTGTAGAACACGAACTGCAAGCCCATGCCCACCAGCGTGTTGAGGATGCCGACCAGAATGAATTTGAGAAATTTGATGTCAAAAAATGATTTTAGCTTGTTCATTTGGCTTATTTTGCCTTGGACTTTCCCGCGACCATAAAGATGATGATACCGGCAGCGGCAAGCACGATGTCAGTGATGGCGATGATCCAGAAGGTTCCCCAGCCGTTGCCGCCGGATGCCTGCGGCGCCACAGCGGTCAGCGTGTGATATTCGCCGACGGTGGCTGCCTTTGCGTCATAATCCTTGCCGTTCGCCTTGATGCTGACGGCCTTGTCATCCTCTTTGACGCCCAGATCGGCAATGGAGGTCTCGCCTGCGTCCGCAAAGCTGGAGCTGAGGCGCTTGCCGTCCTTTTCAATGATCACGTTCTCACCGCAGGAAGCCGCCAGCTCCTTGCCCTGTACTGCGCCGTAGGTGTCGTTGGTCAGCACGACCGCAACCGCGCCGCCTTCTTCTCTGTCGGTGCGTCTGGCTGCCGCCGTTATCTGATAGGTACCGTCCTCATTTTCGGTGATGTCGCCCATCGCCTTGTTGGTGATGCCCTTGGCAACAGGGGTGAGACTAAGGGTTTTGGGGTCGTCCTTGAGCGCCTTGCCCTTGAGGTCATCGGGATAAGAAGCGGTGATCTTGCCCTTTTCGTCGGTGACGATAACGCTGTCAAAGGACAGGGTGGAAGCGATGCCCTCCAGCTCTGCCTCGTTGCCCTTGAAGGCAAGCGCCGCGCCGCAGACACGCTTGAGAATCATGTCGGTAAAGACGGCGTTGGTTCTCACGGAATCCTCGTCAAAGGCGGTGACCTTTTTGACGGTCAGCTCGCTCGCCTTGTCAACCGCGCTGCCTGCCTCGGCGCTGCCGGGCTTGATGGCGATCAGACTGACGACGCAGCTGATGATCAACAGCTCTGCGAGCACGCAAGCCGCAAGCCCTGCTCCGATTTTTTTACCTGTGGTTTCTTTGCTCATGATAATTCCTCTCTTTCTTTCTTGTTTTCCTCCTCAAAGTTGGAAAACTTGGTGATGTATATAGGTCTGTCCTTGGATTCCATGTAGATCCTGCCGATGTATTCGCCCAAGATCCCGATGGACATCTCCGTAATGCCGCCAAGGAACAGTACGGCACATAATGTGGTGACATAGCCGGGGGTGGTTATGCCGAAAAACAGGGTTTGGATCAGCGTGATGAGGATATAGATCAGCGAGATGAAAAAAATCACCGCACCCATCACCGCCGTGAACCGCAGCGGCGCCACCGAAAAACAGGTGATGCCGTCGATGGCGTATTTGAACAGAGAGGAGAACTTCCATGTGGTGGTGCCGAGCTGACGATCGACCGTCTTGAACGAGATCCATTTGGTGTCAAAGCCGACCCACGAAAAAATTCCCTTCGAAAACCGCTGCACCTCGCTCAGCTCCAAAATGGCGTCCACCATCTGGCGCGTCATCATGCGGTAATCCATGGCGCCGTAGGGGTTTTTGACGTCGGTGAGCTTGTTGCTGAGCTTGAAGAACAGCTTGGAGAAGAAGCCGCGGAAGAAGCTCTCACCCTTTCTTTCCGCACGCTTGGTGGCACAGCAGTCGTAGCCCTCCTCCATCGCCGCGAGCATTTGAGGAAAGACCGCCGGCGGATGCTGCAGATCCGCGTCCATCACCACCACATAGTCGGCGGTGGTGTGCTGCAGACCGGCATACATCGCCGCTTCCTTGCCGAAGTTGCGCGAGAAGCAAATGTATTTGATATTGTCAAACCGCGCGGCAAGCCGCTTCATAATAAGATAGGTTTTGTCGCGGCTGCCGTCGTTCACCAGAATATAGCGGAAAGCATAGTCGGGCAGGGAGTCGATCACCTTGTTGGTTTCCAGAACAAAGTGCTCCAGCCCTTCCTCCTCGTTATAGCAGGGGACAACCAAATCTACCGTATGCTTTTTTGTCATTTTATCACCTTCGTTTCTATTATAGCAAAGAATACGGCAAAAGTCCAAACTTTTTTGATAATTTTATATAATTTTCTTAGTATTTGAAAAATTTTTATTTACCGCGCCGCAAAAACGTGTTACAATAATATTTGTCTTATTATGTCAACAACACGGAGGTATTGATTTTATGCCAACTATCCCAATCCTACGTGAGCCAAAGACGATCCCGCAGCGGTTGTCTGCGTTCGCAAAGCGCAACCTGTATGTGTGGATAGCGTTTTTGGTTCCGCTGGCGCTGATGCTGACAGCGTTCGGTCTGATGGATGTGTCGCCGTTCGGAAAGGCGGACAAGCAGATCCTCGTGACCGACCTGTGGCACCAGTATTATCCCTTTTTGGCGGATTTTCAGGACAAGCTCCAGCACGGCGAAAGCCTGTTTTGGACTTGGTCGGTAGGCTCCGGCGCCAACTATTTTTCGCTGATGTCCTACTACCTTGCGAGCCCGATGAACTTCTTGTCCCTGTTTGTCTCGCCCGATTGGCTGCGCGAGTTTTTGATGTTCTCGGTCGCGGTCAAGATCGCGCTTGCCGGCTCCTTTATGGCGTTTTTCCTCAAAAGCGTTTTCAGGCGCAACGACGCCTCGCTGGTGATTTTCGGCATCAGCTTTTCGTTCTGCGCCTTTTTTATGGGCTACTACTGGAACACCATCTGGCTCGACACGGTCTGCATCACGCCGCTGGTCGCGCTGGGCGCCGTGAAGCTGCTCACCGAGAACCGCTTCCGGCTCTACACCGTCATGCTGGCGCTGTCGCTGATCACCAACTACTACATCGGCTTCTTCACCTGCATTTTTATCCTGCTGATTTTTATCTGCTACCATATCACGCGCTGGCACGGTGTGCGCGCATTTGCCGCCAACCTGCTCAAATTCGGCGTGTTTACGGTTTTGGGCATCGGTCTGACCGCCTTTTTTGTGCTGCCTGCGTTCCTTGCGCTGCAAAATACCCATGCGAGCGGCAGCGCCTTTCCGCAGGAATTTGCAACGAATATCGGCGGCAGCAATGACCTGATCGGCGTGCTCAAGGGACTCAAAAGCGTCACCGGCAATCTGGTGAACTTTACCGTCGCCGCCAACAAGGAAATCGACGCCATGCCCAATATCGCCTGCGGTGCGATCCCGATTTTCTTCGTGTTCCTCAGCCTGACCTCCAAGGAGATCAAGCTCAGAGAAAAGCTCACGGGTATGGGCTTGATCCTGTTCATGTTCCTCAGCTTTATTATCCGTCAGCTCGACTTTATCTGGCACGGCTTCCACTTCCCGAACATGATCTATTACCGCTTTAGCTATCTCGTCAGCTTTGTGATGATCGTGCTGGGCTTCCACGCCTTTACGGTCATTCACAAGACAAAGCTGCTGCACGCGCTGACGGCGGCTGTGCTGAGCTTTGCGGTGCTGCTGATGGAGTTTGACTTCTCCGGCACCAAGAATCCCGACGGCGAGGGTCCCTACGACCAAGGCGTGTTCAACATGTTCGCGGTCAAGGGACATTCCCGACCCGACCGCATGAGCTGGGTGCCGCCGACGCTTGTGACCGTGGCGGTGCTGCTGTTGCTGATTACGGTGCTGGTGGTGCTCTACACCAAGCGCGTCGTGCCGCTGCAGGCAGTGACGGTTTCGCTGCTGGTGATCGCGATCGCGCAGAGCGGCTACACGGGCTACTTCGGCGTGAACGTCACGACCGTGACCGGCATGAACGGCTATCCGCGCGGCGAGAGCAATACCGAGGCGATCATCAATTATATGAAAGAGCAGGAGCAGAACACGCCCGAGCTGTGGCGTGCCGAGACCGAGAGCACCCAAACGCTCAACGACGGCGCGCTCAACCACTACCACGGCTTGTCGATGTTCAACTCCATGGCGAACGAGAGCATGACGCTGTTCTATCAGAACTTTGGCATGAACGGCTGGCAGGCAGGCAACCGCTATATCTACAAGGAAAATTCGCCTGTCACCAACATGTTCATGAACCTCAAATACCTGATCGCCCGTTCCGGCAGCGTGCACAACACCTATGATCTGTCGGAGGTCTCCAGCTCCGGCGGCATCAAGCTGTTCCGCAACAACCACTATATCCCCATGGGCTTTATGGTGAACGAGAATCTCCTGCAATGGGAGGAGATCAGGGAAGAAAACAGCTTTAATCCCTTTGAAAAGCAGGCGGAGTTTTTCCGTCTTGCCACGGGCATCAACCAGTCGGTCTATACGCCCATTGAGCCGGACGGCGAGGAACACACCGACCCCTCGCAGTTCAGCGTCAACAAAAATGCCGACGGCAGCTACAGCTACTCCTGCATCACACAGGGCATTTCGCCGCGTCTGCAATGGAACTACACCATTCAGCAGGACGGCCTGTATCTGTTCAGCTCCTCCATCAACAAGGGCGACAACGTGCAGGTTTTGCGCAACAACCGCTCTGTCGGCGAAAAGGTGAATATGGATCGTGTGAGCATTGCCTCCGCCGGCTATTTCAGCAAGGGAGACGTCCTCTCCCTGCAGGCGGATCTGGAGGCGAACGCAAGCGGCACCGCCAAGGTGTATGTCTGCGCGCTCAACCAAGAGGTCTTTGAGGAGGGCTACGAGCGTTGCAGCGAAAGCGTGATGAACACCACCTACTTCCGCAACGGCGGCAAGATGGAGGGCACCATCCACGCGGCAAAGGACGGTCTGTTCTACACCTCGGTTCCCTACGAAAAGGGCTGGGTGGCGTATGTAGACGGCAACGAGACCGAGATCACACCCGTCGGCGGTTCGCTGCTCGCGTTCCCGCTGTCACAGGGCGAGCACACCATCGTGCTCAAATACGCGCCCAACGGCTTCCGGCCGGGACTCATGGTGTCGCTGCTCTGTCTGGCGACCTTCACGCTGTTCTGCGTTGCGACCTATATCTTCAAGAAAAAGCTGATCCCCGATTTTGCAAAGGATCCGGCGTATCAGTCCGCAGATACACAGGACGCCGATGAGAATGCGTAATGCATGATCGGCGCGGCGGCTGACGTTTTTGGAATGAATAAAGAGCCATCTCCATGTGAGGTGGCTCTTTTTTTAGAGTTGAGAGTTGAGATTTGGGTCGCTTCGCTCCGAGTTGTAATTTTGCTGCGATGGCAAATAGGTTGTGCGTAAGTATGCCTTGCGGTTGCAGGGGCGACCATTGGTCGCCTGCTGTGCCGCGTTGTCCTGCCAAACCGATTTTATAACGGAAAACAGCGGTGCCCTATCTGCGGGCGAGCACTGCTCGCCCCTACGTCGTCAAGGAAAAATCACATGAATCGGAAGCGTTTCCTCCCAAAGAATTACGCATTAAGAATTATGAATTAAGAATTACGAATTACGAATTACGAATTAAGCATTCGTGCTTCACCCTCCGAAAAACAAATGCTCTATCAAAATCTTTATGCCGAGCAGTATCAGGATGACGCCGCCGGCAATCTCGGCTTTGGACTGCAAGCCGGAGCCGAAGACGTTGCCGATTTTGACGCCTGCGGCGGAAAGGGCAAAGGTGGTGCAGCCGATCAGCAGGATCGCCGGCAGGATCTGCACCTCCAAAAAGGCGAAGGTCACGCCGACCGCCAGCGCGTCGATGCTCGTGGCGACTGCGAGCGGCAGCATCGTCTTGAAGGAAAAGGAATCGTTGACGTCCTCTTCGTCGCCGAGCGCCTCGCGGATCATATTCGCGCCGATCAGCGCAAGCAGCACAAAGGCTATCCAGTGGTCGATGCTCTTGATCAGGCTCTCAAACTGCCTGCCCAGCAGCCAGCCGAGCAGCGGCATCAGCGCCTGAAAGCCGCCGAAATACAAGCCGGCTGTTGCGCAGTGGCGCGGACGGAGCTTTTTGACCGACAGTCCCTTGCACACCGAGACCGCGAACGCGTCCATGGAAAGGCTCACGGCGACCAAGAATAATTCCCAAATTTCCATATATATCCCTCTCTCAAAAAACGAGTTGAACCAGCAGCATATAGACGGCAACGCCGCCGAATACGCTGATGAGGGTGTTGCGCAGCCAGACGTGCATGCCCACCACGAACGCCGCCGCGATCAGCTCCGGCAGGCCGTACGGATAGGTGAACACCGACACGTTTTTGAAGCAGTACACCACCAGCATTCCGATGATAGCATATGGCAGCACCTTGCCCAAATATGTGATCACCGCCGGTCTTTTTCGTCCCTCCGGAAATGCCAAAAACGGCAAAAACCGCGTAAAGGCGATGACAGCCGCCATGATCAATACCTGCCACAGCGGATGCAGATCAGTCATTGCCGCTCACCTCGCTTGTCTTTTCCTTTGCCGCAGGGTCGAGCTTTTTGCGAAAGATCACCATCTCCGCCGCGATCAGGAACAGCGCCGGCACAATGAAAAATTCCGCGCCGAAAACCACCAGACAAACCGCCGTGGTCGTTGCGCCCAAGATCGCCGGCAGGTGGTTTTTGTTGTCGAGCCATTGCTCCACCATGATCACGATAAACAGCGCGGTCATGGCATAGTCCACGCCCTCGCCCGAAAACGGCAAAAACATGCCCAGCACCGCGCCGAGCACGCAGCCGGTGATCCAGTAGCTGTGGTTGAGTGCGGTGAGAAAGAAGTAGTATTTTTTGGGGCTGATGTCGTCCTCCAGCTTGACGGTCGCGGTGATGGAGTAGGTCTCGTCGGTCAGCCCAAAGATCAGATAGGGCTTGACGATACCGGTGCCGCGGTATTTGTCGAGCAGCGAAACGCCGTAAAAAAAGTGGCGGCAGTTGATGATCAGCGTCATAAAGGCGGTCGTCAGCAGCGAAGCGCCGCTCGCCATAAAATCAACGCCGGCGTATTGTCCGGAGCCGGCAAACATGGTGACGCTCATCAAGATCGCCCACCAAAAGCTGTAGCCCTTGCTTTGGAGCAGAACGCCGTAGCCGATGCCCAGCGCCAAATAGCCTGCCATGATCGGCAGACTGTCACGAAAGGCGCGCCGAAAGGATTTTTTTGTCATAGTGCCGTTCTTCTCCTTATTCATAGCGAAAATATTTTGTGTCCAGAATCTTAAAATGATTTTTGCGGAATTCGATGACGCCCTCCTGCTTCAGCTCGCCGAGCGAGCGCGACAGCGAGGCGCGATCGACCGCCAGATAGGCAGCCAGATCCTCGCGCGACGTATGCTCTTTTGCGACAGGCAGAGCAGATGCTCCGAAACGCGCAGAAACAGGTCGCGCTGCGAACGCATGGTGTTGACGAGAATGCGGTGCTGGATCAGAATAATGTCGGGATTTGCGTTGAGCAGCGCGTCGGGATCGAGCAAGATCAGCCGCGCCGCGTTGTTCGCCGTGATCTCGTAGACGATGTTGTACCGGTCGATCATGAACTGCATGCCGCCGATGGGGCCCGGGTCGTGCAGCACGTTGAGCACGGTTCTGG
>ONGI01000053.1 GCA_900317315.1 uncultured Eubacteriales bacterium
TTCAAAGGAGATTGCGGAAATGTCAAAGGACATATTATCTGCTCTTGAGGAGCAATTCAAACAGGAATGCTTGGCGATCAGCGTCAGCGAGGAATATCCCAATTATAAAGGAACGGAAAAATGGATCATCATTGATTAATAACTATATCAATCCGATTATCGGCGATATTCCTTTGAGCGATCTGAATCCCCGAATGATGGAAAAGTTTTACCTTGACCTTCTGAAAGTCAAATCTAAGGTTACCAACAACCGCAAACCGGATCACGAATATCTTACGCCGTCAAGAATCAGAGAGGTACACAAGCTCTTGCGGAACGCCTTTAATCAAGCCGTGAAATGGGAATTGATGACAAGGAATCCCGTTGAACACGCCACTATTCCTAAAGAAAAGCCCAAAAAGAGAGCTATGTGGGATTTGCCTACATTCAAGAAGGCTCTTGAGCTTTGTGACGATGACGATTTATCGTTAGCGCTAAACCTTGCTTTTTCCTGTACGCTGCGTATGGGCGAAATGTTGGGCATCACGCTTGACTGTATTGATGTGTCAGAGGATAAAATCGAAAACGGTACGGCTTCCATTTTCATAGAGAAGGAATTGCAAAGGGTAAAGCGAGATGTTTTTGAAAAGCTCAACCAGCGTGATGTGCTGTTTGTCTTTCCGAGATGTTTATCCGGCGGCAATACGGTACTTGTGCTGAAAGAGCCGAAAACCGAAACGAGTAAACGCCGTGTGTATCTCCCAAAAACCGTTGCAAAAATGGTATTACAGCGCATTAAGGATATTCAGGAGATTAAGGAATTGCTTGGTGATGAATACCACGATTACAATTTGTTGTTTTCAAGCTCCACAGGCAGACCGATGGAGGGACAGATAATCACAAGGGCGTTAAAAAAGCTAATCAGAGATCACAACTTGCCTGATGTTTGCTTCCATAGCCTGCGTCATTCGAGTATTACATATAAGCTCAAATGGTCGGGCGGTGATATAAAAGCCGTTCAGGGCGATTCAGGACACGCACGGGCTGATATGGTAACGGAACAGTATTCGCATATTCTCGACGAAGATAGAGTTGCCAACGCTCGCCGAGTTGACGAACAGGTTTATAACCAGCAGCCCCAGCAAACACAATCTGACAGTAATAACGGTATGAATCCGACAGAGTTACTCGGACAGCTTTTCGCAAATCCCGAAATGGCTCAAGCGTTTCAAGCGTTTTTACAGCAATATCAAAACGACGCATAAATAGCTATATATAAATGTAAAAGGACGTTCCGTTTGGAGCGTCCTAATTTTTCCTTGCCTATGTTATATATTTGTGTTATACTACTATTGCATAATAATTGCTTAAGAAGTACATCCCAAAACTACCACCTTATGCGACAACTTTTTTAGAGGGCGTGCTAACACCTTGCTAACAGGAATACACACAACTCGTTAATGTTAGCACATTTTAGATGGTAACAGACTACCTCTTAACTTGCTGAAAACCGCATTAGAATGGGAAAATCTGAGATTTGTTAAGCTCCAAAGGGAGCCTTCCGGAGGAACTCCTAAGCGAAAGGTCGGGGGTTCGACTCCCTTCTGGGACGCCAAAAAACACTGTCATCCTGTTTGGGGATGGACAGTGTTTTTTCTTTACCGCCGTACAACGAACAAAGAATAAAAAACCGAACCCCTGCATAACGGAGTAAATTCTGATTTAGAAATATAAATCAAACAAAACCGACTGTTTTTTCTTTTTCTCGACAAAATCTCACCGAAGGTTCATATTCTTTGACAAAAAGTTAAAAGAAAATATTGACGAAATCGGCAGAATGCTTTATACTATTTTGTGCAGACTGCATTCACGCGTTTTGCAGAACGTTATGCTTTGTATATTTCGATTCAAGGAAGGAACAGTTGTGGAAAAATCTAACTTACAAACCGGAAGCCGAAGAGTGTGGATCACATGGTTTACGGCGGTTATATTTGCGCTGTTTACCGTTTACCGGGGGCTTTTGCTGCTGCAGCCGGATCGGGACATCATCATCGGCGCTGCCGGTGTTATCGTATTTTTGTGCATCACTGCCGCGTCGTTTTTTGCGCTGGCACACAGGGGCATCCTCCGGCGGCTGCGTTCGTCTTTGCTGACAGCCGGCTTGGCGATGAACGCCATTCTTTTGCTGTCAAATGCCGTCGAGATTTTCGGCAATCTGAATATGTCGGATATGACGACCGTATTGCGCTTTGCGGTGCTTGTCTGCTCCGAGCTGAGCATGCTGATCCTTCTGCTGTATTACCGGTTTATTCGTCGGCGAAGCGGGATGTCGCACAAGCGTGCGCAGACGATCAGGTTGATGGCTGCGGTGATCGTGCTGCTTGTCCTGTCCTTTGTGATGGAATGTGTGCTGATGCTGCAATACGGCGAGGGCGTTGAAACAAGCCTGATGGGCAGCGTGGCAGGCAGGCTTTTGTATTGTCTCGGCTTTGTCGGCACGGCAGTCGGCTTTATGCTGCCCGGCGCCAAAAAAAGGTCCAGAGAAGAGGATGACCCGGCAGTTGAAAAGGATACCTTTTATGTGCAATCCATACCGTATCGGGACAGACCGCACAACACGGAGAAAGAGACGATCGCCGGAGAGGTCAAATATGTGATGCCTGCAACGCAAGAGAAAAAGTCGCACAGCCACAGTCACAGTCACAGCCATAGTCACAGCCATAGTCATAGCCATAGCCACAAGAGAAGGAAAAAGCCGGTCGAAGGCGTTGACGTTGTCGGCACCGCACCGAAAACGGACGGGCCGCATGAGCCGCACGAGCACAAAAGGCGTGAATATTCACCCGAGGAGCTGTTCTTTGTGCGCTCCCTGACGGACGAGCAGAGACCGAAGGGAACCACCCAAAAAGAGCTTGCGCCCGACGCTGTCAATTACATCATGCCGTCAGCTCAAAACAATACGCAGCGCGTGCGCCGCGTGCGCAAGAAACGGGAGTATTCGCCTGAGGAGCTGTTCTTTGTGCGCTCCCTGCCGGACGAGCAGAGACCGCACAACACAAAACGAGACCCGGTCGGCGGCGAGGTCAAGCTTGTGCAGCCTGCCGCACGAACGAGCGATTCGCACAAAGAAACGGAGACAAAGCCGGCGCACGGCGAGGAAAACAAGGATTCATAAAAACAAGGAGCCTGCATCCGACTCACACAAGTGAGGGGAGCAGGCTCCTGCTGTTTGTCATCAGCTGATGATGATTTTGTAAATATGATAGCCGCCCGGCTCGGAAAGCGCATCGTAGAACGCCGTTTTTCCCTCGGGGGCGTAGTGTGCGGTGAAATACTTTTCTTTTTTGAACACCACGTTGTTGTCGATAACATAGATCTTCTTTTTGCTGACAGCCGCCTCATAGATGTTCTCGGGCAGGTTGCGCCGACGCATGATCTCGTCGTTATGGAGATAGCCGAAATCATCGAGATTGTCCAGATATTCCTCGCGGAAGCCCCACATCGGGTGCAGATAATTCTCGGTGCTGCGGTCAAAAGCCTTTTTGGTGGGAGGATCCATGATGTAATAGCAGTCGGGATTGCGGTTGAGCTCCGAGATCAAAAACCGTGTGCTGCTCTCGTCGGTGTCGGGCGCGGCAAGCTGCATGTTTTGATAGTAGATAAAGCCGTTGAGTCCGCCGAGCGCCAGCACGGTCAGAATGGAAAACACCAGATAGACATTGTGCTCGCGCATTTTGGTGTTCACCTTTTGCCGTCTGAGCACCTCAAAGTTAAAGGAATTGAGCAGCATCGCGATCATAAACACCCAGATGCCGTAGGTGAGGTTGTCGCTGCTGTCATAGATGAACCGCAGCGCAAAGCCCGACAGTACGCCGACTATCAGATAGAACAGCGGAAAGAACGAAAAGCGGTTTTTGTGATAGAAGATGAACACCAGCGACACAAGCAGATAGACCGCAATGGTGACGATGGAGCGGTCAAGCTGCATCACTTCCTCGTAGTTGTCTTTAAAAACGGCGGAGAAAACATTGGCGATATTTTTGGGATTGTCCTTTGTTTGGATCTCGTGCACGGCTTTGAGCGCCGAGACGTTGAGGTCGGTCGCTTCGTCGTAGTAGCCGTTTTTAAGCAGCTCATAGTCGTCCTCGGAGGCAATGCCTGCCGCCTTGAATTCGTCGGTATGCGCGCTGTAGTCGGGGTAGGGAAGGGCGTTCACGGCGTTTTGCGTGACCGCATATTCGTAGTAATTGCGCGACGCCTCAGTGGCATGGTTCACCTGATAGGAGAACTGGCAGAGCCCCAGCGTGAGTGCCGAAACCAGCAAAAACATCAGCAAAAACGGGCGAAAATACCAAAACAGCTTGCGAAACGGCAGGCGGTACTTCTTTTTGGCTATCAGATCGCCGAAGAAGAACGCCACCGCAAAGCCCAGCGCGATAAAGAAATAGGCGATATTCAGGCATGAGCCGAGCATGATCTCGAGTACCCCGACCCAGCAGGACAGGGTGTAGCGCTTTTGGTGGATCGCCAGCAGCACCAGCAAAAAGCCTGCGGCGCACAGCAGGGCGGCAGTGCGCGTGCTGTCCACGTTGGTGTAGTGGTGCAGCGCGAACATGATGTTGAGGATGGAGGCAAAGACAAACGCCTTGCGCTTGTTATACTTGTCCGCAAAAACAAAGGTGATGGACACAAACGCGGCAAAGGCTGCCATGACCTCAAACAGAACAAAGCAGTTGATATGGGGAAAAACAAGCTGAACGGTGCCGATCAGCATGGCGAGTATGTAGTTGACCGAGGCGTTGGCGTAGATGTGCTTTTGGCAGATCAAAACGGAGTTCAAAAAGTCGCCGTCACCCTCATAGGTGAACGAGGTCAGCAGCACGCACGCCGTCAGAAAGACCGCGTTGAGCACAAAGGCGAACAAAAAGCTGCTCCTCCATACCGTGAGAAATTTTTCTTTCATAAATCGTCGCTCCGGAAACAAGAATGCGGAATACGCCGAAAGGGAAGAGCCAAAACGGATTCTTCCCTTTGCGGTATCAATCGTTTATTCGGTTTGGCTGCTCTCGGTCTGGCTGCTCTCTGTGTCGCCGGTTTTTCCGGAGGACAGAACGAGCGTGACGGTGCTGCCGGACTTGACAAGCGTGCTGTCGGTCGGCGACATCGAAATAACAAAGCCGTAGTCATATTCGCTGCTCGGAACGCTCTCGCCGTAGGCGACCTCCAAGCCCTGTGCACGCAGCACTTCCTCTGCGTAGTCGTAGTAGAAGCCGATAACGTTCTCGGGATAGACGTCATAGGGAACGGTGGTCTCCGGAATAGTGGTCGGCTCCTCGGTGACCGGTTCCTCGGTCGGCTCGGCAGTGGTTTCGGGCACGGTGGTGACAGGTGCGGTCGTGACGGCAGCGGTTGTCTGTGTGGCAGGAGCGGCGGTGGTCTCCGGCGTGCTGTTGTTGCCGAAGGGCAGCAAATCGTTCTGCCAAGCGTACACGCCCAGCGCGGCGAGTGCCGCCAGCAGCGCGAGAATGATCACGATAACGCCGAGAATAAAGCTCTTGTTTGCCTTTTGCGGTTCCTCGTCCTCATCGTATTCGCCGTCGTAGTAGGGGTCATAGGCGTCCTCTTCCTTATCGTCGGGCTGCTTGCTCTGTGCGGCAGCGGATGTGCCGGCAAACGGCGGATCGGGCTTGATCTCCTGCATCTCCGGCTCCTCGTCAAAATAGGCGCCGTAGTCCTTTTTTTCGGCTTCCTTGCGCTCGCTGCGCGCGTTGAACACCTGCGTGCGGTCCGGCACGTAGTCGTCAAAAATACTGTTGTTCAAGGGGTCCTCGGCAGGCGCTTCGTCTGCGGCGTCTGCTTTTGGTTCGTCCGCGGCGTTTTCGCCGGCAGCAGAGGACTCCTTGGGGGTTTCGTCATTCTTATCATTGTCAGACGCTTGCAGGGCTGTGGCGGTGGCGGCAGTGGCAGCTGCGGCTGCCGCGGCGATCGCGGCGCCCTTTGCCATGTTCATCTCCGGCTGCTCCGGCTCCTGCTTGGCGGGCTCTGTCTGCGGCGTGTCTCCGTCAAAGGTGAATTCCTCAAACACGTTGCTCTCAAAATCCGTCGGCTCCAACTCGGTCACCGCAGCGGCAGGCGCCGTTTGCGGCAGCTCCGCCTTGATGGCGGCAAGGGCGTTTTTGATGTTGCCGGCGTTCTTCCAGCGATTGCGGTTGTCGGGCTGGCAGGCAATGACGATCACGCTCTTGAGCTTTTCGGTGCCGTTCTGCGGAGCGGTCACCATCTGCGCCGAAAGACGCTTTTGCACCGCCGCGGCGCGGTCGGTTTCGTCATTTTCAAAGGGAAGCTTGCCGCCGTTGGACATGGCGTACATGATCAGACCGAGCGAATAGATGTCGGTCGTGTAGTCGGGCGCCTTGCCGGAGCGCATTTCGGGCGCCATAAACGACGGATCCTCAACGCTGCCCTCAAACGCGGTAAAGCCGCCGAGCATATAGCGGCCGCTGCTGTTGAGAAAAATATTCTCGGGCTTGAGATTGCCGTGCAGGATGTTGTTCTGTTCGAGCTTGTCGAGAATATCGCTGATTTGGAGACCGAAGTCGATGATCTCGGCGTCGGTGTAGCTCTTGAGCGTGAGCATATCGCGGCACGAAACCGCGCTGTTCGTCAGCAGATACAGGGATATTTTGTTTTCCGACGGGTCGTTGTCCGCCACTGCGTCCAGATAGTTGCTCACGCCGCGCAGCTTGATGACAGACTTGACAAACGCCGCTTCTTCGTTGACCAGATCGACGTTATCGCGGTTGTAGTTGTCGCCTTCAAAGCACACATAGGTCAGCACGCCCTCGGTCTCGGCGCCGTACTCATCCGTCTTGACAACGTTATAAGCAGGGTAGTTGCCTGCGTCTGCAACAGGCTCGCCCACCTTCCAAGATTTCAACTGCTCGGGCAGCATTAGCTTTTCCATAGTTGATTCTCCTTTATTTAGAATACATATTCCACCTATTTTACTTTATAATCATTTGTATTATAGCATATCTTTACGGAATTTTCCACTGTTTTTTTATTTTTCTGAGCAGAAAAAGGCGAGATGCTTCGCCACGCTCAGATCCGTTTCCGTTCGTGCACGGACAGGATACCTCCCAGCGAGCCGCCGGCGACCGCCGCGCCCAGCTTGATAAAAAACAGCGGCGAAAACTCCGCTTCTCCTCTGAGCGCCGCCGTCAGCAGCAGCGCGGCGATCATGGCGGCGCCGGTGATCGCGCCGATCGTCAGCGCCGCACCGCGGTTGAGCTTGGCTGCGATAAAGCCGCCCGCAAAGGCGCCTGCCGCCAGACAGCCTGCGGTCAGGTATTCCACGATCCAAACAGGCAGCAGCCCTGTTTTTGTCATCACCAGTGCCGCCAGACACATCAATACCACGCTGACGAGCATGCCGCACAGCAAGCCCGTGACGACCGACTTTATCATACGCTTTTTTCCGGACATAAAAAATCCTCCCCGAATCATACTTGCAACAGTATATTCGGAGAGAATGTGTTTTATGCGATTTAATAATATCAAACCTTGGGCTTTTTGTCGGTTGCAGGCGCGTAGTCTTCGTCCTTTTTCTTTTTGCC
Source organism: uncultured Eubacteriales bacterium (assembly GCA_900317315.1). GTDB lineage: Bacteria > Bacillota > Clostridia > Oscillospirales > Acutalibacteraceae > Ruminococcoides. Next base: position 7,596 of record ONGI01000053.1, read on the forward strand.
GAAGCCGCTGAACAGACCCTTTCTTTCGGGCTCTGCCTTGGTCGTTTCCTTTACGGTATCGACCGAAGAGATGCACCATTTTTTGAACTTCATCTTCACTCTGTCGGAGCCGGTTTCGATAATGAGCGCGTCCTCTTCGTCCTTGATGGCGACCACTCTGCCGACGATGCCGCCGATGGTGGTGATCTCGTCACCGATCTCAAGGTTATTGCGCATTTCCGCTTCTTCTTTTTTCTTCTTGGAATTCGGTCTGATAAGGAACAGATAGACCAGAGCGATGATCACCGCATAAATGGCGATCATAGGAATTATTGAGCCGTTCATAAGTTGCCTCCTAAGAAATCTCTTTTCATTGTTTATAACACAACATTTTGTATTATAACAGCTTTGACAAAAAGTTGCAAGTGTTTTTTGAAATAAAGTTACGAATATGATTTAAATTCTGACGCCGAGGATCTCGCGTTGTTCGCGGTAGAACGCCTCAAAGATGCCTTCGTCGAGCTTTTGGCGGATGACCTCCATCAGATTGTTGTAGAAATAGAGGTTGTGCAGCACTGCCAGACGCATGCCGAGCATCTCGCCGCTCTTGAGCAGATGGCGGATATAGGCGCGCGAGAAGTTTTGGCAGACGGGACAGTCGCAGTGTGTGTCCACCGGCGCTTCGTCGAGCATATATTTGGCGTTGTTGAGGTTGCGCACGCCCTCCCATGTAAAGAGCTGACCGTGACGCGCGTTGCGGCTGGGCATCACGCAGTCAAACAAGTCCACGCCGCGGTGTACGGCTTCAAGAATATTCACCGGCGTGCCCACGCCCATCAGGTAGCGGATCTTGTTTTTCGGCGCATACGGCTCCACTGCCTCGATGATCTCATACATCACCTCGGTCGGCTCGCCGACAGCCAGTCCGCCGATGGCGTAGCCGTCCAGATCCATCTCGGCGATCTCCTGCATATGGTGAATGCGCAGATCGTGATAGACGCCGCCCTGATTGATGCCAAACAGCATTTGCTTGGGATTGAGGGTCTGTTCCAAGTAGTTCAGCTCGCGCAGCTTCACCTGACAGCGCCGCAGCCAGCGCGTCGTGCGCTCCACACTCTTTTTTGTGTAGTCGTAGGGAGAGGGATTCTCAACACACTCGTCAAACGCCATGGCGATGGTGGAGCCGAGATTGGACTGGATCATCATGCTTTCCTCGGGTCCCATAAAGATTTTTCTGCCGTCGATATGGGAGTTGAAGGTCACGCCCTCCTCCTTGATATTGCGCAGCTTGGCAAGAGAAAACACCTGAAAGCCGCCGCTGTCGGTCAGAATGGGACCGTCCCAGCGCGTCATTTTGTGCAGACCGCCGAGCGCGCGGACGTTTTCGTCGCCCGGGCGCAGGTGGAGGTGATAGGTGTTGCACAGCTGCACCTGACACTTGATCTGCTTCAGATCCAGCGCCGACACCGCGCCCTTTATCGCGCCGCAGGTCGCCACGTTCATAAACGCCGGTGTCTGCACAGTACCGTGCACCGTCACCAGCTCGCCGCGCCGCGCCTTGTTTTCGGTTTTTATCAGATTGAACATAATTCCTCCGTAGAATTAAAT
>ONGI01000100.1 GCA_900317315.1 uncultured Eubacteriales bacterium
CTCCGCCGGAGAGCGTCGTAGCGGACTGTCCGAGCGCGAGCGTCATGCCGGTGGAGGAAATATTGGTGGAGGTGCCGTCGAGCACCGTGATCTTGGAAGTGGAGACCTGACTGCCCGACCTGGCGGTGAGCGTGCAGCTGCCTGCCCCTCTCGCCATCATCACGCCGCTGTCGCCGATCATGGCGACCGAGGTGTCGGAGGTAGACCAGGTGATATTGTCGGCGCCGGTCGCCCAGAACGCATACTGACAGCCGGTGTAGGTCGTCACATGCTTGGAGCAAAGCCGGATGCCGGAGGTCAGCGCGCTGTCGGTGACATGCACCAAACAGGTGGAAGCGCCGTTCACGGTGTAGGCGCTGATGGTGGTGTAGCCTGCCGAGAGCGCCTTGACGGTGCCGTCGCTGACGGTGGCGACCGCCTTGTTAGAGGAGAACCAGCTCACGCCGGCGGTCTTGGCGGTCAGCTTGCCGGTGGTGTCGGTGAACAGGTTCATATCCTGCGGCGCGATGCCGGTGGAAGTGCCGTCGGAGATGGTAAAGCGGCACTGCGCGGTCGCGCCGTTCTCGGAGACTGTGACCGTAGCGGTACCTGCCTTTTTGGCTGTGACAACGCCGTAGCCATCCACGGTGAGCACCGAGGTATCGGAGCTGCGCCACACAGGAGCCGTACCGCCGGTGAGTCCCAGCGCATACTGACAGCCTGTGAAGGTGGAGGCTTTTTCGGCGCTGAGCCTGAGCGTGGGAACCGGCTGCGGCGACGCGGTGACGTGTACCAGACAGGTAGACGCGCCGTTTGCGTTGTAGGCGGTGATGGTGGCATAGCCGGGATGCAGCGCACGCACAACGCCGCCGGTGACCGTTGCCACGCCGCTGTCGGACGTGACCCAATAGACCTGTCCGTTCGCCGTCAGCTTGCCGGTGCCGCCGACACTCAGCGTGAGCGCAGAGGGAGAAACGCCGGTCGAAACACCCTCGGTGATTTTGACAAGACAGCTGTCGCTGCTGCCGTCCTGCGACGCCTTGACGCTTACGGTGCCTGCCTTTTTGGCGGTCATCACACCGTTTTGGTCGATGGTGGCGATGGTCGCGTCAGAGGTGCTCCACACGGGAGCGGTCGCGCCCGTCTGCGAAAAGGCGTACTGACAGCCCACGTAGGTGCTTGCCGTCATGGAGCCGAGGCCGATCGTCCGCGCCTCACCTGCGGCAACATAGTCGCGCATCACATAGCCGCTGCGGTTGCCGGCAAGCTCGCGGATCTTGAGCCAGCTGCCGTTGAACAGCGCGCCCTCCTCAAAGAGTATGCGCGTATTCTTGCGCAATACCGCGACGATCGAGCTGCTTTGGGAGGCAGCCGAACGCAGATTCACGTAGTCCTCTGTCACGTAGCCGCTGCCGCCGCTGACGATCGTCTCCGCCGCGTCGGCAGAAAACAGGGGGATCGCGATCAGCAAAATCGAGCCGATGATGGCGACGCAAAGAATAATGCATAAAACGCGTGCAAAGATTTTTGATTTCACGTTATCACCCTTCCTTCAAAACTTCTTTTGCATCGTTAGCCGTTAGCTGACAGTGGTCTTTTTCCTTTATGATTCATTCAACTTTCCCATTCCGAAAACGCTGCCCTAAGAACAATTTCTTATTTTGTAACATTGAGAAAAAGTCAGTGTTTATGCGGCTTTTCTCAATGTTACAAAAAGTTTTCTTATTTTGTAACTTTGGCGATAATATCACTGCAAGACAATTTATCATTATTGTAAACAACAGCAAAATACACTTTTACAGCGTCAAAAGGAAGAATAATAGAATATTGTTATGTATTATATTGCTAAAATATAATATTATCGCCAATGTTACAAAATAACTTTTGCTTTTGTAACATTGTAAAAACCCACTGTTTAAGCCATTTTTACCAATGTTACAAAATAAGATCGTGTCTATAGGACAGCTAAAGGAAATGCTCCTGTATAATACTTCTTTAGTTTCATCATGCGGGAAAGTTGAGTAATTCGTGGTGCGTGATTCGTGTTATTCTCTCAACTCAAAAACTCACTTTTTCCCAAACATGGCGCCGCGCAGTCTTTGCACATAAAACTGCACAAACACCCCGATCGACCGGTCATAGAGCCAAAAGAAAACATTGCCGATCAGCAAAAACACATAGGGCACATAGACGCCGAACAGCGTGAATTCCTCGGCAGGAACGGCGAGCAGCAGGGTCGCAATGAAAAACGAGCCGACCGCCGCCGCGTTGAACAGCGCGTATTTGACGATCCACAGGATGACTTTTTGGGAGATGTGCCGCTCCAAAATATTTTTGAGAATGGGATAATAGCCGAACAACAGCGCGAACAGCACGACTGCTTCCTTGTCGCCCGAAACGAAGAACGACAGCACCGCCGCCACGCCGTACACGCCGAACGCCCACTTGCAGCCGTATTCCAAAACGACCGCCACGGTGAGCATGCCGGCAAGACAGGGCACGGCGTAGGTGCCGACGCGCACCAGTCCCGTCAGCAGCATGAGCACGGTTTCGAGCGCGGCGACCGCCGCACAGAACGCCAGCCTGAACGCCGGCTTTTGCATGGTGTTGTGCTTCATATCAGCAACCCGTCCTGCAGCAGCTGCACAGGCAGTCTGCGCACATATACGCCGCGCAGATGTCGCAGCAGGTGCAGCCGGTGCCGCCCATATTGCCGCTCTGCGAGGTGTTGTAGCCGCCGTAATTGTAGGTGCGCTGACCGTTCATATTGTTGAGCGCCGCGCGGTATTCGGCGTTGTTGGGATCCATGTTGCAGGCGGTGTTAAAATACATGTTCGCCTGGTCGCTCCAGCCCTTGCGGAACGCGCACATGCCCTTGAGATAATGCCACTCCGCCGTGCGGTTGCCCTCGGGAGTGGTGTCGAGGATCTGCTCTGCTTCGCGGATCATGTTGCGCTGGATGTAGATGCGCACGCTGTAGAACTGCGAGGTGGAGCCGTTGGAGCTGTAGCCGTTGGAGCTGTAGCCGCCGGTGCTGCCTGCGGTGCTGCCGGTGCCCTTTCCCTTTTGGCGCATGCGGTTGATCTCGTCATACGCCTCGTTGACCTCTTTCATTTTTTGCTCCGCAACATCCGCCAGCGGACTGTTGGCGTAGTTGTCGGGATGATATTTTTTTGCCAGCTCGCGGTATGCTTTTTTGATTTCTTCGTCGCTCGCGTCGGGCGAAACGCCCAACACTTCATATGGATTCGTCATGCTCTTCCTCCTGTTTTCCAAAAACCACGCTGTTTTGCTTTGCCGGAAAGCCAAAGCGCAGCATGTTGTCAAAAATCCCCCTAAAGTCGATGAGTGTTATCAATTGATAGGCGTCGGCGGCGCGTGCCAGCGATTGGTTCAGGGTTGCGGTCTGGTACGCCCTGAGGTCGTCGCCCGTGTAGTTTCTAAAGGGATTGAAGCCGCCTCTTTTTTTGTCGTCATCCAAGTCGTCGGCGGCGTCCATCAGATAGATCCAGCGCCCGATTTGGTAGCCGAATTCATAAAAAACCCGCTTTTGCATGTCGTCCTGCGCTTCGAGCCGCAGCACGCTGCCGAGCATGTCTCCCGTGGGATGTGCCGCCGCGTCTATGCCGCAGGCGCTGTCCTGCTCCGCCTGCTGCTGTGCCTGCATCATCTGTGCCGCAAGCGTCTCCAGCTCAGGATAATGTTTTGCCGCTTTTTTGTGCCAGCGGCTGAAAAAAGGCTTGACCAGCCGCACCAAAAGGCGCTTAAAAAAGCCGCTGTCAGACAGATCGTCCTGCAATTTGTAGAATGCCGAGATCACCGAAAACGCCGCCGCCTTGCTGTAGGCACTGTCCGCACAGCGCGCGAAACGGCATTTTTTGAGCGGATTAAAGGTACACCTGCCGTTGTCAAAGCCCTTGCAGGAACGGTGCAGCGACATCAGCAGCATGGCATAGAAGGTGCAGTCGTAGCTCAGGCTCAGGCGCGTGAGAAAGGAATAGTCTCTGCCCATCTGCCTGCACAGTCCGCAGTAGACAGAACGGTACGCCTCCCACTCGCGCACCAGCAGCTCGCTTTTTTGAACCTGCAAATAACCGAACATAGGCATCCTCTTTTTTGACATATTTATTGTATTATACACCATCTTTGCCAAATAAGCAAGTGCGGACAAGCCGTTATGATTCCGCAACGGAATTATACATATATAAATTTATGATATTATACCAATGTGAAAATTATGTGACAGAAACGGCAGGATATTATGAACACGTATGATTTTGACAAAACCATCTACAACGGCGACTCCACAGCGGATTTTTATCTCTTTTCGCTCAGGCGGCACAAGCGTATCTTGCTGCTGGCGCCATCACTCCTCGGCGCCGCGCTGCGGTTCTACCTGTTCAAAAGGGGCACCAAAACGCAGTTCAAGGAAGTGATGTACCGCTTTTTGCAGCGCTGCGACACCGAACGCGACGTCGCCGATTTCTGGCGGCAGAACGCCTGCAAGATCAAGCGGTTCTATCTTGCGCAGCAGCAGCCCGATGATGTGATCATCTCGGCGTCACCGGTGTTCCTGCTCGCTCCGATCTGCGAGCAGCTCGGCATCCGGCACCTGATAGCCTCCGAGGTCGATCCGCACACCGGCCGCTACACCGGCGAAAACTGCCACGGCGCCGAGAAGGTGCGGCGCTTCCGCGAACAGTTCGGCGACGCGGTGACAGACGCCTTCTACTCCGACAGCCACAGCGACGACCCGATGGCAAAGATCGCGCAAAAGGCGTTTATGGTGAAGGGCGAGGAATGCAAGCCATGGGAGTTTAATGCGTAATGCGTAATGCGTAATTGGCTGACATCATGCAAAAATCAGGAATCGAGTAGGGCGGAATTTCTCCGCCCTCTCACACCACCGTACGTGCCGTTCGGCATACGGCGGTTCAATTTAATTTCAAAGTATGCTGATTAAGAT
>ONGI01000002.1 GCA_900317315.1 uncultured Eubacteriales bacterium
CCGGCGCTGCAAAAAATACAGCCGCGGTGCCCCATGGTGCCGTCGCGGTTGGGGCAGGTCATGCCGCCGTCCAGCGAGAGCTTGTAGACCTTTTCGCCGAAGGCACGCATTAAATATTTGTTAAGAGAATAATAATACATCTTTTTCCTCAATAAAAGTATAAAGACCCGCCGGTCGGCAGGTCTTTACAAAAGGAACATCTATGAAAAATCTTCAAAAGGAGGAAGTAAGCTTTATTGTGACTATAGTCTACCCCCTCTATGTGAAAACTACTTGAAGAAAACGGAAATGCTGTGTGATTTTTACCTATAGAAATGATGAAAACCGCTTTACATACTCCGTGAACATCTCGTAGATCTCGTCCTCAAGGTTTTCCATGTCCTCGTCGATGCCGCCGTTGAAGAACAGCTTGGTGTGCTTGCGCAGCGAGAGATAAGCGCCGGTCATGTTTTTTCTGACCTCATTTTGCAGCTCGTCGCTCAGCTCCTGTCCGCATGCAAGCCCCAAATACAGATTTTTGTTGCAGAGCTGGGAGGAGATCGCCGGGGTCTTTAATACAAAGGTATTGAACCGGTGCAGCGAGTGATAAAACTCCCTGACCGAAAACTGCTCCGCCTTTTCGGGATCCGCCTGCTGCTTTTCGTCCTGCTCTCGCTCCGCTTCCTCCAGCGAAAAATCGGGAGAGGTGATGTAGGTGTGCAGATAGTCGGGATTGAGCACCAGCGCGTTGTAGAGGCGCATGGCATAGAGCGCGTTTTCCAGACATGCAAAGGCGGCATACTGCATGTTGCTCTCGTTGAGGTGCATGAAGCTGTATAGATTTTGATAAACCGATTTGTTGACGGCGATCAAAACCAGCCGCTCGTTATCGTGATAATCGTTAACCACGGGACTCGCCAAAAACTGCATGGTGTATTTGTAGGATTTGTTGATATATTGGCGGAGTTTTTCTTTAAAAGAAGTAAGAAACGCCGCCTCTCTGATCGTATAGGCAAACATACGGCTCCTCACCTACCTGAACGGTTCAAACTCGCTGTTATACAGCTCGTTGCGCGTTATGTCCGCATCGTATTCACAGCCGGTTGCACGCGAAAGGGCTGCGATCAGCAAATTCGGGTTCACGTTGTCGCTGCTGCCTGCCGAGAGCACCACATCAAGCTTGGCGCAGTCGAACAGCTCCGTCACGCTGAAGCTTTTGATACCGGGCTTGATGTCAACGGTTTTCATGCCCTTTTTGGATTTCTTTTCGATCTCGATCGTATCATTTTGCAAGAGCGCGCCGAGCTGTTCACACACAAGGCGCGAGGACTTGTCCGGCAGTGAAAGAAGTATGGTAAAGGAGGCATAGGCGACTTTTCCAGCCTTCATCACCGCCTCGGTGACGTCAAAAACGCGGAGACCGCGCGGCAGACAGGCGTTCAGCCGGTTCTTTATTTCTTCAAAAGAAAATTCCTCATCCTCCAGCCGCACATCCATGCACTCGTTCACACCGCGAAAGCCCAGCGACAGCGGCAAGGGAAAGGTCGCAAACGGGTGCGGATTAAAGCCCTCGGTGTGCCAGATGGGGATCTTGCTTTTGTGGAGCGCGCGCAGCATGGTGCGGTTGAGGTCGAGGTGCGAGATATAGCGGCATTCAAAGTCTTTTTTAAACCAGATCCTTACGTTTTTCAAAGCACACACCCCTTCCGTATTTGGCAGCGCCGCAGCCGGAGCATTTCAGCCGGCAGTGCGGTGTTGTGGTATTCTCATACGCCTTTTGGCATTCCTTTTGCAAAAAGCGCTTTTCAACGCCGTAGTCGATATGGTCCCACGGCAGTATCTCGTCAAAGCTGCGGCGGCGGTTGGCATAAAAGGCAGGGTCAATGCCGCATTCCTCAAACAGCGCCATCCATTTTTCGAGGCTGAAGCAGTCGTTCCAGCCGTCAAAATGAAAGCCTCTCTCGCAGGCGAGCGCCATCACCCGGCAGAGCTTGCGGTCGCCGCGCGCAAACACCGCCTCCAAAAAGCTCGTGTCCGCGTCGTGGTAGTTGAACTGTACTTTTTTGGTGGTGATGCTTTTTTTGATATGCTCCTGCTTTTCGTGCAGCTGCGAAATGGTGTCCTGCGGCTCCCACTGAAACGGCGTAAAGGGCTTGGGCACAAAGGACGACGCCGATACCGTGACGCGCACGCTTTTGCCCTTGGCGTGGTTCGGCGTGCGGTAGTAGGTATCCACCACATCCTGTCCGAGCTGCGCGATCGCCGCCACGTCGTCCATGGTCTCGGTCGGCAGACCGATCATAAAATAGAGCTTGACGGTTGTCCAGCCGCCGGCAAACGCGGTGGCGCAGGTCTGCATCAGCTCGTCGTGCTGCACATTTTTATTGATCACGTCGCGCATGCGCTGGCTGCCTGCCTCGGGAGCAAAGGTCAGTCCGCTTTTGCGCACGGTTTTTATCTTGTTCATAATCTCGTCGGTAAAGCCGTCCACGCGCAGCGACGGCAGCGACAGGCTGACCTTTTCTTCACCCGACCATTCCGTCAGCTTTTCGAGCAGCGGCACGATTTGGCTGTAGTCGCTGGAGCTGAGAGAGGAGAGCGAAACCTCATCATAGCCGGTGTTCTCACAGAGCGCACGGCACTGGGCGTTGATGGTGTCGGGCGACTTTTCGCGCACCGGACGGTAGATAAAGCCTGCCTGACAAAAGCGGCAGCCGCGGATGCACCCTCTGAAAATCTCCTGAACGGCGCGGTCGTGGACGATCTCGACCATCGGCACAACAAAATTGTCGGGATAATAGGACTTGTCCATGTCGAGCATCAGCCGCTTGTGCACCACGGCAGGCGCGCCGTCCTTTGGCACAAAGCTTTTTATGGTGCCGTCCTCGTGGTAGGCGACCTCATAGAGCGAGGGCACATAGACGCCCTCGATTTGGGCGCAGCGGCGGAGGAATTCACGCTTGTCCGCTCCCTCTTTTTTGCACTGACGGAACAGCTCCATCACCTCGAGGTCGACCTCCTCTCCCTCACCGATAAAGAACAGATCGACAAAATCCGCGATCGGCTCGGGATTGCAGGCGCACGGACCGCCTGCCACGACGATATGCTTCAGCTCATTGCCGCGCGCTTCGGTGGTGACGGGCACCTCGCCGAGCTTGAGCATATTGAGCATATTGGTATAGCTCAGCTCATATTGGAGCGTGAAGCCGATAAAATCGAAGTCCGACAGCGGGTCTCCGCTTTCGAGCGCATAGAGCGGGATGTGGTTTTTGACCATCTCCTCCTCCATATCGACCCACGGTGCAAACACGCGCTCGCACCAGATATAGGGAACGCTGTTGAACTGACTGTAGAGTATTTTCATGCCAAGGTGCGACATGCCGACCTCGTAGGTGTCGGGAAAGCAGAATGCAAAGCGCACCTCCACGTCCCGTTTGTTCTTGATCACCTCGTTGAGCTCGCCGCCGACATAGCGGCCGGGCTTTTGCACCTTCAAAAGCAGTTTTTCAACTTTTTTGGATACCATATTTTCCTCCCCTAAAAAAACCTGTTTTCCCTGTTCAGCAGCGCTGCGGTCAAATAGATGCTGACAAACAGCAGTGAAACATTCCGCTCCCTGAGCAGCAGCCAAAAGCCGAGCGCCGCAAGCGGAAGAATGCACGCAAAGGTCAAGGCATTGACGACCTTTTCGGCGCTTGCAGGCATACACCTGCGGCACAGGAGCAGCCAGAGCAGCTGACCGCCGTCGAGCGACAGCACAGGCAGGCTGTTGAACAGACCTACCGACAGATTTGCCGCCGCAAAGGGCAGCGATCGCACAATACCTTTTAAGTATAACAGATATCCGCACAGAAAACAAACAAAATTCGCAAAAGGACCGAAAAAAATTATAAAAGCATTTTGTGCGGCTGTTCGCTCCTGCCGCGCGCTGTCTGTGATGTCGATGGCAAAGAGGGAGATTTTGATTCTTTTCGGGAAATATCCACAGCGGCGCATGGCGAGCAGATGGCCGCTCTCGTGTATCATGATCGCCAGCGCGCACCACACAAAGCGCTCCGTGACGCTGAGCAGCACCGCTGCGGCAGTCAGACAGAGCAGCGTGTAGGACAGCTCCACCTCCGTATGCCTAAGATGCAGCTTCATCCGCTGTCGCCGAAAACAAGCCCTCAAAGCCGTGACTGCCGTCAAAGAGCACCGTGGCGTTGAGCTGCTCCGTGTACCACGCGTGCACCTTTTCATAGACCTCTCCGCCGATGCCCTTGAGCGCGAATGCCGCGGCTGCCAGCAGCACACAGGCGACAAGCTGCAAGGTCAGCAACAGGTGCCGCGGCGGTTCTCCGCGGCGGACGGGTCCTTCTTCCGCTTCCTCTGTATGCGAGACGATCGGCGGCGTCTCGGGAACACTGACGCTCTGCCAGTTTTCATCATACGTGATCGTGCTGCGTTCCTCCAAAAAAATCACCTCGGCACAAATATATGCGCCGAGGCTCGCATTAATGCAGCTTTTTGAAATCGCTCTTCACCAAATTGACAAAGAACAGGATCGCAATAACCAGCGCGCCTGCCTCCGCGATCGGAAAGGCGTACCAGGAATTGGTGACGCCGGCGGTCATGGCGAGCAAAAACGCCGTGGGCAGCAGGATGAGCAGCTGACGGAAGAAGGACATCAGCAGGCTGCGGAAGCCCTTGCCGACCGCCTGAAAAAGTGTGGTAAAGACGATACCGACCGCCGCCGGCACAAAGCACAGGCTGATGATGCGGAACGCGTGCTCGCCCTCGCGCAGCAGCGTCTGCGGATCCACATCCGTAAAGCTCGATTCGTCGCCGAACATAGAGAGCAGCACATCGGGGATCGTCCACATCAAAATGGTGCCGGCAAGCATGATGCCGCCTGCGATCAGCACGCCCCTTTTGAGCGCCGAATAGAGCCGCGCCCTGTTGCGTGCGCCGTAGTTGTAGCCGAGGATCGGCATGAGTCCCTGGTTCAGTCCGAAGCAGGGCATGAATACAAAGCTTTGCAGCTTAAAATAGATACCGAACACGTCCACTGCCACGATGGAATGATACGCCTGAAAAATCGCGTTGAGTCCGAGCATCATAATGGCGCCGATGCTCTGCATAATAATGGAAGGGAAGCCGACGGCGTAGATGTTTTTGACCGTTATCGGGTTAAAGCGGAAGCCCTTTAGCTTGATTTGGATGCGGTGGCTCTTGCAAAACAAGATGATGACGGCAAACACCATGCCGCAGAACTGTCCGAACACCGTGGCGACAGCCGCACCGAGCACGCCCATTTCGGGAAAGATCCAGATACCGAAGATCAGCAACGGGTCAAAGATGATATTGACGACCGCGCCGGTCAGCTGGAACAGCATGGGATAGATCATATTGCCGGTGGCTTGGAGCGTTTTTTCGATCATCACCTGAATGATCGAGAACAGTGACAGACACAGTACGCAGGTAAAATATTGCACGCCTGCCTCCACCACGCGCTCATTGCCGCCGCTGAACGCCGTCATAAACGGGCGCACACCGAAGATGCCCAACAGCAAAAAGAACGCATAGGTGAACAGACAGAGCACCAAGCCGTGTGTGGCGGCGGCGTTTGCCTGCTCATAGTTTTGCTCACCGAGCTTGCGCGACACCAGCGAGTTGACGCCGACCGCCGTGCCGACGGACGCCGCGATCAACAGCAGCTGCAGCGGATACGCGAGCGAGATCGCGGTAAAACCGTCCATATCGTATTTGCTGACAAAAATACTGTCCACCACGTTGTACATCGCCAGGATCGTCATCGAAAAGATCGCCGGCAAAGACATGGTGAGGATCAGCTTTGTCATGGGCATGGTGCCCATCTTGTTTTCTTTTTGTTGTACCTTCTCCATAATCTCCCCTATTTTCTGTTAAAACGTTTGGTGCGCCGGTACACGGCATAAAACGCCAGCAGCAGCAGCGCGCCCGTCACCACACCGGCAAAGTCGATCCACACGTCCGCGATCATACCGGCTCTGCCCTCGATAAAAAGCTGAATGGTTTCGTCGATCAGGGCTGCCGAAAGACCGGCAAACAAAACCTGTACCGCATAGCGCTGCGGCCGCCTGCGGTCAAAGCAATAGGCGCAGCTGAGCAGCAGTCCGCCGACAGCGGCAAATTCCGAGAAATGCGCCAGCTTGCGGACGATATGCTGCGTCACGATTTGTCCGGCGCCGAACAGCCCGAAGAACCAATAAAAAACGCGGTAAAAGCCGTCGCTCTCCTGCGACGATACCGAAGCCGGAAAGCAGGAATGCACCCAGCAAAAAAGGAGCATCAAAGCGGTCAGGACAAAAATAATCGCGGTAAAGCGCACCGAAGCCCTGTTATTCTTCATCTTATCACCTCATACTCTCTCTATTTTACATCAAATATAGGCAAAGTCAATGAAAAAATATCGGTCAGCGCCATCGTTGTTGATTTTTTACGGAAACATTGCTTTTATGTATTGAAAAAACCTGCACTTTCTGCTATACTAAACAGGATTTAAATAAAGAATACTTATACTTTTTTCAGACAAGGAGAGTCATCGTTTAATGTGGTATTTGATTTGCTTTTTTATCTCGATGGTACCGATCATTGAGCTGCGCGGCGCGATCCCGGTGGGCATCGCCAACGATCTCAATGTGTTCTGGCTGTTTCCGATTTGCATTATCGGCAACATGCTTCCCGTCCCGCTCATCTACTTTTTTGCGAGAAAGGTGCTCATCTGGGGCGCCGACAAAAAGGTTATCGGCAAGTTCTTTACCTTCTGTCTCAAGAAGGGAGAAAAAGGCGGTCAAAAGCTGCAAAAGAACGGCGGCAAGGGCTTGTTTATCGCTCTCATGCTGTTCGTCGGCATTCCGCTTCCCGGCACAGGCGCCTGGACGGGCACGCTGGCGGCAAGCTTTTTGAATATGGGCTTCAAAAAGAGCGTGATCGCCGTTATCTGCGGCGTGCTGATCGCCGGCGTCATTATGGGCATCGGCACTTATGCGGTCAAAATGGGCATGGGCGGCATCTTTTCGCTCATGGCAAACAGCAAATGATAAAGGAGGCAGCGTTGGGCTGCCTTCTCTTTTAGGTGAAACAAAATGGAAGTGTATGACGCTTTGATAATCGGCGGCGGCGCATCGGGGCTGATGTGCGCCATTGCCGCCAAACGGAAGAAGCCGCGTCTGCGTGTTGCCGTGCTGGAAAAGAACGACCGCGTGGGCAAAAAGCTCCTCGCCACCGGCAACGGACGGTGCAACCTCACCCATACAGCGGTGGACAGCTCACACTATGCAGGCTCCTTCAGGCGGCAGAGTCAGGCGGTGTTTGACCGCATCGGCACCGCAGAGCTGCTTGCGTATTTCAGGCAGCTCGGGCTTTTGACGGCTTGCGACAGCGAGGGAAGGTATTATCCCCTGTGCCGTCAGGCGTCGGCGGTGCTCGACGTGCTGCGCTTCAACTGCGAGGCAGCCGGTGCGGAGATCGTTTGTTCGCAGACGATCCGTTCCGTGAAGCACCGCGACCGCTTCACCGTGACGACGGCGGACAGGGTGTTCCAAGCGGAGAAGCTGGTGATAGCGGCAGGCTCCAAGGCGTCGCCCAAGCTCGGCGGCAGCGGCAGCGCGGCGGACATGCTCAAAAACCTCGGACATCGCTTTGTCCCCTTTTCGCCTGCGCTCTGCCCTGTTTCGGTGCAGTCCGGCGTGCTCAAGGGACTCAAGGGACTGCGCGCACAGGGACAGGTGACGCTCCTGCGCGGCGGCAAGGCCGTCAAAGCCGAAAGCGGCGAGGTGCAGTTCAATGAGCAAAACCTCTCGGGCATCTGTGTCTTTGATCTCTCGCTTTACGCGCACAGCGGCGATGAGATCGTGCTGGATCTGTTGCCTGATATTTCCGAAAAAGAATTAAGCAAAATTCTTTTGCAGAACAAAAAGACATTTGCCGCACAGTCAGCCGACAATCTTTTTACGGGTATTCTGCAAAAGCGTATAGCGCAGGCAGTGCTCAAAGCGGCCGGCTGGCACGGACTTTGCCAAAAGCTGTGCCGCCTACACTGCCGCAGAGCTGCAAAAGGCGGCACAGACTGCCAAGGCCATGCGTTTTTCCGTCACCGGCAACGAGGGCTTTGACCGTGCGCAGGCGTGCTTGGGCGGCGTTTACGGCGGTGAAATAGATGAAATGACCATGCGCAGCAAAAAGCAGAAAAACCTTTGGGTCTGCGGCGAAGCCATCGACCTCTGCGGAGAATGCGGCGGCTATAACCTGCATTTTGCGTTTGCGAGCGGTATGATAGCAGGAGAAAACCTATGATCAGGATAAACAATGTCAAGATCCCTCTCGATTACGATCGGGAAACACTCTTAAAAGCGGCGGCAAAGGAGCTGCGCGTGGAGCCAAAGGCGATTCGGTCTGTCAGCCTGTTCCGCCGTTCGGTGGACGCACGCAAAAAGGAACAGATGCACTTTATCTGCACGCTCGATGCGGAGGTCGCCGCCAACGAAAACGCGCTTCTCAAAAAAGCAAAGAACGCCGTCAGGGCGGCGCCGTATCGCTACAATATCCCCCAATGGCGTGGCGGCGCGCAGCCGGTGGTGGTCGGCTTCGGCCCTGCCGGTATGTTTGCGGCGCTGGTTTTGGCGCAGAGCGGCGCCTGTCCGATCGTCGTGGAACGCGGCAAAGATGTGGACAGCCGCACTGCCGACGTCGATCGCTTTTGGCTGACCGGCAAGCTCGACACCACCTCCAATGTGCAGTTCGGAGAAGGCGGTGCCGGCACCTTTTCGGACGGCAAGCTGAACACCGGCACCAAGGACAGCCGCCAACGCAAGGTGCTTGATGAGTTTGTCGCACACGGCGCACCGGAGGAGATCCTCTACAACGCCAAGCCCCACATCGGCACCGACAAGCTCAAGCTGACGGTCAGGCAGATCCGCGAGGAGATCATTTCACGCGGCGGCAAGGTGCTCTTTGAGACCAAGCTGACGGGCTTTGAGCAAAAGGTCGACCGTGTGTGCGCGGCGATCGTTGAGCATAACGGCAAGACCGAACGGATCGAAACGGACAGCCTGCTGCTCGCGGTCGGTCACAGCGCGCGCGACACCTTTGAAATGCTCTGCAACAAGGGACTGCCCATGGAAGCCAAGCCGTTTTCGGTCGGCGCACGCATCGAGCATCTGCGCGAGGAGATCGACCGCGCGCAATACGGCAAATGTGCCGGTCATCCGGCGCTCGGCGCGGCTTCCTACAAAATGAACGTCCATACCAAAAACGGCAGAGGCGCCTATACCTTCTGCATGTGTCCGGGCGGAAAGGTCGTCAATGCCTCCAGCGAAGAGGGCAGGCTGTGCACCAACGGCATGAGCGAGTTTGCGCGCGACGCGACAAACTCCAACGCCGCGCTGCTGGTGAGCGTTTCTCCTGCGGATTTCGGCGGCGACGGTCCGCTTGACGGCATGTATTACCAGCGCCGCTTGGAGGAAAAGGCGTATCGGTTCGGCGGCGGCTATCACGCGCCCGTGCAGCGTGTGGCAGATTTTTTGCAGAACCGAAAAAGCAGCCGCCTGGGTGCGGTCACGCCCTCCATTGCGCCGGACGGTGTGCTGTGCAATCTGCGCGAGCTTTTGCCCGATTATGTCAGCGAGAGCATGGCGGAGGCGATCACGGCGATGGGCAGACGCCTCAGCGGGTTTGACAACGGCGACGCCGTGCTGACCGGCGTGGAAACGCGCTCGTCCTCACCTGTCCGCATCCTGCGCAGCAGTGAGACGCTGCAATCGGTTGCCGTCGCAGGACTGTATCCCTGCGGTGAGGGCGCAGGCTATGCAGGCGGTATTGTTTCGGCGGCGGTGGACGGCATAAAATGCGCCGAAAGGATCATCAGCGGTTCCTAAACTATCTTATAAAAAAACAGCGAACTGTTGCTTATTTATTGTTCACTTTAATGCTTTACTTGTTTTTGGTTTTTTGATACAATTATATTGTAGAAAAATGTTCTACAGAGAGATTTTTAAGGAGAGAATGAATATGAAATTTTGTTCAAATTGCGGCAAACAGCTCAACGATGACGCCATGTTCTGCTCAGGCTGCGGCTCAAAGCAGGTAGCGGCTCCCCAGCCCCAGCAGCCTGTCAACGCCAACAACGCTGCACCTGTCAATAACTACAACGCAGCGCCCGTTCCGCCTGTGACCGGCGAAGCGGATGTGCAGCAGAACAGAGGTATTGCATGGCTGGCTTATGCGTCTTTGCTTTTGCTGGTTCCCCTCTTTGCAAGAAAGGGATCGGAATACTGCAAATTCCATGTAAAGCAAGGCGCGACCTTGTGTGCGGTTGAGATCGTCTATTATATTCTGGAAGCTATCATCATGGCGATCGTCAAGGCGATCTTCCCCGGACAGCTCGTTTACGGCTACTTCACCTATTATTATCAGGACAGCGCAGCGACCATTATTTTCCGTCTGCTGTTCGCTGCCGGCTCCATCTTCCTTTTGGTGCTCTCGATCATGGGTATTGTGAACGCGGCTACCGGCAAGCAGAAGAAGCTGCCCCTCATCGGTCAGATCCCCTTTGTGGAAATGCTGATGGACAAAATCTATGCTGCACTGAACAAATAAGAACTGCTCGCAGTCCGCTTTTATGCTGTTGCATCAGCGGCGAAGTAAAAAGCAGTTGTATAAAAAACTACGAGGAAATGACCGAAATCATTTCCTCGTTTTTGCGACTGCGTCTGTAAGCCGGGTTCTGTCTTGAACAGCCATCTATCTTGGCAGCAGGTTGCCCCGACTGCTCGATGCCACCTCCACGGAACGCGCCGAGCAAGCGCATGTGTTCCTCCACGGTGTTGCTTCAAATAGGGTTTACACGGCAGAGCAGTCTCCTGCCCTCCGGTGAGCTCTTACCTCACCTTTCCATCCTTGCCGTCAAACGGCGGTTATTTTCTGTTGCACTATCCCTGGGGTCGCCCCCGGCGGCCGTTAGCCGTTATTATTGCTCTGTGAAGCCCGGACTTTCCTCGCACAGACCCTTTCGGGCGCTGCTCGCGGCTGTTCGGCGCACTCGCACTATTATATTAAATCAAAATCTCAAAAATGTCAAATAGTTCTTGCCGATTAGCAAAAATTGTTTTTATAAAGGAGTCATCACATGGATATCAGAGAAGAATCATTAAAGCTGCATTATGACTGGAACGGCAAAATCGAGGTCATTTCGCGCGTGCCCATCAGCTCCTCCGAGGACTTGGCGCTCGCCTATACGCCCGGCGTTGCAGAGCCTTGTCTGGAGGTGCAGAAGGATATCAACAAAAGCTATGAGCTGACCAGAAGAAACAATCTGGTGGCGGTCGTCACCGACGGCACGGCGGTGCTCGGCTTGGGCGACATCGGTCCCGAGGCAGGCATGCCGGTGATGGAGGGCAAGTGCGCGCTGTTCAAGGCGTTCGGCGACGTGGATGCATTCCCGATTTGTATCAAGAGCAAGGACGTAGACGAGATCGTCAACACGGTCTATTTGATCAGCGGCAGCTTCGGCGGCATCAATTTAGAGGATATTTCCGCGCCGCGCTGCTTTGAGATCGAGAAAAAGCTCAAGGAAAAATGCGATATTCCGATCTTCCATGACGACCAGCACGGCACCGCGATCATCGTGGCGGCAGGTCTGCTCAATGCCCTGAAGATCACGGGCAAGAAGATAGACGAGATCAGGGTCGTGATGAACGGCGCCGGTGCGGCAGGTATTGCCATTGCCAAGCACCTGATGAACATGGGCGTCAAGCACATCACCATGTGCGACAGCAAGGGCATCATTTGCAAGGGAGACGAAAAGCTCAACGCCGTCAAGCGCGAGATGGCGGAGATCACCAACCTTGAGCACAAGACCGGCAAGCTCGCCGACGCGATGGTCGGTGCGGACGTCTTTCTCGGTATTTCTGCGGCAGGCTGTGTGAGCAAGGAAATGGTGCAGAGCATGAACAAGGACGCGATCATCTTTGCGATGGCAAATCCCACACCCGAGATCATGCCCGACCTCGCAAAGGAAGCCGGCGCGGCTGTTGTCGGCACCGGCAGAAGCGACTTCCCCAACCAGATCAACAACGTGCTCGCGTTCCCGGGCATCTTCCGCGGTGCGCTCGACTGCCGCGCCAGCGACATCAATGAGGAGATGAAGATCGCCGCTTCCTATGCGCTCGCGTCCATCATCGACGAAAGCGAGCTGAACGCCGACTACATTCTCCCCCACGCCTTTGACCCCAGAGTCGGCAAGGCAGTCGCCGAGGCTGTCAAAAAGGCTGCAAAGGAATCCGGTGTGGCAAGGATCTAAGCCCATCATTATAAATGAAAATAAAGAATCAGGCTCAAACGGCTATGGAAACCGTTTGAGCCTTTGTTTTGTATCAGACATATTCTGCGATCTTTCTCTGCAAAAAGGTGTCGTCATGGATATCAAACACGCCGTCGCCGTTTGCGTCCGCAAGCTGCAAAGCAGCCGGATCGGACACATCCAAAACAGGCAGACCGTCCGTGCTTTTGAATTCTGCCAGATGACGCTGCATCATGGTGGCGTCGCTGACAGTGATAAAGCCGTCGCCGTCAATATCGCCGATCAAGCGGAGTGAGAGCACAGGCGCCGTCATGTCTCCTGATACGGAGATCACAGCCTCAGCCGCTGTGCAGTCCTGCCTGAAAGCGCGCAGTGTATAGTCACCCAAACCGACATGTTCAAAGGTGTAGCTTCCGTCAGCGCTTGTCTGCACGGTCTGCACAGCGTCCTGCGCGCCGTTGGGGATCAGCTCGACCGTGACGCCGCTCGGGTCGGACGCGCTGACCGTGCCGCTGACAGTTGCCGCTCGTTCGGCGACCTCGACCGTATAGGCTGAACAGTCAAACTGAACGAGGCGCCTGTCGGCATTAAAGAACCGCGCTGTTTCGGGCAGTACGCTGATCGGATATTGACCTGCAGGCGCATTCTCTTTCAGCTTAAAGCGCAGCTGCGCAAGCCTGCCGGTGCCGGTGCTGTTTGTCTGCGAGAGGTCATTGATGATCGAGCAGTGGATCGGACTGCCCTCCTTGTCGGAGATCACCGAAGCCGTGCAGTCAAAGGGCGCTTCCGCCGTTCCGCCTGTGTAGGTAAGCGCTTCGGTGTCGTAGGCGACGTCAAAATCGGCGGAGACGATCCCCGGATCCTCGGTCAAAACCACCTCTATGATCATCTCCTCCGCACTGTCCGCAGTGCTTCTTTGAACCGCAAGCGAGCCGCTTCCGGCAACCGTCATGTCGAGCTGTACCGGCAATCCGTCGCAGCCTTCCGTATGCGCCAAATAGCCGGCCAGGATCAGGCGGTCGGTGGCATCGACTGCGCCGTCGGCGTTGAGGTCGGCGTTTTGCACCGCTTCATAACCGCGCAGCTGCGCCACATGTGCACAGAGAAGCACGTAGTCGATCGGCGTCACATAGCCGTCGCCGTCAATATCGCCGAGATAATGATCGGGCTTTTCGGCGGTGACGTTGACCGTGACGGTCTGTTTTACGGCATTTGCTGTGCTTCCTGCACTGACGGTTACGATCGCTGTGCCGGGTTGGTGCGCCGTGATCAGTCCTTCCGCAGTGACAGTGGCTACATTGGTGTCGGAGGATTGATAGGTATAGGGATAAAGCGAGTTGAGCGGAGAAACAAATTTGGCGGCGCGGTAGCTTGCGTTGGCTTTCAGGGTGATCTCCTCGTCGGAGAGCGTCAGCGACGAAATGTAATGTACCGTTGTATAGTTGGTGCCGATCGTCGTCGTGGCCGGCGCGTCAACCGTTCCGCCGCAGCGGTATATGGTGTTTTTGTCAACCAGCTTGGCGGCAGAGCCGTCGTTGTCTATCTTAACCGCGGTGCTGCCTGTTCTCAAAAAGCGGTTTTCCGCAATTCTATTCGTCACCGACGAACCGATAGAGAGCAGGATGCCGCGGTTCGCGGTGTCTCGTATCTCATTGTTGACGATCGAATCGATGGTCGCGGCATAAAAGCCCATTCCGTATTTGCCGGTGGTCATGATGTCGTTGGAATGGATCTCCTTGACCGAACAGGTGTCAAGCTGTATGCCGTTGACAGGGATGTTCTGTATATAGTTTTTGTTGATATAGGCGTTGCTGACGTTATGGCGCATCACGATGCCGTAATCGTTGTTGTTGCTCGTGCCGAGGGAGCTGATGACATTGCCCTCGACAACGATGTTTTTTGCGTATTCCACGCGGATGCCGTTGCCTTTGGCGCTGATATAATTGTGCCTGACAGCTGCATTGATGCATTGGTGTACGCCCTGCGGAAGTGCGCCGGAGGTGATATTGCTGCCCATAACAGAAATCGCCGCGCGCTCGTAGGACGAATAATTATCCGTGACTGTGGCGCAGTTGGTGATGGTATTGTTCTCAATAAAAACATTTGCCCAGTGCGTTTCCATATCATGCGAAAAATGCTGAACGGTGTCGCCCTCTGCTGCCATATCGCCCGATAAGCAGGTGCCGGAAGCAGCGGCAGTATAAACAGCGATCGCCCTGGGCACTGAGTCGATCAGGTTGCCGGTGATATGTGCATTTGCCCAGCCGAGGGTCTGAATGGCAACGCTTCCCATATTGAGGAAGGTATTGTTGCGTATCGTGATGTTGCGGTGCGGATTGTTGAATACGGAGGTATGGGAGCCGACGCCGCGCGGACAATTGCGGAAGGTGCAGTCTTCGATCAGAACATTTTTGCAGCACAGATCCTCGGAGCGGTAATCGTAGAAGTTGCCGTCCTTGACAATATCGAGCTGCAAGGCTTCATATGCCTGCGTAAAACCTTCGTCCGCAAGCTGGTCGGAAAAGGAGCAGCCGGTTACGGTGAGTCCGTCCACGGCGGCGGTTTCTACAAAGTGATAGTTGTGGCTGTTGCAGAAGCTGACATTTTTCATCATCACGTTTTTGGCATGACCGATTTTGAGCACGGTACCCTCAAGCCACGCCGCGTCAAAGACGCCGCCCTCAATCGTGATATTGCGGTAATGATAGCCGGTGACACCGTCGGTGAAGCTGTCCATTTTGCCGACGCGCAGCATGTTTCGCGCCTGCGGTGAGCGCACCAGCTTGACGCCGTTCATCGAGAGCCATGTGTTGCTGTAAATCTCCAACCGGTCGTAGAGATAATAGGTGCCTGCCGGCACAACAATTTTGCAGATGTTCGCTTCGGTCGCATTTTCCTTGGCTGTCAGCAGCGCTTTGCTAATGGCGCCGCCCTGCTCTCTTTCCATATCCTCTTTGCTGATTTCGATAACCGTGACGCCGGCTGTTTGATGGCTGTCGGCGGCTGATACTGAAGGTATAAAGAATAAGAATAAGAATAAGATTATACTCAAAAAAAGCGCAGTAAGCTTGTGTTGTACGGATTTAATCATTTTGCCCTCTCCGTTTGTGTAAAATAACGGAGTTATTATACTTCAGTTTACAAAAAATGTAAAGAACTATATCGAAACTGATAAAAAATGTCAAATATTTTATATTAAAAGCCAGCACTAAAGATAAAAAAAGGCGCTCCGCATTATGCGAAACGCCTTCAAATCATTTGGTTCTGCCAATATCGGTACGATAGTGCGCACCCTCGAAGGAAATCTTCTTAACCGCCGCATACGCCTTTTCCAGCGCTTCGTCCAGTGTGGGCGCCTTTGCGGTCACCCCCAGCACTCTGCCGCCGTTGGTGTAGAATTTGCCGTTTTCAAACTTGGTGCCGGCATGGTAGACAATCGCGCCGTCCACCTGACCGTTTTCGTCCAAGCCGGTCATCTCGATTCCCTTTTTGTAGGAGACAGGATAGCCGCCGCTCGCCATGACAACGCAGGCTGCCGCGCCGTCCTCCCATTCAATATCCAAATCGGACAGGCGCTCGTCAATGACTGCCTCGCAGATTTCTACCAAATCGGTTTTCAGTCTGGGAAGCACCACCTGCGCCTCGGGGTCGCCAAAACGCGCATTGTACTCAATCACCTTGGGACCCTTGGGGGTCATCATCAGACCAAAATACAGACAACCCTTGAAGGGTCTGCCCTCCTTGCGCATCGCCTCGATGGTGGGAACAAAGATAGTCTGCATACACTCGTCCGCCAGCGCGTCGGTGTAATAGGGATTCGGGCTGACAGTGCCCATGCCGCCGGTGTTCAGACCCTCGTCGTTGTCGTAGGCGCGCTTGTGATCCTTGGAGCTGACCATGGGTTTGACGCAGTGACCGTCGGTAAACGCGAGCACCGACACCTCGGGACCCGTCAAAAATTCCTCGATAACAATTTGATTGCCGGACTCACCGAACTGCTTGTCCTCCATGATGGACTTGACAGCGGCGACCGCCTCGTCAATTGTCTGCGCGATAATAACGCCCTTGCCGAGCGCCAGACCGTCCGCCTTGACGACAACCGGTGTGGTGTTCTCAGTCTTTATATAGTCAATCGCCTTTTGCGGGTCGTCAAACACCTCATATTTGGCGGTCGGAATGCTGTACTTTTTCATCATGTTCTTGGAGAACACCTTGCTTGCCTCGATGATCGCGGCGTCGGCGTTCGGACCGAAGGCGCGGATGCCTGCCGCTTCCAGTGCATCCACCATGCCTGCGGCAAGCGGATCATCGGGAGCGACAAAAACAAGGTCAATGGCGTTGTCCTTGGCAAACTTGACCATGCCCTCTTTGTCCATCACGTTGATGGCGACGGTTTCGGCGTCGCGTGAAATGCCGCCGTTGCCGGGAGCACAGTAGAGCTTTTCACATTTGGGGCTTTCAAGCAGCTTTTTGATGAGCGCGTGCTCTCTGCCGCCGGAGCCTATCATTAAAATTTTCATGGGAAACTACCTCCGACTCTCCGCAAATGATCAGTGGTGGAACAGACGGATGCCGGTAAAGCACATCGTCATGTTGTATTTGTCGCAGGTTTCGATCACGTTGTCGTCGCGGATAGAGCCGCCGGGCTGCGCCACATACTGCACACCGGAACGCTTGGCGCGTTCGATGTTGTCGCCGAACGGGAAGAACGCGTCGCTGCCGAGCGATACGCCGCTGAACGTGCTGAGCCACTGCTTCTTCTCTTCCTTGGTGAGCGGCTCGGGCTTTGTCTTGAAGAACTGCTCCCAAATACCGTCTGCGAGCACGTCCTCATAGTCGTCGGAGATATAGACGTCGATGGTATTGTCGCGGTCGGGACGGCGGATATTATCGACAAACGGCAGGTTCATTACCTTGGGATGCTGTCTGAGGAACCAAATGTCCGCCTTGTTGCCGGCGAGTCTGGTGCAGTGGATACGCGACTGCTGACCGGCGCCGACGCCAATCGCCTGTCCGCCCTTGGCGTAGCAAACGGAGTTGGACTGGGTATATTTGAGGGTGATCAGCGCGATCAGCAGGTCGCGCTTGGCTTCCTCGGGCAGCTCCTTGTTTTGGGTGACGATGTTCTGCATGAGCATGGCTTCGTCGATTTTCAGCTCGTTTCTGCCCTGCTCAAAGGTGATGCCGAAAACGTCCTTGTGCTCGATCGGAGCGGGAACGTAGTTCGGGTCAATCTTGACGACGTTATAGGTGCCCTTTCTCTTGGTCTTGAGCACCTCGAGCGCCTCGGGTGTGTAGTCCGGCGCGATGATGCCGTCGGAGACCTCGCGCTGCAGCAGCTTGGCGGTCTGCACGTCGCAGGTGTCGGAGAGCGCGACCCAGTCGCCGTAGGAGGACATTCTGTCAGCGCCGCGCGCCATGGCATAGGCGGACGCGATCGGAGAAAGCTCCAAATCGTCTACAAAATAAATCTTTTTGAGCGTGTCGGAAAGCTCGGTGGCAACCGCCGCACCGGCAGGGCTGACGTGCTTGAACGAAGCTGCCGCAGGCAGTCCGGTAGCCGCCTTCAGCTCGCGGACAAGCTGGAAGGAGTTGAATGCGTCGAGAAAATTGATATAGCCCGGCTTGCCGTTGAGCACCTCAACAGGCAGGTCTTTTCCGTCCTGCATAAAAATACGCGAGGGCTTTTGGTTGGGGTTGCAGCCGTATTTGAGCGAAAGTTCATTCATCGGGATCGTCCCTTTCTGTGTGATTTGATAACTGGTTTATTTGTTCTTGTTGATGATCCTGGAATCCGCCTCGCCGGTGGCGATGTCGATATAGCGCACAAACAGCGATACCTTGTTGTCCGTGTCCAGCGCGTTCCAGATGCTTTCGGCAAAGGCGTCGATATCCTCGTCGCCGATGGTGACGAGCGTCGGCTCGCCCTCAAAGCTCGGCAGCGGATCGCCGTCGCCCATGTAGGTATGAATAAAGCGGCCCATGCCGGCGAGCGGCGCGTCATAGGAGAAGGTGTAGCGCTCACAGCAATCGGGGTCGCCGTCGGCGCTTTTGAGGATAGAGAGCGCATAGTTCATTTTGCCGTCGCTGCACTTGACGATGCCGGAAATACGCGGTGTGTAGTTGGGCGCGTCCGGCTCAAATTCGCGGGTACGCAGTGCCTGCTCAAAGGTGAGCTGCTGATTCATCAGATCATAGATGGTGTCGGTCTGGTCGCCGTTGGTGACGATGGTTTTGTTGCCGAGCACACGCACAGGCGCATAGATGATCAGCGAGGGGTCAACCAGCTTTGAGGGGTCAAATGCCTCGGTTTTGATACCGTCCGCCGTCGCGGCAAAGATGCGGTTGCGGCTGTTTTCGCTTCTGCCCATAATAAAATAGGCGATGACCGCTTTGGCGCCGTCGGCTGTTCTGCCGAGGACGATGCCTCTGCCCGGATAACTGGTGGACGCGATTTCTTTGGTGAGTGATACCGCTTTCATGTGATTTCCTCCTATTCGAGAATTTCGGTTTTGTTGCCTGATACTTTGATTTTATCTTCACAGAACAGCGCCACGGAACGCGGCAGGATCTTCCACTCCGCCTGCTCCATCACTCTTTTCTGTAAAATCTC
Organism: uncultured Eubacteriales bacterium; assembly: GCA_900317315.1. Lineage (GTDB taxonomy): Bacteria > Bacillota > Clostridia > Oscillospirales > Acutalibacteraceae > Ruminococcoides. Next base: position 18,912 of record ONGI01000002.1, read on the forward strand.
CGGTGTGTCGCCGTTTTGCACTTCGACCGCCTTCTGCATGATAATGGGACCGCCGTCGCAGATCTCGTTGACAAAATGCGCCGTGGCACCGGTCACCTTGACGCCCTTTTTGAGCGCCTCCTCGTGAACACGCAGACCGTAGTAGCCCTCGCCGCAGAAGGACGGGATCAGCGCCGGATGGATATTGATAATGCGGTTCTCAAAGGCGCGGATGACCTCTTTTCCGAGGATCGTCATAAAGCCGGCGAGCACCACCACATCGGCTTGCTTGCTCTGCAGCAGCGCGGTGAGCGCTTTGTCGTAGTCCTCAAACGCTGCAAAGTCCTTGCGGCGGATCACCGCGGTTTCGATGTTGTTGTCGGCGGCTCTGGTGAGCGCGTAGGCGTTGGGGTTGGAGGAGATGACACAGGTGATTTTTCCGCCGGTGAGCTCTCCCCTCTTTTGCGCATCAATGAGCGCCTGCAAATTGGTTCCGCCGCCGGATACCAATACGACTATATTTTTCATTAGGCGAACACTACTCCTTCGCTGCCCTCGATGACCTCGCCGAGAACGACCGCGTCCTCGCCTGCCTCCTGCAAAACCCTGAGCGCCTTGTCGGCGTCCTCCTCGGCAACGGCGACGACCATGCCGACGCCCATGTTGAAGGTGTTGAACATGTCGTGCTCGCTGATGTTGCCGACGCGCTGCATGAGTGTGAAGATCGGCAGCACGGGGATCGCGTCTTTGGTGATCTTGGCGGAAAGTCCGTCTGTGAGCATACGCGGGATATTTTCGTAGAAGCCGCCGCCCGTGATGTGCGAGACCGCCTTGACGTCCACCTGCTCCATCAGGTGCAAGAGCGGTTTGACGTAGATCTTGGTGGGCGTGAGCAGGGTCTCGCCGAGGGGCTTGTCGAGCTCCGGATAGGTGTTGTGAATGGTGGTTTCGTTTATATCAAAAATCTTTCTGACAAGCGAAAAGCCGTTGGAGTGAACGCCGGAGGAACGCAAACCGAGCAGCACGTCGCCTGCCTTCAGCTTGGAGCCGTCAATCATCTTGGGCTTGTCGGCTATGCCGACGCAGAAGCCTGCCACGTCGTATTCGTCCTCGGGCATGAGTCCCGGGTGCTCGGCGGTCTCGCCGCCGATCAGCGCACAGCCGGACTGCACACAGCCCTCCGCGACGCCCTCCACAATGGAGGCGACCTTTTCGGGGATGTTTTTGCCGATGGCGATATAGTCGAGGAAAAACAAAGGCTTTGCGCCGCAGCAGATGACGTCGTTGACGCACATGGCAACGGAATCAATGCCGATGGTGTTGTGCTTATCGAGCAAAAAGGCGAGCTTGATCTTGGTGCCGACGCCGTCGGTGCCGCTGATGAGAACAGGCTCCTCCATGCCCTTGAAGTCGGGCGCAAAGAGTCCGCCGAAGCCGCCGATACCCGACACCACGCCTGGAATATTGGTGCGCTTGACGTGCTCCTTCATCAGCTCCACGCTCCTGTAGCCTGCGGTGATGTCCACGCCTGCCGCCTTGTAACTTTCAGAAAAGCTTTCCATAGTAATCCTCCGTAATGATTATTTGTGAATCTTGGTTGCGTATTTGTCAACAAAGAAGGTCGTCGGCACCTCGGCGGCAAACTGCTTGGTAAAGCAGCCGTCGCACAGCCCGATATGACAGCCCTCGGCGGTCTTGCGCAGGCTGTCAATGCTCAGATAGCCAAAGGTGTCCGCGCCGATCTCGCGCCGGATCTCATCCACGGTCATCCGGTTGGCGATCAGGCTCTTCTCGTCGCTGATGTCGATGCCGAAGTGACAGGGGAACACAAACGGCGGCGAGCTGACGAGCATGTGAATCTCCTTTGCACCGGCGACGCGGAGCAGGTTGACGATATGCTGCGAGGTCTGACCGCGCACGATCGAGTCGTCAATGACGACGATGCGCTTGTCGGCGACGTTCGATTTGAGCGCCGTCAGCTTGGTGTGCAGCAGGCGCTTCTTTTTGTCCATGCCGGTGCCTGCGTTGCGCCCCAAAAATTTATTTTTCATAAAGCCCATGCCGTACGGAATGCCCGAGGCGCTTGCGTAGCCCTCGGCGGCGATGATGCCCGAATCGGGCACGCCGCAGACCATATCGGCTTCGATGGGATATTCCTTAAAAAGCAGCTCTCCTGCCTTGCGTCGGGCGCTGAACACGCTAATGCCGTCGATCACACTGTCTGGACGCGCCACATACACGTATTCAAAGACACACAGCGAGGTCTTTTTTGCCTTTTCTTCCGCCATGTAGCTGTGAAAGCCGTCCTTGTCTATCACGACCATCTCACCCGGCTCGACGTCGCGAAGCAGCTCGCCGCCGAGGGTTTCAATGACACAGCTCTCGGAGGTGATGATGTAGCTGTCCTTCAGCTTGCCGACGCAGAGCGGACGGAAGCCGTGAATATCGCGGAAGCCGATCAGGCGTGTCGGCGCGCAGATGACCGTGGAGTAAGCGCCTCTCAGACGCTTCATGGCACAGAGCACCGCGTCCTCCAAATTATCCGTGTGAATGCGCTCGGTGGCGATGACATACGCCATCAGCTCCGCGTTGGAATTTGATTGAAAGATAGATCCGCCGCGCTCCAGTTCGCTGCGGATCTGCGGAAAGTTGGTGATGGCGCCGTTGCTGGCGATCGCCAGAGAGCCTTCCTTGTAGCGCAGCACGAGAGGCTGGTTGGCTGCGCGGTCAAGCGCCGCGTTCATGGTGTAGCGCACATGACCGACGGCGATGTTGCCGTTTGGCAGCTTGGAGAGCGTCTTTTGGTTAAACACCTCCGACACCATGCCCAGCTCCTTGACGGTGAAAAACCGGCGGTTGTCGTTGACGGTGATACCGGCGCTCACATGACCTCTGTGCTGCAGGCTGTAGAGCGCGTCGTGTGTAATGCTGACGACGTCAAGTTCGTCGTTGTTTTTATATATTCCGAATACGCCGCACTCGTCGTTTGCCTTGTCGCGAGCGGGGTCGATTATTGCAAACTGATTCATTAAAGCTCAGCCACCTTAGCCTGCATAGCCGCGTCCTTTGCGCCGACGCCCTTTTCCATATCCGCCTTCATCTTTTCCAGCTTTTGCGCCAGAGAGTCATCGGAAAGCGCCAGTATTTCCACAGCGAGAATTGCCGCGTTGGCTGCGCCGTCAACCGCTACCGTGGCAACGGGAATGCCGGTGGGCATCATCACGGTCGCCAGCAGCGCGTCCATGCCGTCGAGCTGCGCGGATTTGCAGGGAATACCGATAACCGGCAGCGTGGTCTTTGCTGCCAGCACACCTGCCAGATGCGCCGCCATGCCGGCAGCCGCGATAATCACGCCGAAGCCGTTCTTCTTTGCCTCGCCGGCAAAGCGAATGGCGGCGTCGGGTGTGCGGTGCGCGCTCATCACATGCACCTCATACGGAACACCGAATTCCTTCAGCTTCAAGACCGCCTTGGTCACGACCGGAAAATCACTGTCCGAACCCATAATTACGGCTACTTTTTTCATCATTGGCTCACTACCTTTATTTTTATAGATTTTATCCCAACTATTATACCGAAAAAACGGATGTTTTTCAATATGTTTGGAGAAAATAGAGCGAAAAAATGCGTCCGACAGCACTATTATATTTTAGTGATTTCTTATACAGCAAAATAAGGACACGCGCAAAAACGGCAACCGTGAGTCGGCTGCCGCTGTGATCGGGTTTATTTTGTTTTGACGTCCGTATCCGTCCAAAGCTCCTTCACGGCTGTAACGGTGCCCGCCAAGCCCTGAATATCGGAGGGAATAATGATTTTGGTCGCCTTGCCGTCCGCTGCCTTTGCAAACGCTTCCAGACTTCTGAGCTGAATGACCCGGTCGTTGGGAGCGGCTTCGTTGAGCATGCGCAGTGCGTCGGCGTTTGCCTTTTGAACGGTGAGGATCGCTTCTGCTTCACCCTGTGCCTCACGGATCTTTTGCTCCTTGACTGCGTCGGCTTTGAGGATCGCGGACTCCTTCAAGCCCTCCGCCACAAGGATCTGGCTGCGCTTTTCACCCTCTGCATCCAGTATTCTGGCACGGCGCTCACGCTCCGCCTTCATCTGCTTTTCCATGGCGTCCTGGATCTCTCTCGGCGGCAGGATATTTTTCAGCTCTACGCGGATGACCTTGATGCCCCACGCGTCGGTGGCTTCGTCGAGAATGATGCGGATCTTGTCGTTGATGGTGTCGCGCGAGGTGAGCGTGTTGTCCAGCTCCAGATCACCGATGATGTTGCGCAGCGTGGTGGCGGTGAGGTTTTCGATCGCGCTCAGCGGATGTTCTACGCCGTAGGTATAGAGCTTGGGATCGGTGATCTCAAAATAGACGACCGTGTCGATCTGCATGGTGACGTTATCGCGCGTGATGACCGGCTGCGGCGGAAAATCCACGACCTGCTCTTTGAGCGAGACCTTGCGCGAAATCCGGTCGATAAACGGTGTTTTGAGATGCAGACCCGTGTCCCATGTGGCGTAATAGGCGCCCAAGCGCTCCACCACAAAGGCGTGTGCCTGCGGTACGATCTTGATGTTGCGCACGATCAAGATCAAGATGATCAAAACAATAATGCTGACAATAACAATAGTTGCTACCATAATAGTCTCTCCTTAAAAAACTTTTTCTACGATCAGCTTAACTCCGTCAACAGCGATCACGCGGACGGTGTCGCCCTCTTTGAGCGGCGGATTGTCGGTTTTGACGCTCCAAACCTTGCCGAGCACCTTGGCTTGTCCCACCGATTCGGTATTTTCGACGGGCTTGAGCATAACGCCTTTTTCGCCCGGCAGACGGTCAATGTTGGTGCGCAGCTGCACGCGGTTCTCCTTGAGACGTCTGACGAGCGGCCGCGTGACCAGTAACGCCAACAGCGACACGCCGACAAAAACAGCCAGTTGAATCACGATGGAATCGGTAAAAAGGGTCGTAAGAGCAGCGCAGAGCGCGCCCACCATAAACCATACCGAAACCAGCTGTACCGTGGTGATTTCGACCAAGACCATGACAATTGCCAGTGCGATCCAAACATATGCCATCATATAAGGCTCCATACACATCACCTCACTTCATTATATACCACAAAATCAAAAAAATATCAACTGTTTTTTTGTATTTTATATTTACCTCTACACTTTTTTATTATTATGTGTTATAATGAAGAGGAAAATACAACAAGACGGTGAACGATATGGCTTTTGATACCTTTGATGCAGGCGTAGCGCCCGGCGGACTGCGCAGCAAGAATGAAATAAAAATACTGATCTGTTACCTCTTTGCCTCGGTCAATGACAAAATGAGCCAAAGTCTGGTGGTGGAGGCGATCCGCGCCGACGAGCTGGCAAACTTTTTTGAGATCGTGGTCGCCTTTGAGGAGCTTCTCCACGACGGCAACCTCCGCGCAAGCGACATCGTGGACAACGAGCAGACCTACGAGCTGACCGACAACGGCAGGGTGATCGCCCGCCAGCTCGAAACCACGCTGGCGCACACCGTCAAGCAAAAATCCTACAACTGCGCGCTGCGGCTGCTCGGCGAGCGCAAGACCGCACGCGAGAATTTTGTGGATATCCAAAAAACAGACAACGGCTTTTTGGTCAACTGCCGCGTCTCCGGCGGCGATGTGACGTTGCTCGACTTCACGCTGTACGCGCCGAGCTTTGAACAGGCGGAGGTGCTCAAAAGAAACTTTTTGAGTTATCCGCAGACCGTTTACAAGACCATGCTCGGACTGATGACAAAGGACATCGAGAACGTCGGCGAGGCGTTGGAGGAGGTTTACGGCGTCGCCTCAAAAAATCAGATTTAAAAACAATAACAGGGTCACGCCCGGCACGCCGCCCATTACGGCGGTGAGGATCGACAGCAGGCTGACCGGTATGGTCACGCCTGTAAAGCCGGACAGCAGGTTGACGCCGCTGAGCGTCAAAAGTCCCGACCCGACAGACAAAAGCGCCCGTTTGAACGGGTGCTTATTTTTTGACAGCGCATGCACCAGCGCAAACACCACAAACGTTCCCGCAAACAAGGCGGCGATCCCCCACCACGGCATAGGCTTCATCTCCAAAACAAAAAAATAGACTGTCCTCTCGACAGCCTATCTTATGCTTGGATGTGAAATAATATGTTACCGAGCCGCACTCAGTTGAAAATAATACCCTTTTCCTGCAGGAAAGAGAGCACATTCAGCGCGATAACGAACACGACGAACACCGCCGCAAACACCTTTGTCCAACGGGACAGAAAAGCGTCGATGGAACGAGCCTTATTCTTGGAGAAATAGGAATCAGCCGCACCGGTGACAACGCCGATACCCTGCTGGTTGCCTTCCTGAAGAATAATGACTACGATGATAGCGATGGAAACAATCGCGAGTACAATGCCGAGCACAATGAATAATGCGTTCATACTATCGTCCTTTCATATTGCGTACCTTTACGCACGAATCAACTTATATATATTACCATATTAAACCGGAGTTTTCAAGTGTTTTTTTGAAATTTTTATGTGATTTTATCAAATTAACGACAACTGCTCCTCTCCCTTGTCCTCGCCGGTCGGGAGCGCGCCGAGCCCAGGCAGCGAACGGGTGCGGTAGCGCTGCGGCTTGACAAAGGTGCCCTCCGCATAAGCCTTGACGCCGATCAGCTGCTGACCCTTTTTGAGCTTCATCACCGCCACGCCCTGTGTGGTGCGCGTGGCTTTGAGCGTCAGCACGCCGGTGTGTATCAGCAGCATTCTGCCCGAGGAGGCGGAAAACAGCACCTCCTTGTCCTCATCCAGCCACAGCATGGCGGTCATGGGCGCTTTGTCGGAGTAGGCGCCGGTCAGCTTTTTGCGGTTTGTTTTGGTGGCGTATGCCTCCAGCGGCACCTTGGCTGCCTTGCCGTTTTCAAACGCGAAGAGCAACAGCCCCTTATAGTCCTTGGTGGCGACCAGGTACACCGCGTTCTCTCCCTCGTCCATGCCGAGCTTTGCCGCGACATAATCGCCCAAAACGCTCGTTTTGGTGTCGGAAAAATCGCTCGCCTTTGCCTTGTAGACCTGTGCCTTGTCGGTGAAGAACAGCAGGTCGCAGTTGTTGGAAAGCTCGATCTCCTGCATGATCTCGTCGCCGTCCTTCAGCTTGTGCGCACCGCTCATGCGCAGGGACTGCGGCGTGATTTTTTTGAAGTAGCCCTCCTTGGTGAAGAAGAAGGTGCAGGCGTAATCGGGCACAGCGGCGGCTTCCTCCACATACTGCACGGTGTCCTCATAAATAATGATACTGCGGCGCGGTTCGCCGTACTGCGCGGCGATCGCTTTCAGCTCCCTGACGATGATCGTCTTGATGCGCGCCTTGCTTTTCAGAATATCGTCCAGCTCGGCGATCTCCTTTTCGAGCTGTTCAATGTCCTGCGTGCGTTTGAGGATATATTCGCGGTTGAGGTGGCGCAGCTTGATCTCCGCCACATATTCCGCCTGCGTTTTGTCGATGCCGAAGCCGATCATCAGGTTCGGCACCACCTCGATCTCCTCGTCGGTCTCGCGGATGATCTTGATCGCCTTGTCGATATCGAGCAGGATCTTGGCAAGACCCTCCAAGAGGTGCAGGCGTTCCGCTTTTTTTGTGCGGTCAAAGTAGGTGCGGCGGCGAACGCATTCCATCCGGAACGCGATCCACTCATTCAACAGTCCCTTGACGCCGAGCACCATCGGCACGCCGCCGATCAGCACATTGAAGTTGCAGGCGTAGCTGTCCTCCAAGGTCGTGAGCTTAAAGAGCTTTGCCATCAAAATATCGGGATTGACGTTTCGCTTGAGGTCGATCGTGATTTTGAGACCGTCCAGACCGGTTTCGTCGCGGATGTCCGCGATCTCCTTTATCCTGCCCTGCTTGACCAGATCAATGATTCTTTCAATGATCACCTCGGAGGTCGTGGTGCTCGGGATCGAGAGGATATCAATGCAGTTTTGGCTCTTGTCATAGTTGTAACGCGCGCGCAGACGGATGCTGCCCCTGCCGGTCTCATAGACCTGCTCTATGACCTTTTCGTCATAGAGGATCTGACAGCCGCCGATAAAGTCCGGCGCCGGCAGCGTGGACTTGATATCATGGTTTGGGTCGCGGATCAGCGCGGCGGTGGTTTCACAGATCTCCTTGAGGTTGAAGGAGCAGATATTCGACGCCATGCCGACGGCGATGCCGGTGTTGGTGTTGACGAGCACGGACGGGAAGCGCGCCGGCAGAAGCGTCGGCTCCTTCATGGTGTTGTCGTAGTTGTCAACAAAGTCAACGGTGTCCTTGTCAATATCGTTGAACAGCTCCGCGCAGATCGGCGCAAGCTTGGCTTCGGTGTATCGGGAGGCAGCCCACGCCATGTCGCGGCTGTAGAACTTTCCGAAATTGCCCTTTGAGTCCACATACGGGTGCAGCAGCGCCTCGTAGCCGCGCGACAGACGCACCATGGTGTCATAGATCGCCGCGTCGCCGTGCGGATTGAGCTTCATGGTCGCGCCGACGATATTCGCGGACTTGGTGCGGCTGCCCTTTAGCAATCCCATTTTGTACATGGTGTAGAGCAGCTTGCGGTGAGAGGGCTTGAAGCCGTCGATCTCGGGGATCGCACGCGACAGGATGACGCTCATGGCATAGGGCATGAAGTTTTCGCGAATAGTCGAAACGATCGGCTGCTCCACGACCTCGCCTGCGCCGTTGATGACGCCGTGGACCTTGGAGTCCGTCGTCTTTGATGTTTTCTTTTTTCTCGGTGCCAATGCGCTGTCCTCCTCAGCTTACGTCGAGCTGGTCGATGTATTCGCTGCCGTGCTCGACGATGTAATCTTTTCGCGCCTGCAAATTGTTGCCGATCAAAATATCAAAGATCGCGGCGGTCTGCTCCGCGTCGTCGGGCATGATCTTGATCAAACGGCGCGTTTTGGGGTTCATCGTGGTAAAGTTCATCATATCAGGTTCGTTTTCACCGAGACCCTTGCTGCGCTGGATGGTATATTTTTCGTCGCCGATCTCCTTGATGAACTGCTCCTTCTCGGCTTCGTCGTAGGCAAAATACACCTGGTTTTTGGTGGTGATCTCGTACAGCGGCGATTCGGCGATAAACACCTTTCCTTCGCGTATCAGCGTAGGTGTGAGGCGGTAGAGCATGGTCAGCAGCATGGTGCGGATATGAAAGCCGTCCACGTCGGCATCGGTGCAGATGATGACCTTGCTCCAGCGCAGTGCATCCAAATCAAACAAAGAGAGGTTCTTGTTCGCCTTTGACTTGACCTCGACGCCGCAGCCCAGCACACGGAGCAGATCGGTGATGATGTCGCTTTTGAAAATACGGTCATAATCGACCTTTAGGCAGTTGAGGATCTTGCCGCGGATGGGCATGATCGCCTGAAAATCGGCGTTACGCGCGAGCACGCAGGCGCCCTTTGCGGAGTCGCCCTCTACGATAAATAATTCCCGTTCAGAAATATCCTTGCTGCGGCAGTCCATAAACTTCTCGACGCGGTTGGTGATGTCGAGATTGCGCGAGAGATTCTTTTTGATGTTCAAACGCGTTTTTTCGGCGTTCTCGCGGCTGCGCTTGTTGATGAGCACCTGCTCCGCGATCTTGTCTGCCTCGAGCGGGTTCTCGATAAAATAGACCTCTAAGCTCTGCCGCAGAAAGGCGGTCATGGCGTCCTGGATGCCCTTGTTGGTGACCGCCTTTTTGGTCTGGTTGGCGTAGGACGCGATATTCGAAAAGGACGAGATGACGCAGACCAAGCAGTCGGCGATGTCGTCAAAGGTGATTTTTTTGTCGGTCTTGTTATATTTGTTGGTGCTTTTCAGGTAGCTGTCGATCTGATAGGTAAAGGCGTTGCGCACTGCCTTGTCGGGTGCGCCGCCGTGCTCCAGCCAGCTGGAATTGTGGTAGTATTCGGTGGCGCTGACCTTGTTGGAAAAGGCGACAGCGATGTCCATCTTGCACTTGTATTCGGGCTTGTCGTCGCGGTCGCGCGTCTTGACCTCGGTCGTCCAGTGCTGCACGCCGGTCAGCCCGTCCTCGCCGACAAGCTCCGCCACATGGTCGGAAACACCGTTCATATACTGAAACACCGTGGTGTCAAAGCTTCTGCCGTTTTGGTTGCGGAAAACGAACTCTACGCCTGCGTTGACGATCGCCTGCCGTTTCATCACATCGAGAAAGTATTCGGGCGGGATATTGACGTCTGTAAAGACCTCCAGATCGGGCTTCCAGGTGATCTTGGTGCCGGTGTCCTTTTTGCTGTAGGGCTCCTTTTTCAAGCCGCCGACATTCTCGCCCTTTTCAAAATGCAGCGTGTAGCGCATGCCGTCGCGGCGAATATCGACGTCCATATATTCGGAGCTGTACTGCGTGGAGCACAGACCGAGACCGTTCATGCCGAGCGAGAATTCATAGCTCTCGCCCTCGTTGTTGCCGTACTTGCCGCCGGCGTACATTTCGCAGAACACCAGCTCCCAGTTGTAGCGCTGTTCCTTCTCGTTGAAATCGACGGGAATGCCTCTGCCGTAATCCTCGACCTCAATCGCGCCGTTTGAAAAACGCGTCACGATAATCTTTTTGCCGTGACCCTCGCGTGCTTCGTCGATGGAGTTGGAGAGGATTTCAAACACCGAATGCTCGCAGCCGTCGAGTCCGTCGGAACCGAAGATGACCGAAGGACGCTTGCGCACACGCTCGGCGCCCTTTAGCGTGGTGATGCTTTCGTTGCCGTATGCCTGCTGTTTTTTTCTTGCCATATACTACTTCCTTATTTGATAATGCGGGACAGGCTTCTTTCCCAACCGCAATCAAGCATGATGCATTGTGAAATGAAATCCCACTTTTATGCGCCCTTGTCTCCGCGCAGTTTTTTGATCTTATCGCGCAGATAGGCTGCGTGCTCAAATTCGAGCAGACGCGCCGCCGCCTTCATCTCCTTTGTCAGGCTTTCGATGAGCTGCTGGCGCTTTGCCTTGCTGAGCTTTTTGACATTCTTGAACTCGCTGTCGGAATGGGTGGAGATCTCGAGGATCTCGCTGACCTTTTTGACGATGGTTTGCGGCACGATGCCGTGCTCCTCGTTATATTTTTGCTGGATCTCGCGGCGGCGGTTGGTTTCCGTCAGCGTTTGCTGCATGGAATCCGTCACGCTGTCGGCATACATGATCACCATGCCCTCGCTGTTACGCGCGGCACGTCCGACGATCTGGATCAGCGAGCGCGCACTGCGCAAAAAGCCTTCCTTGTCCGCGTCGAGGATCGCGACCAGCGACACCTCGGGAATATCCAAGCCCTCGCGCAGCAGGTTGATGCCGACCAGCACGTCAAATTCGCCGAGACGCAGATCGCGCACGATCTCCATGCGCTCCACCGTGTCTATATCGTGGTGCATATAGCGCACGCGGATGCCCATGGTTTCGAGGTAATTGGTCAGGTCCTCCGCCATTTTTTTGGTGAGCGTCGTCACGAGCACGCGCTGCTTTTTGGCGGCGCGGACATTGATCTCGGACACCAAATCGTCGAGCTGTCCCTCGGTGGGACGCACCGAGATCTCGGGGTCGAGCAAGCCGGTGGGTCGGATGATCTGCTCCGCCACGACCTGACTTTTTTCCAGCTCCAAGTCGCCGGGCGTCGCGCTGACGAATACCGCTTGGTTGATGTGGTCATAGAATTCGTCAAAGCTCAGCGGCCGGTTGTCGAGCGCCGACGGCAGACGAAAGCCGTAATCCACCAGACTCTGCTTGCGTGCGCGGTCGCCGGCGTACATGCCCCTGACCTGCGGCAACGTCACGTGGGATTCGTCCACGAACAGCAGAAAATCGTCGGGAAAATAATCGAGCAGCGTGTACGGCTTGGAGCCGGGCGGTCTGCCCGAGAGAATGCGCGAATAGTTTTCGATGCCGGAACAAAAGCCGATCTCCTGCAGCATTTCCATATCATAGCGCGTGCGCTGCTCGATGCGCTGGGCTTCGAGCAGCTTGCCGTTTTCGCGGAAGAAGGCGAGCCGTTCGTCAAGCTCGCGCTCGATCTCCGCCAGTGCGACCTGCATTTTGTCGCGCGAAACGATATAGTGCGAGGCAGGATAAACCGCCGCATGCTTCAGGATCGCCTTTAGCTCGCCGGTGAGCGGATTGATCTCGGAAATGCGGTCGATCTCGTCGCCGAAAAACTCCACACGAATGATCGAATCGTTGGACGACGCCGGAAAGATCTCCACCACATCGCCCCTGACGCGGAATTTGTTGCGGATAAAATTGATGTCGTTGCGCTCGTATTGCAGCTCCACCAGCTTTTTTACCAGCTCCTCACGCGATTTTTCCATCCCGGGACGCAGCGAGATCACCATGTTGCGGTAGTCGATCGGGTCGCCCAAGCTGTAGATACACGAAACCGAGGCGACAATGATCACATCGCGCCGCTCCGAAAGCGCCAGCGTGGCGCTGTGGCGCAGTTTGTCGATCTCGTCGTTGATGGAGCTGTCCTTTTCGATATAGGTATCGGTCTGGGGGACATACGCCTCCGGCTGATAGTAGTCGTAATAGCTGACAAAATACTCCACTGCGTTCTCGGGAAAGATCTCCTTGAACTCGCTGCAAAGCTGCGCGGCGAGCGTTTTGTTGTGCGCCAAAACAAGCGTCGGACGCTGGGTGCGTTCGATGACGTTTGCCATGGTAAAGGTTTTGCCGGAGCCGGTGACGCCGAGCAGCGTGGTTTCGCGGTTGCCGTTGTTGATGCTGTTTACGATGGCGTCGATCGCCTGCGGCTGGTCGCCCGTGGGCTGATATTTGGAATGGATCTTAAATTTCATAACGTTTGTTGACAAAAACCTTGGAAAGCTGTTTGTGTGAACGGATAGAAAAATAATCGTTTGAGGTGATGACCAAGTGATCGACCAGTATCACGCCGATACCGTCCAGCGTGACGGAGATCATGTGCGTGGTCTCGACGTCCTGCCGCGAGGGAACGCACATCTCACTCGGGTGATTGTGTGCCAGATACACATATTTTGCGTTGTGGCGCAGCGCCAGATCCACGATCTTCCGTATCGGCGATTCGGTGGCGGAAACAGAGCCCTCGGCGATGATCTCGCACAGGATCAGCCTGTCATTGGAATCCGCCAGCGCGATCGCCGACTTTTCGACCGTGGCGCCGATGAACTTTTTTCGGAGTATTTCCGGCGCGTTTTTCATGTTAATATGGTCGACCAGTGTTTTGGTTTCGGAATAAGTGCGTGCCAGCTCGGGTATCATTTTCAGCAGGACAGCGGCGGATTCGCTCATACCAAAATCCCTTTGCAGCTCGTCAACAGGTGAATCGCACACCTTGGCAAACGAGCCGTAGCGATCCAGCAGTCGGTGCGCCAGCGGATTGGTGTCCTTTCGCGGGATCGCATAATACAGCAGTATCTCCAAGATCTCATGCTGCTGCATTCCCTGAAATCCATAATCTATAAACCGCTGTTTCATGCGCTGGCGGTGTCCGGCATGCAGATTCTTTTCCTTTTCCTGTTTGTCCGCCATTATTTTACGCCGTATTGTTCGTAATAAGCGTCGATAGCCGCCTTGAGCGTATCGTCGATGATCACCTTGCCCTTGTATTCTCTGTTATAGAGGTGCTCCACGACCTCCGCCATGGTGACGATCGCGGTGGTTTGCAGACCGTATTTCTCCTCGATCTCAGCCAAGGCGCTCTTCTCGCCCTTGCCGCGCTCCATGCGGTCAACGGACACGACCAAGCCCACCGGCGTCACATCGCCCTGCGCCTTGATGATGGGGAGCGTCTCCTCGATAGAGGTGCCGGCGGTGGTGACGTCCTCAATGATCACGACCTTGTCGCCGTCGTTGATCGGGCTGCCAAGCAAAATGCCCTTGTCGCCGTGATCCTTGACCTCCTTGCGGTTGGAGCAGTAGCGGATGTCGGCGCCGTATTTTTCGCTGATGGCAATGGTAGCCGCGACCGAAAGCGGGATGCCCTTGTAGGCGGGGCCGAACAGCACATCAAAGTCAAGACCGAACTTGTCCCTGATCGCCTCGGCATAATAAGCGCCCAGACGTCTGAGCTGCGCGCCGGTGCGATAAAAGCCGGTGTTGACAAAGAACGGTGTTTTTCTGCCGCTCTTGGTGACAAAATCACCGAATTTCAGCACGTTGCAGTCTACCATGAATTCAATAAATTCCTTTTTGTAAGCTTCCATAATGTCCTCCGTAATCAAATATTTGTTTGCATATTTTTACAAATACCATTTTACCACAATATATAGCGTTTGTAAACCCTAAAAGCCACATTTTATTTTAAAAGCTAATAATCGGGATTTGGTATTCGTGCACAATTGCGCAAAAAGACAAAGACACGCCGAAGCGTGCCCTTGCCTGTCCATGTATTACTGTAATTTGGAAATAATCTGTTTTTTATACTGCAAAAACTCCTCGGTGAGATTAAAATCCCTGCGCCGCGGCTTTGGCTCCCTGATCACGATCTCGTCGGTGATGGTGCCGGGTCTGCCGCGCAGCAGACAAATGCGATCGGAGAGCAAGATCGCCTCGTCCACATCATGGGTGATGAAGATGGTGGACAGCTTGATCTCGTCCATCACATCGAGGTACCAGCGGTGCATCTCGCTCTTTGTCAGGGTGTCGAGCGCGCTGAACGGTTCGTCGAGCAGCGCGACCGAGCCGCCGAACATATAGGTGCGCAGCAGTGCCGCGCGCTGGCGCATACCTCCCGAAAGCTCCGCCGGATAGCGCTTTTGCGTGCCGTCGATGCCAAAGGCGGCAAAGTGCCTGCCGACGATTTGCCGCGCCTCTTTTTTCTTCACGCCCTTGATGATCAGCGGCAGCGCCACGTTGTCCTCTACCGTGCGAAACGGCAGGAGCATATCCTTTTGGAGCATGTAGCTGATTTTGCCGGACTGACCCGTGATGTCCTCTCCGCCGAGGAGCACCTTGCCCGTTTGCGGACGGTTCAGTCCCGCAATGACATTGAACAGCGTGGTCTTGCCGCCGCCGCTCACGCCGAGCAGACAAATCAGCTCTCCCTCATGCAGCGTGAGGTTGAGGTTTTCGAGAATATTGGTTTTTCCGTCATAGGAAAAGCTGACGCTTTGAATGTCGAGCGCGTGCATGCTTACACCAGATAATCGTTGGTAAAGCCGGTGTTCTCGGCGATTTTTTCCTCAAACAGATCGTTGTCGTTGATCCAGTTATAGAAGGCGTTCCAACGCTCGGGATCCATGTAGCCCCACTTCTCGACGTCCGCCTTGTATTCCTTGGAAAGATACTGCTGGCTCGCCTTGACCAGTGTGCTGTCGAGCTCCGGCGCAGCCTTTAAGAGGATGTCGGCAGCCTCGTCGGGATGGTCGATGGCAAACTCATAGCCTTTTTTCAGGGCGCTGAGGAAGCGCATGGTCTGGGTGGCGTTTTGCTGCATCCAGTCGATATTGCCGACGACGACGGGCGTATAGTAGTCAAATACAGGGTCGATGTCCTTGAAGGCGAAATAGTCGGTCTCGAGTCCGGCGACCTCGGTGGCAACGCCTGCCCAGCCGTAGAACACCCAGATAGCGTCCACCTGCTTGCTTTGCAGGGCGGAGACCTCGTCGGTGACGGTGGAGGGGATCAGCTTGACCTTGGAGAAGTCGCCGCCGTCCTTTTCCACCACGGTTTTGAGGGTCGCCTTTTCGATCGGCAGATCCCAGGTGGCGTAGGTTTTGCCCTCCATGCCCTTGGGCTTGTCCATGCCGTTGCCCTTGAGCGAAATGATGCCGGAGGTGTTGTGCTGTACCAGCGCGGCGACCGCCTCGATCGGCACCTTGCCCTCGCCTGCGACGGCAGGCAGCATGCTGTCCTGGAACGAAACGCCGAACTGTGCCTTGCCGGAGCCTACCAGCATTTCGGCGCCGTCCTCGGGCGGCTGCACGATCTCTACCTCCAGACCGGCGTCGTCAAAATAGCCCTTATCCTGTGCGACATACAGACCGGTGTGGTTGGTGTTGGGCGTCCAGTCGAGCACAAAGGTGATCTTTGTTTTGTCGGAGGAATCGGCGGTTGCCGGTGAATCCTTGGTTGCGGATTCACCGGCCGCCTCGCTCTTGGTCTCGCTTTTTTGGTTATTTGCCGCGCAGCCTGCCGCAACGCCCAACAGGAGCGCACAGGCAAGCAGAACAGCTGAAAGTCTTTTTTTCATTGGTTTCTCCTTTTTTGATTAATTTTATCCCACGGCATGCACGCGTGCTGAATGATATGCGTGAGCCATATTAATAGCAGACTCAGTACGGAAATCAAAATGATGACCGCAAACATTTTGTCGGACGAAAAGGATTTGCGCACCCTTGTCATGTAGCAGCCGAGGCCCTCGGTGCCGCCGATCCATTCGGAGACGACCGCGCTGACGACCGCATAGCTTACCGAGATTTTCAGGCTTGAAAAGAACTGTCCCAGCGAATTTGGCAGCTTGACATAACGAAAAATCTGTATATCGGACGCGCCCATTGTCCGCATCAGGTTGACCGTGTCCGCGTCCACCGACGCAAAGCCCTCCAGCAGGCTGATGGCTATCGGAAAGAACACGACCAGCACAATCAGAATAATCTTGGGCAGCATTTGATAGCCCAGCCAGATAACGAGCAGCGGCGCGATGGCGATGGTGGGAATGGTTTGGCTGATGACAATCAGCGGATAGAGCATTTTGCGGACAAGGCTGATTTTGTCCATGATGACCGCCATCAAAAAGCCCGTCAGTATGCCGAAAAACAAGCCGATAAAGGTCTCCGCCAGCGTGACGCGCGCATGCGAGAGCATGAGCTGCCAATCCTTTTGAAAGGCGGCGAGCACATCGCCCGGCGAGGGCAGCATATACTTGGGTACGCTGCCAAAGGCGCAGATGCAGTACCATGCCAAAAAAATGAGCAGCAGTGCGGCGAGCGGCGGCAGAACCTTATTGATGGTGCTTCGTAACTTTTCTTTCAATCGTCAGCACATCTCCCTCCGGACGGTAATCGACCTTGATGTAGGCGAGCACGGAAGGCGCGCCTGCGCGAATGGCGATGTGCTGGCACTCCTTGACGATGTCCATCAGCTCATCATAGTCACCCTCGATAGCGGTTTCAAAGGGACCCACATAGCACTTTAGTCCGGTGCTTTTGATATAGGCGATCACCTCATCCACGATGCGGATGAGCTCTTCGTCGTTTTTGGCTTCGGGAAGGGTTTGGATCGCAACGCTTGCGTTCATAAAAACATCTCCTAAAAAAATTAAAGCGCTGCGGAAAACGCAACGCTTTTTTACGAAACTATGACAGCTTCCTACGTCGGCATGATCCGCATCAGGTATAAGGGTCAAGGCAACAGCCTACTCTCAGTCCGCTTGGACGGACTCCCCTGCTTCGCTTTATAGTTTAGTACGAACAGATAAATTTGTCAAGTGTTTATTTGAAAAATTGATAGATCTGACATTTCAGCATGCCGTTATAGGTCTTGCGGCGCTTGTCCGCCTTTCTGCCGAAGATCTTTTCAAAATCGTCGTCGGGCGTGATTACGGTGTAGCGCTTGCCCTTTTCATGCTTGAAGCGCTGTCCCATCACGGCATAGAGCGCCTCGGCGGTGTTCAGATCGAGCAGCCGCTCGCCGTAGGGCGGATTGGTGATGACCGTGCAGTAGCCCTCCGGTACCGCAAAATCGCGTATGTCGCGTTTTTGAAAGGTGATGCGGTCGCCTACGCCTGCCACCTCCGCGTTGTGTTTGGCGATCGCAAGCGCGGCTTCGTCGATATCATAGCCCTCTGCACGAAACGGACAGTCCCGGTCGATCTTGGCACGCGCCGCCTCCCGCTCGGCTTCAAAAACGCCGTCCGGCACGCAGCCCCATTCCTCGGCGGCAAAACGGCGCGTCAGTCCCGGTGCGATTTTGAGCGCCTTCATGGCGGCTTCGATCAAAATGGTGCCGCTGCCGCACATCGGGTCAACGACAAAATGGTTGCGCCGCACGCCGGACATCTCCACCATCGCCGCCGCCAGCGTCTCCTTGAGCGGCGCGTCGTTTGCCTGTGCGCGGTAGCCGCGCTTGTGCAGTCCGGCGCCGGTGGTGTCGAGCAGCATGCTCACGCGGTCGTTCATCACCAAAAACTGGATCTGGTGCACCGCGCCCGTCTCCTCGAACCAAGAGAGCATATAACGCGCCGAAAGGCTGTTGACGACCGCCTTTTTGATGATTTTTTGGCAGTCGGTCATGCTCATCAGCTGTGATTTCAGGCAGCTGCCCTTGACAGGAAACGCGTCGTTGGGACCGATAAAATCCGCCCAGTTCAACGCCTTTACACGGTTGAAAAGCTCCTCAAAGCTGACGGCGCGAAACTCGCCGAGCAAAATCTGAATGCGTTCGGCGTAGTGCGCGTTGATGTTGGCGCGCGCCATGGCGGAAAAATCGCCGTCAAACAGCACCCTGCCGTTTTCGGCGCGGACATTATTAAGCCCCAAAAAACGGAATTCGTTGGCGCAGTAGCCCTCCAAGCCGAAAATGCAGGGCGCGCAAAAGGTCATTTTCATAGTTCCTCCAAAAACAGAGGGTATCGGATAACCGATACCCTTCCCTGTGTTTATTCGTTGTCAGTCCTTTGTCGGCTCCAGCACGCCGTAGTTGCCGTTGGCGCGTCTGTAGACGACGTTCATCTCGTCGGTCTCGGCGTTGATGAACATGAAGAAGTCGTGGTTGATCATGTTCATTTCGAGGATCGCTTCTTCAACGTTGATGGGCTTGAGCATTACCTGCTTTTTGCGGACGACCTGATACTCCTCCTCAGGCTCCTCCTGTGCAGGCATATCTGCGGTGAGTGCGTCGATGCTGCCTGCCTTGACGCGCTTTTCGAGACGCGTTTTGTTCTTGCGGATCTGGCGCATCAAAATGTCAACCACGCGGTCGAGCGCGTCGTTCATCTCGGACATGGTGCTCTCGGCGCGATAAATCATCTTGTTGTCGCGGATGGTGATCTCCACCGTCTGACGGTTCTTTTCCACCGTCACCACCACATGGGCTTCCGCCTTGTCGGAAAAAATCTTTTGGAACTTGGCGAGCTTTTTCTCCACGCGCTCCTTAAAATTATCCCGTAATGTGACCTTTCTGGCTGTGTAGGTAATCGTCATCATAAACCTCCTTCAGCCGCGCAGTGACCCTGCGCGTTGTGTTTTTGCATTCGAATATGGTACGCGCCGGCATGCGGCGGCGTAGGGTGCAGAGTGCGGAAGCTATCTTCTTCCGTTGCCGTTGCCGCGACGGCTGTAGCCGCGGCTCTCACCGCGCTTTAAGTCGGAGATTTTGTCCTCGCTGGTCTGCTTGAAGCGCGACATCATGTCCTCAAAGCTGGAGGGCGACGCCTTGCGCGAGCTCTGCCACTCGTAGTCACCGGGCGACTTGACCGGCGGCGCAGGCTTGTAGGGCTGGCGGTTTTGGCTGCGCTGCTGCTGTTTTTGCTTTTGCGGCTTTTTTTGCTGTTCTCTGGGCAGTGCCTGCTTCAGGGACAGGCTGATTTTACCATCGTTGACAGCGAGCACCTTCACCTTGACGATCTGACCGACCTTGACATAATCGCTGATCTCCGTGATGAAGGTAGGTGCGACCTCAGAAATATGCACCATGCCCGTTTTGGATTCCGGCAAGTCGATAAACGCACCGAATTTTGTAATTCCGGAAACCTTTCCTTCTAAAATAGCTCCGACCTCAATTGCCATAAATTTTAATTTCCCCTCAATACCTTTGCAGTATGTTCTTTTGCCGTTTAGTCGCCTGCGACATTGATGAAAATGCGTTCACCCTCGCTGACGTAGCCAAGGTCCTCCTTGGCGATTTTTTCCATATACTCCGCCAGCTCATCGCCCTCATAGTTCTGAACCTTTTGGAGATAATCGGATTCTATCTCAACAACATTGATATGCTGCTGCAATTCACTTAGCTCTGCCCGCTTTTCGGCAATTTTTACATTCTGGTTGATGATGGTGATCACAGCGTAGAATACAAAGCCGATTGCCGCGATATAAAGCAAAACATAGCGCAGTCTGCGTTTTTTCCGTGGATTGTCAATAACCTTCGGTCCCTGCTCCACGGCGGTCTCTTCAACGCCTGCGGCTGCATTGGCGGCACTTGTTGACGGCGCCGCCGTTTTTTTTCGGGAGTTTCTTTTTTTTCTTATCATTCAAATTCCTTTTTTCATGATTCGATCGTATATTGCGGTTTTTCTTCAGATATGCTAACCCACTGTTTATATTATACAATAACTTGCAGGCAATTTTCAATAGGTATTTCGCAAATATTTTTATTTTTTCGCAAATTTTTTGAATAGCTTTTTTCGTTATTCGAATAATAGGGCTGTATATCCGAAACAGCACGCGCCCTATCGTCAACCGGTAGAGCACGATCCCCGACAAGCTGCCTGCCGCGACATAAAAGCGGACGTAGCCCGACAGATATGCCAGCGAAAAGCAGAATATCGCCAGTGCCCACAAGAGCATAAAGCAGCTGTCCGAGAGGACGACAGCGAGCCTGCCGGGGCAAAAGGCGGTCCTCCAAAGCTTGAGCAGTCCGTAGATGACGCCGAGGCCGATCCCCATGAGGACGGAACAGCCAAAGGCGACCGACTGCTGCGCCACTGTCAGCTCCACGATCTTCCCCTACCGGAACAGCTTGGAGAACCGCGAGCGCGAGCCGTCGCTTCCGCTGTATTGCAGCGAGTTGACGGCGCCGTCCACGGTGACGTCGCCCGTTTCGAGATTCAGCCGGTCGATATGCAGACCGCTGCCCTTTATCATCAGGTTGCCTGCCGAGGTTTTGACCGCGATGGTCTCCTCGTTAAAACCGCTCACATCCTCGGCGCCGGTCAGCACCAGCCGTTTGCGGTCGTCCAGCATGAGAGTGTGCTTTTTCCTGCTCGGTGATTCGCTCATAAGATGACCTCCGTATATTGTTACGGTAATATATACGGAGAAGCCGGGCGAAAAATGCCTGTCCTTTTGCTATCCTATACCGCGGTGTACATGGTCGCCGCGTCCTCCTTGCGGACGGTCTCTTTGACCTCTGTCACCCTAACACGGACGCTGCGCGCGCCGAGCGTGATCTCGAGAATATCGCCGACCTTCACATCATAGGAGGCGCGTGCGATTTTTCCGTTGACCGTGACCTTGCCGGCGTCGCACGCTTCATTGGCAACGGTGCGGCGCTTGATCAGGCGCGACACCTTCAAATATTTGTCTAATCTCATCAGAAAAGTCCTTTCAAAATGCTTTCAAAAGTGAAAAAAGAGCCTGCAAGCGGCTCTTTCATCAGTAGTTCATTACTTGTTGACAATGTCCTTGAACGCTTTGCCCGCCTTGAACGCAGGAACCTTGGAAGCCGGAATGTCAATGGAGTTGCCGGTTCTGGGGTCTACGCCGGTTCTTGCGTTTCTCTGGCGCTGCTAACGGTCAGAGCCTTCTCGGCGTCTTTTTTGGAAATGCCGACATTTTCTTTAATAACATCAATTAAATCTGTCTTTTTCATGTTGAAAAAACCTCCATTAATTATTCTTTAGTTTTATCTTAACTTCCTCCCAAAGGGAATCAAGTACGCTCATATCGGCGTTTTTCATGTCGATACCGCGCTCCAGCGCCAGCTGCTCGACCATCGAAAAACGGTTGATAAATTTGTCACAAGTCTGATAAAGTGCCTTTTCGCTGTCCACACCGAGAAAACGGGAAACGTTAACGACCGAAAAGAGCACGTCGCCCAGCTCCTCTGTTTGGTTCTCGATGGTGCTGTGTGTGATAGCGACCTTTAGCTCACTGATCTCCTCGGAGAGCTTGTCGAGCGCGCCGTACACATTTTCCCAGTCAAAGCCGACCTTTGCCGCTTTGCGCTGGATCTTCTCGCTGCGCATCAAAGACGGCAGCGCTCTCGAAATGCTCTGCATGGCTTCGGTCTGGGTCTTTTGATGCTTGGTCTGCATTTTGACCGCATTCCAGTTTTGCAGCGCCTCTTTTTCGTTGTCAGCCGATTTGTCGCCGAACACGTGCGGATGACGGATGATCAGCTTTTTGCAGATGCCGTCGCACACGTCGTTCATATCAAAGGAGCCTGCCTCACGCTCCATTTCGGAGTGGAGCGCCACCTGCAGCAGCACGTCGCCCAGCTCCTCCTTGAGCAGTTCGGTGTCCTTTGTGTCGATGGCTTCGATCGCTTCATAGGTTTCTTCGATAAAGTTGGAGCGAATGGATTCATGTGTCTGCGCCATGTCCCACGGACATCCGCCGGGTGCGCGCAGGATCTTGACAATTTCAATCAGATCATTAAAATCGTATCTTTCTTTTTGCGGGTATTCCATTGCTTGTTTATCTCCTGTTTAGTTGTTTAGCGCCGCATATTATTTTACCCAATCAGGTGGAATTTTTCAAGTGTTTTTGCAATTTTTTCACCTTTTGGAAGAAATTTGACTTCTTCGATACTAAAGGTGCGAATTATTAGTAAAACTGCACCATAAACGACTACCGCGAACAGGATCGCAAAAACAGTCGATATACGGCTGAAAAATCCCGGCGGCAGCATGCCGACCAGACGGAAGGTCAAAAAGCCTGCGCCGATGCCGACCGCTGCGCCCGCAAGCGCCGAAAACAGGCGGTTTATGCTGTATTTTTCTTCGGTAAAATGCCGTCCCACGGGCGTGGTGCCTGCGAGGATATGACCGATAAAGATGATCACGCCTGTCACCGCGACCGCAACAAAAATGCTCAGGCATACCGCCGTGGCGGTGAAGTTGTGCGACAGCAGATGATAAGCGCCCAGCGCGCCCAAGGCGCAGCAGACGGACGCAATCAGGGGCTTGACGGTCGTGCTGAAAAAGTCTGGCATGACGCCGCTGTATTTCACCAGCAGGAACATGCCGATGATGCAAATCAGTGCGTAGGAGACCAGCGAGCCGGCGGTAGCGCCCTGAATGTTGATCGCCGGGATGCTGACGAAGATCCAAGAGGTCCCCACCTTGACCAGCATGCAGAGGGTGTAGAGGATCATCGGGATCTTGACCTTGCCGATACCGTTTATCATGGAGCATATCGGGGTGATGATCGCCGTGAATATCGTGGTGACGCCCATGACGGTGAGCACATTGCCGCCGATCTGCACGATCTCCGGACTCCTGCCGTAGACAAGCTCCATGACCGGATGTGCCAGCACGCACAGACCGAAGGACATGGGCAGGGTGAACATCATCGTCATTTTGAGGACGGTATTGATCGAGGTGCGCAGCTCGCGCTTGTCTCCCTTTGTCCATGCGCTGGTGACGTTGGGCATCGCCGAGGAGCCGAACACCTGTGTGACCGCAGTGACGAGCTGCATCAGCGTCAGCGCGTTGGAGTAGCAGCCCCAGAGATTGGTGTGGATGGTGATGTGCTTGCCGTGGAACGCGTCCGGCGGATAGAACATATGGTACTGCGCCATCAGCTCCTGCTCGTGGGTCTGCGCGAGGTTCAGCAGCACGTTTTGAATGATGATCGAATCGACCCATGAGCCGAGACTCATGACCAGCGTGCCTGCCGCGATGGGCAGCGCCGTCTTGATGATCGTCATAAAGGTCTCGCGCTTTTGGCGGGCTTCAACGGAGTTTTCGTAATATTCCTTGGGAATGCCGTCGCCCTGGAGCTTGAATTTCAGGAAGTAATAGAGCCAGGACAGCATGCTGCTCAGCGAGATGCCGATGATCGCGCCGGCGACGGAGAACGCCAGAATGGTGTGGTTGGCTTCTTCCGCATTGGCAAAATGCATCCACAAAAACGAGTGGGTGGCGGCGTTGGATTCCATGCCCCAAACCAGGATGCCGTAGGCGAGCAGCGAGCCGACGACCAGCTTGACGACCGCCTCGATGATCTCGGAGACGGCGGTCGGCGTCATGTTGCGCTGACCCTCATAGTAGCCGCGGTAGGCGGAGGCGAGGCAGCCGAAAAAGACCGTGGGCGCCAGGGCGACCATGCCGTAGACGGCGTAGCGCGATTTGATGACAAAATATGTGTAGGGCACGCTGGAGCCGACGATGATCAAAAAGCAGACCAAGCCGAGGATCGTAAAGAACGGAACGGAGATATTGTGGATCTGCCGCACATCCTTGTAGCGTTTTTTGGTCATGTTTTCGGACACCAAGCGCGAAATTGCGATGGGCAGACCGCCGGTGGCGACCGTAAAGATAACGACAAACAGCTCGTAGGCGTTGGCGTAAAGACCCATGCCGAAGGAAGCCATGCCTTCGATGCCGTAGTTGGTTAAAATGCGAACGAGAATGATCTTGTTAAGGAGTCCGAACACCTTGACGATGACCATGCTGATCGTCAGAATGGCAGCGCCTTTGATAAAGGAGGAAGAAACGTCCTGCTCAAAGTTTTTGACCGCGTTGTATGTTTTTCTCAAATTATACCACCTATCAGTGTCAAAAAGGATTGTATTTGTATAAAAAGCGATTATCCGCGCAACAGGGGCGCACAAATGCCGCCCCTGTTGTTGCTATCGTTATACTACTGATTTGGGATCATTCTTTTTCTGCTGCTTCGTCGGCTTCGGCATTCGCCGCCTTTTCGGCCTCCGCAGGCGTCTCTTCTTCATCTGCTTCGGCAGTCACGGCAGCCGCTTCCTCCGCGACCGTCACGACTTCGTTTTCCGTTACGGCAACAGCTTCCTCTGCAGGTGATTCTTCCGCGGCGACCGGCTCCTCCGTCTCAAACTTGTGACCGCAGATGTTGCAGAAAACAGAGTACTGCGGAACGGCGTTTTCACAGGCGGGGCAAATCTTCTGGTTCTTGATAGAGGCGATATGCGCGTTTACCAGCGCAAGGCTCTGCTTCAGCTCGGTGATCTCCTCAACGGTTTTGGCAATATCCCCGGAGAGGTCAACATCCTGTGTGGTAGCCTTATAGGTCAGCTTGCCGAGCACGATCAGCTTTTTGACGATACTGCGCTTGATGCCCTCAGCGGAGATCCTGTGCTTGGAGGCGTCATAGAATTTTACAGCCTGCTTGGAAACAGCCGATGCAGCCGCCATGGCATTTTCTCTCACGTCGCCGAAGAGTGTGTCAAAATTTTTCATTGGTCTCACCTTTCTTTTTTCCGGATGAAAAACCCGAAGTATTTGCTCAATATTATACCACTATTCGGCTGAATAATCAACCGTCTTTTTACCATAAAACCGTGAAATTTGGGCTTTTCTATTGAGCATTTCATCAAATCTGTCTATATATTCATACGGATACTTAAAATTGAAAATCCGCTCCAAATAATCGCTGCTTTGATCGCGCAGCTTGCTCACGCCGCCGCAGCCGCAGGCGAGGATGGTGTGGGTCTCGTCCATGACATAGACGTTGTAATAGCTCTCGCAGCCGGGCTTTGACCAGCCGACGTTCTCGAGGTTGCCGACCATGCGCGTCTGGCGGTAGAGGTAGTACGGGATGTAACCGTTCGCCGTCAGCCGTTCGCGCGCATAGGCGACCATCTGCCGCGCAGCCAGCGCCTCTTCCCTGTTGAGCGTCTTGCCCTCGGTGGTGAGGTTGGCGGCACGCTTCATGCAGAGCGTGTGCACGGTGATGCTCTCGGCGTTCAGACCGAGCACCGTGTCGAGCGAACGGCAAAAGCTCTCCGGCGTGTCGGTGGGCAGTCCGGCGATCAAATCGGTGTTGATGTTCTCAAAGCCGCAGCGCCGTGCCAGTGCAAACGCCTCCAAAAACTGTTCGGCGGTGTGTTTTCTGCCGATGGCGCAGAGCACGCTGTCGCTGAGCGTCTGCGGATTGATGCTGATCCTGTCAATGTTATTTTCTTTTAAAGCAAAAAGCTTCTCCGCCGTCACGGTGTCGGGTCTGCCTGCCTCCACCGTGAATTCATGGCAGCGCGACAAATCAAAGCAGCGGTTGACGGTGCCGAGCACGCGGTCGAGCTGTTCGGCGCTCAGGGTGGTGGGCGTGCCGCCGCCGAAGTAGACGCTCTCGAGCCGCAGACCGCAGTCGTTTGCGATCTGCGCGGTCACTTTCAGCTCCTCGCACAGCAGGTCAACATACGGCGCGATCAGCTTTTGGGCGCGCTCGACCGACGCCATCACAAAGGAGCAGTAGCTGCACCGCGACGGACAAAACGGGATGCCCACATACAGGCTGAACGAATCGGGATGCGACTGTTCGATGATG
This sequence comes from uncultured Eubacteriales bacterium, assembly GCA_900317315.1. Classification (GTDB taxonomy): domain Bacteria; phylum Bacillota; class Clostridia; order Oscillospirales; family Acutalibacteraceae; genus Ruminococcoides. The sequence continues at coordinate 45,097 of ONGI01000002.1, forward strand.
CGCTGCTCGTGCGCTTCGGTTTGCAGGGCGAGCGCGGTCTTTTCTTCGCTGACAAAATAGTCGTGCAGGAATTTTTGCTTTGCCGCTTCCTTGCCGACGGTGCGGTCAAGCTTGCGCAAAAGCTTGATGGGGCGCACGCCGGTCAGCAGACCCCAAGGCTGCTCCACACCGCTGTATTCCGCCAAAATGCGGTAGAGCAGGCGGACGGTCTGCAGCTCGTTCTCCCCGTTCGAAGCCGAAGCGGCGGCGTGTGATTCACGCAAAAAGTCGCCGATTTTGACGCGGACGGTGATCGTGTCGCCCAGCTCTGTATAAATATACGGCGCCTGCACCGCTGAAAATTCCTTAAAAACCGAGATTTTTTCATTCGGAAAAAACAGCCGCGTCAGGTTCTCGACCTCAAACCAAAAGGTGTTGTTTTTGATATAGACGTTCATGCTACAGCCGTCCCATCAGCGGATTGTACAGTCTCTCGTGACCGAGCGTGGTGAGCGGACCGTGACCGGGGATGATGTGGCAGTCGCCCTTTAGCTCCTTGACGCGCTTGAGGGACTGCACCATCTGGCGGTCGTCGCCGGTGGGCAGGTCGGTCCTGCCGTAGGATTCCTCAAAGATCAGGTCGCCTGCCAGCATGACGTTCTCAAAGAGAAAGATGCCGCAGCCGGCGGTGTGACCGGGTGTGGAGAGGTAGGTGATCTCGGTATTGCCGAGCATAAAGGTGTCGCCGTCATCGAGCAGCATGTCCGCCTCAAAGGGCGTGAACGGAATGCCGTGGTTGCGCGTTCCGTTGAGATGGCCGTCGCGCAAAAACGGCGCGTTGAGCCTGCCGGTGACGATTTTGGCGTTGTATTTGTCGGCGAGCTGCTTGGCGTAGCAGATGTGGTCGTAGTGACCGTGGGTCAGCAGCACATACGCAAGCTTGCCGCCGTCCGCGTCGATCTGCTTTTCGAGTGCGGCGGAGCGTGCGCCCGGGTCGCTGACAGCCGATGTGCCGGTCGCTTCGTCCACCAGATAGCAGCAGTTGGTGCCGAGCATGGTTACGGGATAGATCTGTATGTGTATCATCGCTTCAAATCCTTTGAATCAATATCAATGGTGACGGGACCGTCGTTGACAAGGCTTACCTGCATGTCAGCGCCGAAGACGCCCTGCGCCACTTTTTTGACGCCGTTTTGCCGCAGTCTTTCGCAAAAATACCGGTAGAGCGGCTCGGCTGTTTCGGGTCGCGCCGCGCCGATAAAGCTCGGGCGTCTGCCGTGAGAGCAGTCGGCGCAAAGGGTGAAATTGGAGATGACCAGCACCTCGCCGTCGATGTCGGCGAGCGCCAGATTCATTTTGTCGTTGGGGTCGGTAAAGACGCGCAGTCCGCTGATTTTATCCGCGAGCACCTGCGCTTCCTTTTCGTCGTCTCCCTGCGCCACGCCGAGCAGTATCAAAAAGCCCTTGCTCACCTCGCCGACGGTTTTTCCGTCTACGGCAACGGCGGCGCCGGAAACTCGCTGTATGATCGCTTTCATATTACCTCAATAGTGTTAAATTATGATTGTTTCTTTCTGAACGCCTGCTTCATGCGCTGTTCCTTGGAGAGGATGCGCTTGCGCATGCGGATATTTTCGGGTGTGACCTCCACCAGCTCGTCGTCCGCGATAAATTCCAGACACTGCTCCAGCGACATAATTGTCGGCGGCGTGAGCTTGAGCGCGTCGTCGGAGCCGGACGCACGGGTGTTGGTGATATGCTTTTTCTTGCAGACATTGACGGTGATGTCCTCCGACTTGGGGCTTGCGCCGACGATCATGCCCTCATAGACCGGCACGCCCGCGCCGATAAAGAGTCTGCCGCGTTCCTGCGCCGCGTACAGACCGTAGGTGACGGAATCGCCGGTTTCAAAGGCAATCAGCGACCCTTGGTGACGGGTGACGATCTCGCCCTTGAACGGCTCGTAGCCGTCAAAGACATGGTTCATGATGCCGTTGCCGTTGGTGTCGGTGAGAAATTCGGGACGGTAGCCCATCAAGCCTCTCGCCGGAATGCGGAATTCGATATGCGTCACGCCGCCGTCGCGCGTGCCCATATTGATCAGCTCCGCCTTGCGTGCGCCGAGCTTTTCCATGACCGCGCCCACATAGGAGTCGGGCACCTCGACGATCAGATATTCCATCGGCTCGCAGAGCTTGCCGTCAATCGTCTTGGTGATGACCTCGGGACGCGATACCTGAAATTCAAAATTCTGCCGGCGCATGGTTTCGATGAGAATGGAAAGGTGCAGCTCGCCGCGACCCGATACCTTAAAGGTGTCGGCGCTGTCGGTTTCCTCCACGCGCAGGGCGATGTTGGTCTCGGTTTCCTTGAACAGCCGGTCGCGGATGTTGCGCGAGGTGACGTATTTGCCCTCTCTGCCGGCGAACGGGGAATTGTTGACGATAAAATTCATCGTGACGGTCGGTTCGTCGATCTTGACAAAGGGCAGCGGCTCCACACAGTCGTTGGAGCAGAGCGTCTCGCCGATGTTGATGTCCTGCACGCCGCTGATGCAGACGATGTCGCCGACGGTGGCTTCTTCGCACTCGATGCGCTTGAGTCCCTCAAACTGATAGAGCTTGCCGATGCGCACGATCTTGGTGGTGCCGTCGGTGTGGCAGAGGGTGACGGACTGACCGTTCTTGACCCTGCCGCGCTCCACGCGTCCCACGCCGATCCTGCCGACAAAGTTGTCCGCGTCGATATTGGAGATCAGGATCTGCAAACCGCCGTCAAAGTCGCCCTTGGGAGCGGGGATCTCATTGACGATCGCCTCAAAGAGCGGCTGCATGTCGGTGCCGTTTTGGTGGTAGTCGTCGGTGGCGTAGCCATCGCGTGCGGAGGCATAGATGACGGGGAAATCAAGCTGTTCTTCGTCGGCTCCCAGCTCGATGAACAAATCGAGCACCTCGTCCACGACCTCCTCGGGTCTGGCTCCCGGACGGTCGATCTTGTTGAGGACGACCAGCGGCTTTTTGCCGAGTGCCAGCGCCTTTTTGAGCACAAAGCGCGTCTGCGGCATGCAGCCCTCAAACGCATCGACCAGCAGCACGACGCCGTCAACAAGCTGCAAAATACGCTCCACCTCGCCGCCGAAGTCGGCGTGTCCGGGCGTGTCTACGATGTTGATTTTGATATTGTTGTACATAACGGCGGTGGGCTTTGACAAAATGGTGATGCCGCGCTCGCGACCGCTTCGTTCTCGCGGAATATGCCGCTCTGACGCAGCAGCTGGTCAACCAGTGTGGTCTTGCCGTGGTCAACGTGGGCGATAATCGCGATATTTCTCAGATTTTCTCTAACGTCCATAATCGTTCTCGCTTCCTCATAGATTCTATCTTTTTATTATAGCACCACACAGCGACAATTGCAATTTGTTTTTTGAATATTTTTATCCACTATTATTCTGATTTCGAATTATAAACAGAGATTCGAACGCCAAAAACCGTTTTTTGGTGCAGATAACAGAAATTTTACTTTACAACGACCGCAGATTGTTATATAATTGACATAAATATGAAAATTGGAGGATTCTACATGGGATACACAATTGCGCAAAAAATCATTAAAGAGCACCTTGTGTCCGGCGAAATGACCGTCGGCAGCGACATCGGTCTGAAAATCGACCAGACGCTGACGCAGGACGCGACAGGCACAATGGCGTATATCGAGTATGAGGCGATGGGCATTCCGCGCGTCAAGACCGAGAAGAGCGTCGCCTATATTGATCACAACACCCTGCAAACAGGCTTTGAGAATGCCGACGACCACCGCTTTATTCAGTCGGTGTGCAAAAAGCACGGCATTTATTTTTCGCGCCCCGGCAACGGCATCTGCCATCAGGTGCATCTGGAGCGCTTCGGCAAGCCCGGCAAGACCCTGATCGGCTCCGACAGCCACACCCCCACCGGCGGCGGCATCGGTATGCTGGCGATCGGCGCCGGCGGCTTGGACGTGGCGGTCGCCATGGGAGGCGGCGCCTACTACATCACCATGCCCAAGATGGTCAGAGTCAACCTCACCGGCAAGCTCTCTCCGTGGGTATCGGCAAAGGACATCATTCTCGCCGTGCTGCGCGTGATGAGCGTCAAGGGCGGCGTCGGCAAGATCGTGGAATACGGCGGCGAGGGCGTCAAAACCCTGAGCGTGCCCGAAAGAGCGACCATCACCAACATGGGCGCTGAGCTGGGCGCCACCACCTCGGTGTTCCCCTCCGACGAGACCACCAGAGCCTTTTTGAAGGCGCAGGACAGAGAAGAGGATTACCGCGAGCTGAGCGCGGACGACGACGCAGTGTATGATGAGGTGATCGAGATCGACCTCTCCGCGCTGGAGCCGCTGGCGGCTTGTCCCCACTCTCCCGACAACATCAAGACCATCAAGGAGCTGGAGGGCAAGACCGTGGATCAGGTTTGTATCGGCTCCTGCACCAATTCCAGCTATCTTGACATGATGCGCGTGGCGCATATTCTCAAGGGCAAAAAGGTTGCCGACAACGTCTCCCTCGCCATTGCACCGGGCAGCAAGCAGGTGTTCAATATGCTCGCGCTCAACGGCGCCCTCGGCGACATGATTGCGGCAGGTGCGCGTATTCTCGAAAGCGCCTGCGGTCCCTGCATCGGCATGGGTCAGTCGCCCAACAGCAAGGGCGTTTCGCTGCGCACCTTCAACCGCAACTTTGAGGGCAGAAGCGGCACCGCCGACGGACAGATCTATCTGGTATCTCCCGAGACCGCGGCTGTTTCGGCGCTGGCAGGCGTCTTTACCGACCCGAGATGTCTCGGCGCTGCGGCTGAGATTGAGATGCCCGAAAAGTTCCTTATCAACGACAACATGGTCATCGACCCGGCTCCCGTTGAGGAGATGGACAGTGTAGAAATCCTGCGCGGTCCCAACATCAAGGAATATCCCGCGACCAGTCCGCTCACCGATTCCATTGAGGCGAGCTGCTCGCTCAAGGTCGGCGACAACATCACCACCGACCATATCATGCCCGCAGGCGCCAAGATCCTGCCCCTGCGCTCCAATATCCCGAAAATCTCCGAGCACTGCTTCACCGTCTGCGACAAGGAATTCCCGTCGCGTGCCAAAATGCTCGGCAAGAGCATCATCGTCGGCGGCGAAAACTACGGTCAGGGCTCCTCTCGTGAGCATGCCGCGCTCGCGCCGCTCTATCTCGGCGTCAAGGCGGTGCTCGTAAAGAGCTTTGCACGCATCCACAAGAGCAACCTGATCAACGCCGGTATTCTGCCCCTCACCTTTAAGGATGCGGCGGATTATGACAAAATCAAGCTCGGCGACATGCTGGCGCTGCCGCACGTCAAGGAGGAGATCGCAGCCGCGCAGGACATCACCGTTGTCAATCAGACCAACGGCGAGAGCTTTAAGGCGGAGTGTGAGCTGTCCGACAGAACCAGAGCGATCATCATTGCGGGCGGACTGCTCGATTATACAAAGGAGAACAGCTGATGGAAAAGATTAAAATGCTGACGCCGCTCGTTGAGATGGACGGCGACGAAATGACAAGAGTCATCTGGCAGCAGATCAAGGATATTTTGATCACGCCCTATGTTGACCTGAAAACCGAGTACTACGACCTCGGACTCAAAATGCGCAACGACACCGACGACCAGGTGACCATCGACAGCGCCAACGCCACCAAAAAATACGGCGTGGCGGTCAAGTGCGCCACCATCACACCCAACGCGGCGCGCATGACCGAATATGATCTCAAGAGCATGTGGAAGTCGCCCAACGGCACCATCCGTGCGATTTTGGACGGCACCGTGTTCCGCAGCCCGATCCTCGTCAAGGGCATCACACCCTACATCCCCACCTGGAAAAAGCCCATCTGCATTGCGCGTCACGCCTACGGCGACGTTTACAAGAACACCGAAATGCGCGTGCAGGCAGGCAGCAAGGCGGAGCTTTGCGTCACCAAGCCCGACGGCACCGAGGAGCGCAGCACGATTTTTGACTTTACCACCGACGGTGTGATTCAGGGCATGCACAACCTCGACAAGAGCATTTCTTCCTTTGCGCGCAGCTGCTTCAACTATGCGCTCGACCAAAAGCTCGACGTCTGGTTTGCCACCAAGGACACCATCAGCAAGATCTACGACCACCGCTTCAAGGATATTTTTGCCGAGGTATTTGCAAACGAATACAAGGACAAGTTTGACGAAGCCGGCATCGAGTTCTTCTACACCCTGATCGACGACGCCGTTGCGCGTGTGATCCGCAGCGAGGGCGGCTATATGTGGGCTTGCAAGAACTACGACGGCGACGTGATGAGCGATATGATCGCCACGGCGTTCGGCTCGCTGGCGATGATGACAAGCGTGCTGGTCTCTCCCGACGGCATTTATGAATACGAAGCCGCGCACGGCACCGTGCAGCGCCACTACTACAAGTACCTCAAGGGCGAGGAGACCTCCACCAACTCCGTGGCGACCATCTTTGCCTGGACAGGCGCACTCAGAAAGCGCGGCGAGCTGGACAAGCTGCCCGACCTGATGGCGTTTGCCGACAAGCTGGAGCAGGCGACGATCCAAACCATCGAGGACGGCGTGATGACCGGCGACCTCTATCTCATCTCCTCCCTGCCCAACAAGCAAAAGGTCAACACCGAGGCATTTTTGGAAGCCATCAATGAGAGATTGGCAGCGCAATATTAATTTGAAGGAGCAAGTGCGTAATGTCTAAAAATGACATATCCATGTCGGTTATCAGGCGTCTGCCAAGATATTACCGCTTTTTGTCTGAGCTGGACGAGCAAAAGGTGGAGCGTATCTCCTCCAACCGTCTGGCGCAGATCATGAATGTGACCGCCTCTCAGGTGCGGCAAGACCTCAACTGCTTCGGCGGCTTTGGACAGCAGGGCTACGGCTACAGCGTCAGCCAGCTGCGGCTGGAGATCCGGCGCATCCTCGGACTGAACCACCGCTATCAGGCGGTATTGCTGGGCGCCGGCAACTTTGGCACGGCTGTCGCAGGCTACATCAATTTTCCCAAGCTGGGCTTTGAGCTGATCGGCTGCTTTGACACCGACAAAGAAAAGATCGGTCGCAGCATCGGCAAGCTGGTGATCATGGACGAAGCGGAGCTCGATAGCTTTTGCCGTGCGCACCGCGTTGACACCGCAATACTCTGCATCCCCAAGCAGAATGTGGAAAACTCGCTCGAAAGGCTCTACCGGCAGGGCGTCAAAAGCTACTGGAATTTCAGTCATTTTGACATCACCTCCAAGCACAAGGACGTCGTGGTGGAGAATGTCCACCTGAGCGACAGCCTGATGACCCTGTGCTACCGGATCACCAACGCCGGTGAGCAGCAATAGTTTTTCAAAAATTGTACAATGTATAGAATAAGGGTGAGATACGGATTTGGTTCTGTATCTCACCCTTTTGTTTTCTTCTTGACAGTGTCCCAATATGCCTTGAATGCCTGTTCGGTCTTGTTGTCGCCGTAGTGGTAGTAGACGCTGTCCTTTATCAGATCGGGCAGGTATTGCTGCGGCGTGTAGTGGTTGGGATAATCGTGCGGATAGCGGTAGTGCTGTCCCTTGTTGGGGTTGTCCTCGCCGTCGTAATGCTTGTTTTGGAGCTGTCGCGGAATGGGTCCCACATTGCCGCGGCGAATGTCGCCGAGTGCGCGGTCGATCGCCTGTTCGCCCGAATTGGACTTTGGCGCCGTGGCAACCAAAATCACCGCGTCCGCCAGCGGAATACGCGCCTCCGGCAAGCCGACTGCCTGCGCGATGTCCACGCAGCTCTTAACGATCGGGATGATCTGCGGATAAGCCAGACCCACGTCCTCGCAGGCACACACCATCAGACGGCGGCACGCAGAGGGCAGATCGCCTGCCTCCAACAGCCTGCCGAGGTAATGCAGCGCCGCGTCGGGGTCGCTGCCGCGCATGCTCTTTTGGTATGCCGAAACAATGTCATAGTGCTCGTCGCCGTCGCGGTCGTAGCGCATGGCGCTCCGCTGCACCAGCGCGCTGACGATCTCCTCTGTGACGATGCGCCTGTCGCCGTCGCGCTCGGCTGCCGTCACGGACAGCTCCACCGCGTTCATCGCCTTGCGCACGTCGCCGCCGCAGCCGACGGCTATTTTTTTTGCGCAGGACTCGCTCAGCTCAATGGTGATCTGCTGCTCCTCCTCCAACAGACGCGCCGCGCGAAACACCGCCCGTTCGACCTCCTCCGGCTCCACCGACTTGAATTCAAAGACCGTGGAGCGGCTGAGAATGGCGTTGTAAACGTAAAAATACGGGTTCTCGGTGGTGGAGGCGATCAGCGTGATGCTGCCGTTCTCGATGTATTCGAGCAGGGTTTGCTGCTGCTTTTTATTAAAATACTGGATCTCATCCAGATAAAGCAAGATGCCGTTTATGCCCGAAAAGGTGCCGAGCTGTGCCACGATCTCCTTGATGTCGGCGGTGGAGGCAGTGGTGCCGTTGAGCTTGCGCAGCGTCTTGTTGGTTTTGTTGGCTATATAAGTGGCGAGCGTCGTTTTGCCGACGCCCGACGGACCGTAGAATATCAGGTTGGGTATCTCGCCGCTCTCAATAATTCTGCGCAGCGGTTTGCCCTCCGCCAAGAGGTGCCGCTGCCCGACGATGTCGTCGAGCGACTGCGGCCGAAAGCGGTCGGCAAGTGGTTTTTTCATAGGCTCACCTTGTTTGTATGTCGCGCTTTTGGCGGCTGTTCTCCCTTTCGAGAATATCGCAGACCGCCATTTTGCGGATAATATGCTTGACCGTCAAATCAAGCCCCGTTCCCTCGCTGTAATCGGCAGGATAAATAAAATCCACCCTGTCCTTTTGGAGCAGGTCCTCGACCTTGCTGTCGCGGTTCTGGTAGACGGCGATCGAATAGCCGCCGTATGCCTTCATCATCTTCATGCAGGGCACGTCGCTCAGACCGTCGCCGATATAGATCATATTGGTGAACGGCACGCGCTTGCTGTCGTCGGGCATGGAACGGTTGAGGTCGAGGTCGTTGGAAATATCGAGCACGCCCTTGTTGATGCGGTAGACAAACTGGGTCTTGTTGGTGTAGTTGACGTCGGTTTTCGGCCACACGGCGCCGCCGTTTTCGTCATACAAAAACTCGCAGGCAAAAATACAGCGAAAGCTTTGGCTGATGGAGGTGCCCTCAATGATCTCCTTCATGCCGGACGAGATCACATAGTGCTCGATCTGCACGCCGTTGGCGGCTCCGAATGCGTTGATACGGTCGAACCATTCCTCCACGCCCTCAAAAAACTCCACGTTTTTTCCCATGGAAACGAGCTTTTCGCGCAGCAGAGGGATCCCTCTTTCCGCAGAGGTCTTGACCATGGCGTACATATAGGCGAGCACCGAATCCATCTGCTCGCGCTTCCATATTTCGTTGGTAAAATCCCAAAACTCGCGCTCCGTCATGCCCAGACTCGGAATAAAGCTGTAGTCCTGCATATCCTTGGTGCAGAGCGTGCGGTCAAAGTCATACATAATGGCGACAATCGGCAAAGGTCTCATGGGCTTTCTCCGCAATTCTTCTCAGTTGGATTTCTTATGATAGGCGGTGATCTCGATCGACTTGATCAGCACAGGGTCTTTCAGCATTTGGTCTTTGTCGGTTTTCATCTGTGCCAGCTTGTCAACGACCTCCATACCGGCGATCACCTGTGCAAAGACGGTGTTGCCGCGGTCGGCAGCGTTATACACGCCGTCAAACTGCGGATTGCCGCCGTTTTCGGTATAGAGCGCCTTGACGTTTTCGGGAACGATATCGGGATTGAGGAACTTGTCGCCGTTCTCGGTGATATACGCCTCGAGCAGGTCGGTGTCCTTGTAGTCGCCGAGCTTTTCGGTGACGAGCCGCCAAATGGTCTTTATGCCGCGCCAGCCGCCGCTCTTGCGAAAATCCCGTTCGTTTGCCTGATTGACAAAGAATTGCGTGCCGTTGGTGTCCTTGCCGGTGTTCGCCATCGAAACGGCGCCGCGGAGGTTATAGAGCGAATCGCAGAATTCGTCCTCAAACGGTGCGCCGTAGGAGCTGACGCCGTTGGGATTGGCGTCGTCAGAAGGGCAGTAGCCGCACTGCACCCATCCGCCGCTGACAACATGCAGGATCGGCGTGTTGTTGTACGCCCCTGCTTTGGCGAGGTTGATAAAATTCGTGACGGTTTTGGGCGCTTGTTCGGGAAACAGCCGCAGCGTCACATCGCCTGCGGCAGTATGCACCACGGCGACGGGGTCGCCCTCTTTTGGTTCCTGCAGCTGAAAGCCCGGGTCATTCTTCTTGTCATGGATGATCTGCGGCTGGATGCCGACCGCTTGGGGGTCAATGCCGATCGCCTCCAAATCGCGCGGCAGGTTCACTTGGTCAGGGGTGGCGCCGGAGGACTGATTTCCGGAATCTTCCCCGCCGCAGGCTGCAAGAAGCAATGCCGACACGCCGAGCAGCGCGCCCAACAGCAAAATGAGTGCTTTACGACAGATTTTCATCATAATTTCCCTTTCGGATTTATTTAAAACACACATCTAAAACACACACAAATATCTTAACATATTTTGCAAATTTTGTCAAACTGTCGCGTGCCGGTCGCGTGCCGCGACGGTCAGCGCGCCTTTTGAAAGGTAGCGGTAAAGTAAAAGGTCGATAAACGGCGCAGTTGAAAGTTCATGAGGAGGTGACATGGCTGCTCCCTTTGATAGATCGTACTTTTTTATGAAGGTTTTACATCTTTTGATAGACGGCGGTCGCGTGCCGATCGCGTGCCGGTCGCGTGCCGCGACGGTCAGCGCGTCTTTTGAAAGGAAGGATAAGAATTATAGTAATCTTAACGGCGCAGTCGGACGTTGTGCGTGAGGGAACGTTTTTTGACGGAGCGTATTTGTTCGTTAGGCGTTCAGCGATTTCTGCATATTTTCTCCCCTGCTCTCATAGAATTTTCCTGAAACAAAGCAACATCGGAGGTCATAAAATGTCAGAATATCTGCCCGAAGGAAAGCTGATAAACACACCGCAGAACCGCGCGGTCACCCATTCGCTGCGGCTGCTGCGCGAGGCGGTGAAAAAGAAAACCATTTTGGAGGCGCGTGCCGGTCTCTGTGACGCTTCGCACAATCTCTGCGTGCAGCTCGGCGGCATACGGGGTATGATCCCGCGCGAGGAAGGCGCCCTCGGTATGCGCGACGGCACGGTGCGCGACATCGCGGTGATCTCGCGCGTCAACCGTCCTGTCTGCTTCACCGTCACGGCGGTCGATGAGGACAGCGAGGGGCTGCCCTATGCCCTGCTGTCGCGCGCCGACGCACAGGAGCGCTGTCTGCAAAACTATATCGCCGATCTGCGCTGCGGCGACGTCATAGACGCGCGGATCACCCATCTCGAAAGCTTTGGCGCGTTTGCCGACATCGGCTGCGGCATTGCGGCGCTCATGCCCATCGACGCGATCTCGGTTTCGCGCATTTCTCATCCGCGCGACCGCCTGACGGTCGGCATGGACGTCAAGGCGGTGGTCAAATCCATCGAGAACGGCAGGATCAGCCTGAGCCAGAAGGAGCTGCTCGGCACCTGGGAGCAGAACGCGGCAGGCTTTGCGGCAGGCGAAACCGTTGCCGGTATCGTGCGCAGCGTGGAGAACTACGGCGCGTTTGTGGAGCTGACGCCCAACCTTGCCGGCCTCGCCGAGACCAAGGAGGGCATTCGCGTCGGGCAGCAGGTGAGCGTCTACATCAAGAGCATTATCCCCGACAAGATGAAAATCAAGCTGATCATTATC
>ONGI01000054.1 GCA_900317315.1 uncultured Eubacteriales bacterium
TGCGCCCGGATAGGGAGCCGTTGTTTTCCTTGGATAAAACGGTTTGACAGGACAACGCGGCTTGGGCGAACACGTGGGTTCGCCCCTACACCTATCGGATAAATTGCGCAAAACCTTTTGTCCCGTCAATTACGAATTACGCACTATGAATCATGAATTATGCTAACCGCTAACCACTAACCGCTAACCACTAACCGCTAACCGCTAACCACTAACCACTAACCACTAACCACTAACCCCCCAGCTCTATCCTTTAGGCTTCTTCCTCGAATACCTTGCAAACTTGTTCTTCTTCGCCTTTTTATCCGGCGTTGCTTTATGCCCTGCCGGGGGCGTCACGAGGCAGTTTTTGCCGTTGCCGATGAGGTCGCGTCTGCCTGCAAGGGTGAGGGCTTGGATGACCTTTTGCTTGTTTTCGGGGATGAAATATTGCAGCAGGGCGCGCTGCATGGATTTTTCGCGCTCGGATTTGGGGACATAGACCGGCTCGAGCGTGTAGGGGTCAAGCTCCGTGTAGAACATCGCCGTAGAGATGGTGCCTGGCGTGGGATAAAAATCCTGCACCTGCTTGGGATGGATGCCCTGCCGCTTGCAGAACAGCGCCAGTTCCACCGCGTCCTTGAGGGTCGAGCCGGGGTGCGAGCTCATCAGATACGGCACCACATACTGGTCTTTGTTCTCGCTCTTTGTCAGGGCATAGAACTTGTCGCAGAATTTTTTGTAGGCTTCGATATGCGGCTTGCCCATCTTGTCGAGCACCGCCGCCGAACAGTGCTCCGGCGCCACGCGGAGCTGTCCGCTGATGTGATAGCGCACCAGCTCGGTGAAGAACGCGTCGCTCTCGTCCTCCATCAGATAGTCAAAGCGAATGCCGCTGCGGATGAACACCTTTTTGATACCGTCTATCTGACGGAGCTGCCGCAGCAGGTGCAGGTACTCCTCATGGCTGACCTGCAAGCCGGCGCACGGCTTGGGCGCCAGACATTTTTTGCCCTTACATAGCCCCAGCTTTTTTTGCTTTTCGCAGGACGGCAGGCGGAAGTTTGCCGTGGGACCCCCGACGTCGCTGATATAGCCCTTGAAGCGCGGGTCTTTCAAAAAGCTCCTTGCCTCGCTGAGCACGCTCTCCTCGCTGCGCACCGTCACGGCGCGCCCCTGATGGAACGCCAGCGAACAGAAATTGCACGCGCCGAAGCAGCCGCGGTTGTGGGTGATGGAGAACTGCACCTCGGCGATCCCGGGGACGCCGCCGAGCGGCTCGTAGCAGTCGGGGTACCACCGCTCATAGGGCAGCGCGTAGACCCAATCGAGCTGCTTGGTGTCGAGCGGCTGCATGGGCGGATTCTGCACCAGCAGGCGCTTGCCGTGGCGCTGCACAAGCGTTTTGCCGCGCACCGCGTCCGCCTCGTCCAGCTCCTTTCGGGCGGCTACGGCGTAGTCGCGCTTGCTCTCACAAACGCGCTCATAGCTCGGCAGATCGACCGCCGATTTGGGCACATAGTCCTCTGTTTTGACCTGATAGCAAATGCCGCGGATGTCGTGGAGCGCCTCCACGGGATAGCCTGCGCCGAGACGCTTGGCGATCTCGACGGTTTGCAGCTCGCCCATGCCGTAGACGAGAATGTCCGCCTTGCTGTCAAAGAGAACGGACGGCATGACGCGGTCGTTCCAGTAGTCGTAATGCGCAAAGCGCCGCAGAGAAGCCTCCAGACCGCCGATGATGATCGGGCTGTCGGGATAGAGCCTGCGGATGATGTTGCAGTAGACCGTCACCGCGCGGTCGGGACGTTTGCCGTTTTTGCCGCCTGCGGTGTAGGCGTCATCGTGGCGCTTGCGCTTGGCGACGGTGTAGTGCGCGACCATGCGGTCGATGTTGCCTGCCGACACCATAAAGCCGAGACGCGGCTTGCCGAGTCCTCGAGCACACGCGTGATGATCGCCGCGCCGAACGAGGGATGATCGACGTAGCTGTCTCCGCTGACATAAATAAAATCGGGCTGCTCCCAGCCGCGTTCACGCATTTCCTTTGCGTTCATGGGCAAAAACATGCTCTCACCTTCTTTACTCTCATTTTAGCATAACAGCGCAATGATTTCAACCAAAAAGTCTTGACATTCGCAATACTTCGTGATATGATGTAAAGCATAACAGGAGGTATTCTATGGACAAACAGCTGAAAAGAGGTCTGCTGGATATTTGCGTGCTCGCCGCCATCAAGAGCAGCGATTCCTACGGCTACAAGATCATCAAGGACATGAAGCCCTTTCTCACGCTGTCGGAATCCACGCTCTATACCATATTGAAGCGGCTGGAAGCTGCCGGTATGCTGACCGTTCACACGGCTGAGCACAACGGCAGGCTGCGCAAATACTATCACATCACAAGCGCCGGTCTGCAACGGCTGTCGGAATTCAAAACCGACTGGCAGGAGATGCTGGCGATTTACCGCTTTGTTACAAAGGAGGAAGAAGATGACAAAAAAAGCATTTCTCAGTGAGCTACGGGCTGCGCTTTCGGCACTGCCCGAGCAGGAAAGAGATGAAAGGCTGCGCTTTTATGCCGAGATGATAGACGACCGCATGGAGGACGGCATGACGGAGGAGGAAGCGGTCGCCGCTGTCGGAAACACAAACGAGATCGCACAGCGGATACATACCGAGGCTGCCGTGCAGGCGCCGCAGCAGGGTGTGCGCGTCTGGCTGATCCTTTTGCTGGTGCTCGGCTCTCCCCTGTGGTTATCCTTATATGCGGCGCTCTGGGCAGTCATCATTTCCCTCTGGGCAGTTTTTGTCTCGTTTGCCGCCGTTTCCCTGAGCGGCTACGTCGCGGCGCCTGCGTTTGGCGTGCACGGCAATTTTCCGATGGCAGCGGCTTCGCTCGGCGCAGGATTGTTTATGACAGGCTGCACGATCTTTTTGTTTTTCGGCTGCCTTGCGGCTTCAAAGGGCGTGTGCCGTCTGACCAAAAAAATCTTTGCAGGCATCAGGCGTTCTGACGGAAAGGAGCGGTTACAATGAAAAGATCCAAAAAGATATGGCTGATCATCGCCACAATTTTTGTGCTCGCCGGACTGGGTGTTTTTGCGGTCACCATGACGGCGGTGGGCTGGGACATCAGCAGACTGAGCACTGTGAAATATGCTGCCAAGACCCTTGAGATCGGCGAAAGCTTTGACGACCTGTCCGTTCGTGTGTCCGCCGATGACATCGTGCTGGCTCCCTCCGACGACAGCCGGTGCAGAGTCGTCTGTTATGAAGATGAAGCGTATCCGCTCACGGTCGGGGTCGAGGGTCGCACGCTGACCGTCCACTCTGTCAACCAAAAAAACTGGATAGACTTTGCCGCCCGTTTCTCGTTCGAAACGCCCAAGGTGACGGTGTACCTGCCGCAAAAGGCTTATGCTTCCCTGAACATCGACGTCGATTTCGGCAACGTGGATATCGCGGAGGCGCTTTCCTTTCACGATATGCGCATACACACCGCCGCAGGCAATGTCAAATGCCGCGCTTCGTGCGAAAATGAGCTCGAGATCAAGACAAGCGCCGGCAATCTCGAGCTGACCGGCGTTGAAGCAGAACGTGCGTCTCTCGCCACTTCCACCGGCAACATCCGGCTGAACGCGGTCATCTGCCGCGGTCAGCTGACCGCCGACACAAGCACCGGCAACATTCACCTCAACGGCTGCGACGCGGAAAGCCTGTCGCTCAAAACGAGCACCGGCAACGTGAAAGGAACGCTGCTCAGCGACAAGGTTTTTGTCACGGACACGGCGACCGGCACCGTACGCGTGCCGCAGACGGCGACAGGCGGCAAATGCGAGATCAAGACCGGACTCGGCAATATTGATATTGCGATCGCCGACAAATAACAGACAAACTGCGGTGCGGCAGATATGCCTTGCCGCAGTTTTCTTTATTATCTGCCGAAAAGACAGTTGTTTTCGACTGCTTTTGATGAAATTTTACAAAAAACTATTGACGTTTCCGCACAAAATGTCTATAATAGTTCCTGAGATAGAGGCGCGGTATTTATCAGTAGTCCACATACCGGCGCGGAAACGCCGTGGACGAAAGGAAATGCCGCCGAAGCCCTTGGCGGTTTTCCGGCTGCCATCTGCTGGGACAGCGCAGAACATGCGCTGTACTGTCGCTTTTTGCGGAGTGCTATTCGGATTTTGTCAACAAGCCGTGGGTTCTCCGCGGCATTTTTATTTTGGAGGAAAGAACAATGTCAAACGTTAAGAAAATCGTGTTGATCGCGTACCTCGCCGTCACCGTGACGCTGTTGGTCATCGCGGCAACCACCGGCGTGGAGACCGGCACCATCTGGTCGCTGCTGCCGCCGGTTCTGGCTATCGGCTTGGCGCTGATCACCAAAGAGGTGTATTCATCGCTCATCTTCGGTACCCTGATCGGCGCACTGCTTGCCACGTCGTTTCATCCGCTGCAAACCATCAACACCATCATCGGCTCCTCGGAGGAAGGCTCCGGTCTGATCGGCGCTGTCAGCGGCAACGCGGGCGTGTTCATCTTTTTGGTCGAGCTGGGCATCATCGTGGCGCTCGTCAACAAGGCAGGCGGTTCGCAGGCGTTCGGACGCTGGGCTGCCGCACACATCAAAACGCGCACCGGCGCCATGCTCGCCACCTTTGTGCTGGGCGTGCTGATTTTTATCGACGACTATTTCAACTGCCTGACGGTCGGCTCCGTGATGCGCCCCGTCACCGACGGTCACAAGATCTCACGCGCCAAGCTGTCCTATCTGATCGACGCGACCGCCGCGCCGGTCTGCATGATCGCACCGGTCTCCTCGTGGGCTGCCGCTGTTTCGGATTATGCCGGCAAGGTCAAGGGCTTTGAGGGCAAGGGCATCCAGCTCTTTATCAGCGCGATCCCCTTTAATTTCTATTCGATCCTGACCTTTGTGTTCATTATCGCCATCTGCGTCATGGGCTTTGACTACGGCTCCATGGCGATGCACGAATACAACGCCAAATACAAGAACGACCTCTACACCACCGGCGAGCGCGTTGACCAGGAGCTTGCCAACGAGGAGGTCCATCCCAACGGCAAGGTCATCGACCTGATCCTGCCCGTTCTGGTGCTGATCTTCACCTCTGTTTTTGCGCTGATCTACAACGGCGGCTTCCTCGACGGTTCCCAGCCGGACAGCTACATGAACTTCATCAATGCCTTTGCGAACACCGACGCCACCGTTGCGCTGCCGTGGGCAGGCTCCATTTCGCTGGTATTCACCATTGTCTATCTGATGCTCCGCAAGATCATCACCTTCAAGGCGGCCATGGAACAGGCGCCCAAGGGCTTTGCCGCCATGGTGCCCCCCATTTTGATCCTCACCTTTGCCACCACCCTCAAGGGCATCACCAACATGCTCGGCTCCGATGAATTCGTGCAGTCCGTCATGCAGGGCGCCGGTGCGCTGACCAACTTCCTGCCGGCGATCATCTTCCTCGTAGCGGTGTTCCTCGCCTTCTCCACCGGCACCTCCTGGGGCACCTTCGGCATTCTGATCCCGATCGTGCTGCCGATCTTCAACGGCAATCCCCAGATGCAGATCATCGGCATTTCCGCTTGTCTGGCAGGCGCTGTCTGCGGCGACCACTGCTCGCCCATCTCCGACACCACCATCATGTCCTCGGCAGGCGCCCAGTGCAACCACATCAACCACGTTTCCACACAGCTGCCCTACGCGCTGACCGTTGCAGGCATTTCGTTTGTCACCTACATCATCGCCGGCTTTGTGCAGCAGTGGTACATCTCGCTCCCGATCGGAATCGCGCTGACCCTCGGCGTGCTGTTCGTTATCAAGTTTATGCGCAAGAACGAACACATTGATGAGAAGATGTACACAAAATAGGTGTTCAGAAAGAAGAAATAACGCAAAGGCAAAAATAACGCAAACACGTTAGTTTTAGCAGAATGCACGCAAGGCACTGTCAAACCGACAGTGCCTTGTTCAAAGAGGTGGATGATGAAAGAATTACGCTTGTTTCCCGAAAAATGGAAGATCCTCAGCGGCAGCATGCTCAAGCTGATCGCGGTGGTCGCCATGCTGATCGACCACATTGGCTCGCATTTGATGCCGCAGTTTATCAATGTGATAGAGATAGGCGGCTTTAGCCTGACGCTGCAGGGGCTGATGCGGCTCATCGGAAGGATCGCGTTTCCGATTTTTGCATTTTTGCTGGTGGAGGGCTTTTTGCACACGCGCAACAAGATACGCTACGGGCTGAGCCTGTTTTTTTGCGCGCTGATCTCGGAGATCCCGTGGGATCTGGTGCACAGCGGCCATCTGCTGTATCATGGTCAAAACGTGTTTTTCACCCTGCTGCTCGGCTATCTGGCGCTTTGCGGCATGCAGTGGCTCAGCAAAAAGCCGGTGCTGCCCTTTCTTGTTTTGCTCGCTTTCGCACTGCTCACACTCGTTGTCAGGAGCGACTACGGGGTCTACGGCTATATCTTTATTCTGCTGCTCTACGCCCTGCGCCGCAACGAGGTGTTCCGTCCGCTGACGTCGTTTTTGCTGTCGCGTCACTGGATGGTGCTGGTGTCGTTTGTGCCGATCTCGCTCTATAACGGCAAACGCGGCTTTATCAAAAGCGTCGGGCTGAAATACGCCTTCTATCTGTTTTATCCCGTGCACCTGTTTGTGATCTATTTGATCAAGTATCAAAACCTGATTTTTTGAGGTGTGCTACAGCATCTTGCCTTGGTAGGCGGTGTGCGGCAGGCTGTCGAAGTCGTAGGAAGATAATTCTTCCAAAGAAATATTTGTGACGGCGCTCTCGTGTATCATCAGGTTGGAGCCGCCGTCTCCCCTGCCGACATGCACCGCCACCACCGGCTTGCCGGTACCGCAGGCGTAGCCTGCCTCCCAAGCGGTGCCGCTGTCGCTGTAGGCGCCGTGATAGAGCATGACGACCACGTCCGAGAGGTCGATATTATCGCGGTCGCTGCGGAAGGTCTCGCGCGACCACTCCGCCATGCCCACGACCGCCGGGTCGCGCACCTCGTGCAGACGCGGACTGAACACCTCAAAGCCGCGTGCCTGCAAAATCGCCTCGGCACGCTGCACACAGGACAGCTCGTATGCATTAAAAAACGGCGACGCCAGATAGATCCTTTTCATAACAAAAGCTCCTAAACAAGAATAACCCCCGAAGCGTTTCCGCTACGGGGGCTTTTGGAGGCGACAGGCGGATTTGAACCGCCGCATCAGAGTTTTGCAGACTCGTGCCTTACCACTTGGCTATGTCGCCGTTCACAACAGTTGCTATTATACCATCAAACCGGCAATCTGTCAATACCAAAAATAAATTTTCTTTTGGGCACCTCAAAAATATTCTGTTGTGCAGAGGCGCCCTTTTCATTCTATGCAACAAAGGAGAAAACGATGCGAGATTTATCCGCTTATGCGGCGCAGTGCATGCGCGAGCTTGACCGCCTGCACATCCGCTACGCGCAAAACATCACCTTCGCGGTCAACACCAGAGCCAAAACGCGGCTGGGCGTGTGCAAAAAGCAGGGTGACCGCTACACCGTCGAGATCGCCGCACCGCTGCTCGACGAGAGCATGCCCGAAAAGCTGCTGAAGGAAACGCTGCATCACGAGCTGCTCCACTCCTGCCGCGGCTGCATGCAGCACACCGGCAGGTGGAAGGCGCTCGCCGAGCGCGTCAACGCCGCCTACGGCTACCAAATCACGCGCACAGCCGAAAAAGACGAGCTGCCGCAGGGACTGGTGCAGCAGCCGCGCTACCGTGTGGTCTGTCCGCGCTGCGGCGCCGTCTATGACCGCTACAAGCGCTCGGCGCTGATCGACCATCCCGAGCGCTATCGCTGCGGCAAATGCCGTCAACCGATGGTCGGCGCCGGCATATTTTATCGCTGATCACTTTGCTTTTAGCAAGGGCTTCAAATATATGCCCGTAAAGGACTTTGGATCGCGCGCCACCTCTTCGGGTGTTCCCTGTGCGATCACCCTGCCGCCCATGTCGCCGCCCTCGGGTCCGAGGTCGATGATGTGGTCGGCTGTTTTTATCAGGTCGAGGTTGTGCTCGATCACCACCACGGTGTTGCCTCCCTCGACCAAAAGCTGCAAAACATCCACCAGACGATGCACGTCGGCGATATGCAAACCGGTGGTCGGCTCGTCGAGGATATAGATCGTCTTGCCGGTGCTGCGCTTGCTCAGCTCCGTGGCGAGCTTGACGCGCTGCGCCTCGCCGCCGGAAAGCGTGGTGGCAGGCTGACCGAGCTTGACGTAACCCAAGCCGACCTCAAAGAGCGTTTTGAGCTTGCGGTGGATCTTGGGGATATTGGCAAAGAATTCCATCCCCTCCTCCACGCTCATCTCCAGCACGTCGTTGATGGACTTTCCCTTGTATTTGACCTCCAGCGTCTCGCGGTTGTAGCGCTTGCCCTTGCAGACCTCGCAGGGCACATAGACGTCGGAGAGGAAGTGCATTTCGATTTTGATGATGCCGTCGCCCTGACACGCCTCGCACCTGCCGCCCTTGACGTTGAAGGAAAAGCGTCCCTGACCGTAGCCGCGCATTTTGGCGTCCTGCGTCTCGGCAAAGAGGGCGCGGATGTCGTTGAACACGCCGGTGTAGGTCGCCGGATTGGAGCGCGGTGTGCGCCCGATGGGGCTTTGGTCGATCTCGATCACCTTGTCCAAATGCTCCAAGCCGAGGATCTCCTTGTGCTTGCCGGAGATGGTCTTGGCGCGGTTCAGCTCGCGCGCAAGGGTTTTGTAGAGCACCTCGTTGATGAGCGAGCTTTTGCCCGAGCCGGAAACGCCGGTGACGCAAACCAGCTCGCCGAGCGGGATCTTGACGTTGATGTTTTTGAGATTATTCTCCGTTGCGCCCCGGATCTCCAAAAAGAAGCCGTTGCCCTTGCGCCGCTTTTCGGGGACCGGCACGCGGCGCTTGCCGCTGAGATATTGTCCGGTGACGGATTCTTCGCACGCCTTGATGGTCTCCACGTCGCCGGTGCAGACGATCTGTCCGCCGTGAATGCCGGCGCCGGGACCCACGTCTACGATCGTATCGGCGGCGTACATCGTCTCCTCGTCATGCTCCACCACGATCACGGTGTTGCCGAGGTCGCGCAGGCGTTTGAGTGTGCCGAGCAGCTTTTCGTTGTCGCGCTGGTGCAGACCGATGCTCGGCTCGTCGAGGATATAGAGCACGCCCATCAGCGAGCTGCCGATCTGCGTCGCCAGACGGATGCGCTGGCTCTCGCCGCCGGAAAGGGTGCCGGAGGAACGCGAAAGGGTCAGATAGCCCAAGCCGACGCTGTTGAGGAAGTTCAGGCGCTCGATGATCTCCTTGATGATCTCCTCACCGATGACGGCTTCCTTTTCGGTCAGCTCCAAGCCCTTGACGAATTCGATCGCGTCCACGACCGACATCTTGCAAAAATCGGAGATATTCACGCCGCCGACCGTGACGGCAAGGCTCTCGCGCGAAAGCCGCTCGCCGTGACAGGCGTCGCAGGGGATCTCGGTCATATAGCTGCGGATCTCATCCTTGACCCAGTTGGAGCTGCTCTCGTGATAGCGGCGGTCAAGATTGGTGATGACGCCCTCAAATTCGCGCTCATAGGTGCCGCTGCCGTAGGCGGACTGACGGTGGATTTTTAGCTTTTCGCCGCCGGTGCCGTAGAGGATCTTGTCGAGCACGCTGTCCGGAATGTTCTTGATCGGCTCGGTGAGCGAGAATTTGTAGCGCCGCGCCAGCGCCTCCATATACATGGCGGCGATCTGGCTGCCCTCCATCGCCCAGCCGCTGCCCTTGATGCCGTTTTGCGCAATGCTCTTTTCGCGGTCGGGAATGATCTTGTTCTCATCGATCTTGAGGAAAACGCCCAAGCCCGTGCACTTGGGGCAGGCGCCGAACGGATTGTTGAACGAGAACATGCGCGGCGTCAGATCCTCTATGCTCACGCCGTGCTCCGGACAGGCGTATTTCTGCGAAAAAACGACGTCCTCGCCGCCGACAAAGCTCACCATCACCAGACCGCCGCTGAGCTTGGAGGCGGTTTCGATGCTGTCGGACAGGCGTGAGGCGATGTCCGGCTTGATGACAAGACGATCGACGACAACCTCGATATTATGCTTTTTATTTTTCTCTATCGGAATTTTTTCGGACAGATCATAGGTGATCCCGTCCACGCGCACACGCGCAAAGCCCGACTTGCGCGCGCTGTCGAGCACCTTTTGGTGTTCGCCCTTTCTGCCGCGCACAACGGGCGCAAGCAGCTGGATCTTGCTGCCTGCCTCATATGCCAGCACCTTGTCCACAATCTGGTCAACGGTCTGCTGGCGGATCTCTCTGCCGCAAACCGTGCAGTGCGGCACGCCGATACGGGCATAGAGCAGACGCAGGTAGTCATAGATCTCGGTGACGGTGCCCACGGTGGAACGCGGATTTTTGGAGGTGGTCTTTTGGTCGATGGAGATAGCCGGCGAAAGCCCCTCGATGCTCTCCACGTTCGGCTTGTCCATCTGTCCCAAAAACATGCGCGCATAGCTGGACAGGCTCTCCACATAGCGGCGCTGACCCTCGGCATAGATCGTGTCGAACGCCAGTGAGCTTTTGCCGGAGCCGGACAAGCCCGTGATGACGACGAGCTTGTTGCGCGGCAGCTCCACGGTGATATTTTTCAGGTTGTGCTCCTTGGCACCTCTGACGATTATTTTATCATTAGCCATTGTGCTTCTCTTTTCTCTATCTTA
>ONGI01000103.1 GCA_900317315.1 uncultured Eubacteriales bacterium
TGCCTCTATATAGGTTATTCGTTCACTGTCCATTGCTTCACTTCCAAAAAATATTCCAACCTGTATTTTAGCATAATTATAGAACGGTGTCAATAAATGATGGGATTTGCCTTGACTTTGCACACAGGAAAGTGGTAAAATAATAGCCGTGAATTTTAATACGGAGGTTATGAAAATGAAATCAACCAAAAAAGCGCTTTGCGTTGCCGTTGCGCTGCTGCTCGCACTGTCCTGCGTTATGCTCACCGGCTGCGGCGCCAAAAATGAAGTCAAGGGCATCGGCACTGCCAAAACCACACAGCCGCAGCAGACAGCTGCTCCGACTACAGCGCCTGCCGCCACCGACGACTCTGCCGAGACATTGCCTGTCAACGGCTACAAGAAGCCCTACACCGGCACTTCCAAAACCGTTGAAATCGACGTAAAGGATTACGGCAAAATCACCGTGGAGCTCGATTCCAAGACAGCACCGCTCACCGTACAGAACTTCCTCAATCTGGTGAACGAGGGCTTCTATGACGGACTGACCTTCCACCGCATCATCAAGGGCTTTATGGTGCAGGGCGGCGATCCACAGGGCACCGGCATGGGCGGAAGCACCAACCAAATCAAGGGCGAGTTTGCGTCCAACGGCGTTATCAACAATATCAAGCATGTGCGCGGCGTGATTTCGATGGCACGTTCAAGCGCTCCCAACAGCGCCAGCTCTCAGTTCTTTATCATGCATCAGGACGCGCCGCACCTCGACGGTGAGTATGCGGCGTTCGGCAAGGTGACAAGCGGCATGGAGGTCGTGGACAAGCTCGCCGAGACCGCCAAGGTCGAGGACGCCAACGGCACCGTTGCCAAGGCAAACCAGCCGGTCATCAACTCGATCAAGATCCTTGAATAAGCAGACTGCAAAAAAGAAGCACTCAAACGAGAGTGCTTCTTTTTTTGCAGTATCAATAACGCATCGTAAGCGAGATACGCTTTTTTCCGGGGTCAACGGAGAGGATCTTGACATTGACGATGTCCCCTACCTTGAGCACCTCCGACGGATGCTTGATGTATTTGTCGCAAATTTGCGAGATATGCACCAAGCCGTCCTGATGGACGCCGATGTCAACGAACGCGCCGAAGTCGATCACATTGCGCACGGTGCCCTTTAGCTCCATGCCTTCCTTGAGGTCTTTGATGTCGAGCACGTCGCTGCGCAGCATAGGAGCCGGCATTTCGTCGCGCGGGTCGCGTCCGGGCTTGCTCAGCTCCTTGACGATATCGGCGAGCGTCGGCACGCCCACACCGATTTTGTCCGCCAGCGTTTTGACGCCTGCCGCCTTGACGCGCTTGGGCAGATCGGGGAATTTTCCGGATTTTATTTCTTCATCAGAATAATCAAGGATCAGCAGCAGCTCCATGGCGCTCTTGTAGCTCTCGGGATGAACGCCGGTGTTGTCGAGCGGATTCTTGCTCTCCGGCACACGCAAAAAGCCTGCGCACTGCTGGAACGCCTTGGGTCCCAGCTTGGGAACCTTTTTTAATTCTGCACGAGAATGAAAAGCGCCGTTTTCTTCGCGGTAGGCGACAATGTTTTTGCATACCGTCGCATTCAAGCCCGACACACGCGCCAACAGCGCCGGAGACGCGGTGTTCAGATCCGCGCCAACCGCATTCACGCAGTCCTCCACTACGCCGTCGAGCGTCTCGCCCAGCCGTTTTTGGGGCATGTCGTGCTGATACTGTCCCACACCGATCGCCTTCGGCTCGATCTTCACCAGCTCCGCCAAGGGGTCTTGCAGCCGTCTGGCAATAGAAACCGCACTGCGCAGCGTCAGATCGAGCTCCGGCAGCTCGGTGGCGGCAAGCTTGGACGCCGAATAGACCGACGCACCTGCCTCGCTGACGACCATATAATAGACCTTGCGGTCAAGCTCCTTGAGCAGATCGGCGGTGAACATCTCGGTTTCCTTGCTCGCGGTGCCGTTGCCGATGGAGATGATGTCAACATGGTGCTTGTTGATCAGGCGCTTGAGCGTCTGCTTGGATTCGGCGATTTTGCGCTCGCCGTGCGTCGGATAGATCACGGCGGTGTCGAGCACCTTGCCGGTGCTGTCCACCACGGCGACCTTGCAGCCGGTGCGGTAGCCCGGGTCGAGTCCCATTACGGTCTTGCCTTTGACCGGCGGCTGCATAAGGAGCTGTTTGAGGTTGGTCGCAAATACCTTCATGGCGCTCTCGGCTGCCGCCTCGGTCAGTTCACTGCGCATTTCACGCTCCAGGGACGGAAAGATCAGACGGTCATAGGCGTCGTCTCCTGCCTCGCGCAGCAGGTCGCTGCACAGCGGATTTTGGTTTTTGTCGAGCACACGATGGATCACGCCCAGCGGCTGCTGCTCGTCCAGCGCCATGCCGACCTTCAGGTAGCCCTCCTTTTCGCCGCGGTTCACGGCGAGGATGCGGTGACCCGCCATCTTTTTGAGCGGCTCGTGATAGTCATAATACATGGAATAGACGCTGTCCTTTTCGGGGTCGACGGCACCGGTGGTTATCTCGGCTTCTTTTTGCGCGATGGTGCGCAGGCGCTTGCGGATCTCGGGGCTGTCGGACACCTGCTCGGCGATAATGTCCTTGGCGCCCTGCAGGGCTTCGTCACTGCTGTTGACGCCCTTTTCTTCATTCACAAAGCCTGCGGCGAACCGCGAAGGCGAAAAGCCTTTTTCCTGCTTTAACAGCGCCAGCGCCAACGGCTCCAAGCCGCGTTCCTTTGCCACGGACGCGCGCGTTTTGCGCTTGGGACGGAACGGGCGGTAAATATCCTCCAGCTCGCTGAGCGTCTGCGCCTTGTCCAGCGAAGCGCTCACCTCGGGCGTCAGCTTTTCCTGCACCTCGATCAAGGCGCGGATCTCCTCCCTGCGCTTGTCGAGCGAACGCAGATATTCGAGCTTTTCGCTGAATGCACGGATCAGCTGGTCGTCCATGGAGCCGTGCATTTCCTTGCGGTAACGCGCGATAAACGGGATGGTGTTGCCGTCGTCGAGCAGCGCGATGATGTTGGCGGCGTATTCCTCTTTTATATCAAATTGTTTTGCCAGTATAGTTGAATATTCCATAAAAACCTTCTTAATAATCTTACTTGATCAGTCCCAAATGCTCTTTCCAGCGGAGAATGCGCTTGACGGAAGCGTTGATCTGTTCCTCGGAGATCTCGCCGCTCTGCACGGCTTTGAGGACCGCCGGCACCTGCGTTGCCACGTCGGTGCAGCAGAGCAGGTCGTTGCCGCATTTGACCGCCGCAACAGCCGCCGCGTCGGAACCGGTGTACTGTGTGATCGCTTCCATAGAGAGGTCGTCGGTCATGATCACGCCGTCAAAATGCAGCTCGTCGCGCAGGATCTGATGAACCCTTGCCGAGAGAGAAGCAGGCACATCCGCGTCCATGCTCGTGACGATATTGTGCGCCACCATCACCGCGTCGGCGCCGGCTTCGATGCCCGCCTCAAAGGGCAAAAAGTCGCTCTGCAGAAAATCCTCATAGGGCTTTTCGTCATACGCCATGTTTTCGTGGGTGTCGGTGTTGTCGCCGTAGCCGGGGAAATGCTTGAGCACGGTGCCGAGCTTTTTGTCGCGGCAGATGCCGACCGTCTTGGTCACATAGGTGCAGACGTCATTGACGTCGCCGCTGAACGAACGGCTGTAGATAAAGCTCTCCTCGTTGGAAGTCACGTCGCACACAGGCGCGTTGTTGACATTGATACCGAGCGAGAGCAGCAGCTCCGCCTTTTCGGTCTCGGCTGCCGTCACCGCGTCCCAGCCGCCGTTTTGGTAGGTCTCCTTGGGCGACCAAAACGCCTCGCTGCGCACATTCGGATTGCTGCTGACGCGCACCACGTCGCCGCCCTCCTCGTCCACACCGATGAGCAGAGCGACTTTTTCGGCGCTCCTTTGATAGGCTTGGATCTGCTGACGGATATCGTCGGCGGTTTTGTCCTCAAAATGCGCGCCGAACAGCACCAGACCGCCGAGGTGATATTGCTTGATGGTGTCGGCATAGTTGGCGTCGGGATAGCACATATAAAAGAGCTGTCCCACCTTTTCTTCCAGCGTCATGTTCTCAAAAAGTGAATCCGTCGCGCTGACAGTCGTTTCCGGCTCTGTGGCAACGGTTTGCGCTTCGGTCGGCTGCTGCGACGGCGCCTTGGCACAGGCAGCAAGCCCGAGCAGCATTGCCGGAACCATCAACAGTGACAGGGTTCGTTTGATCGGTTTCATATAGTTTCCTCGCTTTCAAAGGTGTAACCATATTGTACTATGATAAAGCGGATTTGTAAAGGGCACCGCAAAAATATTCTGCTGTTCAAAGGTATAGATATTCCACAGCAGATGATCGTCAACGCGATCTCATGAAAAAGCACGCTGCCGAAGCAGCGTGCCGGATCATTGCAAAATACGTTCGAGCACCTCGTCGCGGCTGATGTGCAGCACCAGAGAGAACTCCTCGCAAATCATTTTTTCGGCTTCCTTCAAAAACCGCTCGTCTGTGATGTGCAGGCGTTTTCCTCCGGCAAGCTGCTCCTGTTCGTGGGTGCGTACCAGCCGGATCAGACGGATCAGCTCCACGCAAGAGCCCTCTGTGATAATGGCGCGAAACTGCTCGCTGCGCTCCTGCTTGTTGTCGTTCCAGTCGCCGCAAGGCGGCAGATTGCGCAAAATAGCCTCCGCC
>ONGI01000093.1 GCA_900317315.1 uncultured Eubacteriales bacterium
CAAAAAGACGGGCTTTATCGTATTTGACTTGCAGGCAGTCGACGCGGAGCCCTTGGGCGCGATGCACGCTTTCCTATATGACCCCAACGTTCCCGAACAGGAGCGCGCCACGATCTCGCAGCTGCCTGTCACGACCCGTCCGGGTTATGTATTTGACGGCTGGTTTGCGCACTTTACCAACCAAAACGGTCAGTCTGTGGAGCAGTGTGTCAGTATGGCAAAGCAAAGTGCCACCGACACCAACAACAGCGCGATCTATCCCACCGACAATTATGTTCACATCGACAATGAAGCCGACGGTTCCTATATTTACAAGGGCAAGATCTATCTGCGCCACGGCATGACGCTTTATGCCCACTGGCGCGCGGTTGACACCGCCGACTACAAGGTGGTCATCTGGAAGCAAAAGGTCACGGATGACAAGAACGCCGCCGACAGCGAAAAGCATTATGATTTCTACTCCTATACGCTGATGGAGAACGCTCACACCGACAGCGTGGTGCTCGATTTGCCGGAATATCTGACAGAGGACTTTGAGAGCCAAAGCGGCACGGATTTTGACTGCTTCCATTACAGCCGCACCGAGGTCGTTTGTGGCGGCACCGCCTACGACGGCTGGACGCAGAAAAATCAGTGCGTTGTCGCACCGGACGGCTCCACCGTTGTCAACGTCTACTATGACCGCGAGTTGATGAGGATCCGGTTTAAATATTCAAATAATAATATCGTCGAGTTCACCGGCTTGTATGAGCAGACCTTTGCGCAGAACGGCTACAAATGGAGTGATGTCCCGCCCACCAGTGGCTATCTATGGCACGACTCCAACAGCTTTCAGACGTTGCTGGACGCATTTACGGAAAAAACCAGTCCGTATGTGCTTTCATTAGAAGCTGCATCTACAAACTGTACGATTTACCATTACAAGCAGGGCTTGAACGGAAAGTATTCGACGAATGACCGATATTCTGCCCGTGCTTCCAACGGAAACTTTACTTTTTCCAATAAATTCCTCGGCTTTACGGTCACGAGCTACAGGATTGGCAATAGTGGCTTCAACGAGAACGGTGGCAGTAGTGATGCAAGTGAAGGAAAATATGTCTCTCTTGCTCGTAACTCGCAGCTTCACGTCTACCACGAGCGCAAAAAATTTGATTTGACCTTCATGGATTACCGCATAGAGGACAGCTCTTCCGGCGAGCCGAACGTAGTTATCAGCGGCGTGCCCTTTGAAAAGCCGATCTCCGAGGTTATCGAGGAGCATCCCGAGCTGATGACGCCGCCGGAGCGCTCCTACTACGATTTTGCCGGATGGTACCTTGACCCGGGCTGTACGAAGCAGGCGGAATTTTCCGAGGAAATCATGCCTGCCGCCAATAGGGTTTACTACGCCAAGTGGGAACTGAAAAAATACATCGTCGAGATCGACCCCGACGGCGGCGAAATGCAGGCAGGAAACATCTTTTCCGCTTACACGACCGTCACCGGCAGCGGCGCTGAGATCACCTACAACCGCGTGCAGTACGGCAACTCGGTTTTGGCGCCGCAGGGAATCAAGCGCAGCTATGCGCCGGCGCACAACGGCGAATACATTTATGTCAATGTCCGTTTGGCGCCCACGATAGAAGAGGCGGCGGCAAACTGGGACAAGAGGCTTCGCGAGGAATACCGCAGTGCATTCTACTGCAAGCTGACGGAGCTGGACACGGTGTATGACACCTACTTTGCACCGCTCAAGAACGGCGATACGCAGCTTTTGACGTACGTCGACTTTTTGGCATATTGTGTGGACAGCACACACCGCTACCGCAAGATCGCCGACGATGAAGTCGGACAGTATGTGCTGGACGGCTGGCACAAGGTGAACGCGGACGGAACCACCTCCGCTGTGGTCTACCATTTTGGCGACCCTATTACGGAAAACACACGCGTGCGCGCCGTATGGAAACGAACCGGCGCCTACTATCTGCAATATGATCTCTATGACAGCCGCTATAACGTGGGCAGAGACGTTATGGTAGACGACGAGATGATGCACAATTCGGTGTTGTATGATCCGTCGGCACCGGGCGACATTTCATCACCCGGCGCTGCCTATTATCACGACCACGCACAGGCAGTTGTTTTGCAGCACCCCACCTACATTCCCGCGCACTATATTTTCCGCGGCTGGGAGCTGTTGACCGATGACGGCGAAAAAACGGGCGAGTATTACGCACCGGGCGACGCCTTTACCGTAGATTCCGCCTATGCCGACAGACAGGGATACATTCACTTTGAAGCGGCTTATGAGCCGGAAACGGAATCCGTGCGTATCGTAGAGACCGCCGCGCTGACGCTTGACGCCAATACGAGCCACTCCGGCTATGCGGTCAGCAACGGTCTGAGCATTTATCCGGACTCGATTTATGCCGACCTCGACCACAATCAGGTGATCTTTGCCGATCAGCCGAATAACTTTAAGGTCCGCCTCAGCGAATATTACAATAACTTCCTCAACTCGGAGGGCTATCAGCTGATTGGCTGGAGCAAAACGCCCGACGATCTTGTTCCCGATTTTGCCCCCGACGCGGTCATCGGCGTTGATACCACCGACAATGAGAACGATATCCTCTATGCCGTGTGGGAGCCGATGTATTACCTGACGCTCGAAAACCACAGTACAGATTACAACATCACCTTTGACCTGCAATTCACCGGCAATAGCGGCGCAGTGTACGCTGTCGAAAGCGGCTCCGCGACCGGTTCGTATATCCGCGAGCCCTTCGGCACAGGATATACCAGCGACAGCATAGGCGGACAGCCAAAGTTCTATTACAGCAAGTTCGATCCTGCCGACCTGACCCACGACAACCGCTATGAGTTCTATCGCGGCATTGACAATCTCCGTTTGGAGAACGGCGATCTCAATCCCAATGCAAAATATATCTTCAAGGTATATGCTTATATGAAGCTGAGCGACGACGACGACAGTATTTATCAGAGCGAAGGCGTCACGGTTCAGCTTTATGACCTTGCGATACGAACCAGCATTGCAGGATAAAACAACCGGAGGTATGAATGAAAAGATACTATACGGAGCCGGAGTTTGAGCTTGTGGAATTGCGAATGGAAACGGTCATGAGCGGCCTGACACTCCACAGTGTTACGGAAAGTGGCGGAACAGGCGGTGCGTTGGGAGACGACGATGACGGCGACGATATCGATTTTCCTTAAAAGGAGGTGCGCGCATATGATAAAAAATCTCAAAAGAATAGCGGTTCTTGTTGTAACCGCAGCGCTTGCGGCTGTCGGGAGCCTCTCGGCAGCGGCGGACGGCTATATTCTGTATGCCGGCTACAGCTTTTCGCTGAACAACCGGCAGGCGACCATCCATTCCTATGAGGGCAGCGGCGAGTTGTATATTCCCGCGACTATCTGGGGTTATACTGTTGTCGGGATCGAGGATTTCGCGTTTTACGGACGCGACGACTTTGACAAGGTGGAGCTGCGCGAGAGCACCAAGCTCACCACCATCGGCAGCAATGCGTTTTACGGCTGTACCGGCTTTTCCCGTGCGGAGCTGCCGTCCAAGGTCGAGAGCCTCGGCGAATGCGCGTTCCAGTATTGCACGGGCTTAAAGACAGCGGACTGCTCCGCCGCACGCATCACAGCCATTCAAAAACAAACCTTTTACGGCTGCACTTCGCTGGAGGAGGCAACGCTTCCTGCCAACCTGCAAACCATCGGCGATTGGGCGTTTGGAAACTGCACGGCGCTCGCATATCTGGAGATCCCGCGCAGCGTTACCGAGATCGCGGACACCGCCTTTTTCGGCGATGAGAACCTGACCCTCGGCGTGTGGCTCGATTCCTATGCCCATACCTTTGCAAAGGAGAACGGCTGCGCTTATCGGCTGCTTGATCCGGTGACGCTCGGCGACGCCAACGGCGACGGATTTGTGAACATCAACGATGTAACGGCGCTTCAGCAGCATCTTGCCGAACTGCAAGAGCTCAGCGACTTGGGTGCAAAGGCTGCGGACATCAATATGGACAATAAATTAGAGATCGAAGACGCCACCACCCTGCAAATGTTCCTCGCCGAATATGTTTTGTCCTATCCCGTCGGCGAAACCGTTTGAGAATAGCAGTGCGGCAACACCATTTGCCTATTATGACATGATACGAACACAGACCCGTGCAGGCTGCACGGGTCTGTTTCTCTATGCGCATATGGCGCAAAAACTATTGTCTGTTCGTCAAAAAAGCAGGCAGCCTCTCACAAGGCTGCCTGCGGACAGAATGAATACAGTGATTTGGTTTTTTTGGAGGTCAAAGCCGCCTTTGGTTACCTGTGCTGTAAAGGTAAGATTCATCAACGGCGGGTCAATCGTATCGTTGAATCAGGATTTGCCTCTTTGTTTATATCCTGCTCCGCAAAAGGCGGAGCTTCCTCATTTGCTGTTCTTCCATCTTCTGTAAAAGCTCGCCAAAATCGCACCGGAGATATTGTGCCAGATCGAAAAGACCGCACCGGGCACCGTTGCCATCGCAAGATCGGAGAAGGCGGTTCCTGCAAGGCTGGTGGCAAGTCCGGAGTTTTGCATGCCGACCTCGATGGACAGCGCTTTTGTTTTTTCGGGCGTCAATTTGAGGAGCTTGCCGAGTCCGAAGCCGCTTGCGTAGCCGAGAAGATTGTGAAGAATGACAACGGCAAGCACCAAGGCGCCGCTTGTGTAGATCTTCTCCGCGTTGTGCGATACAACGGACGCCAAGATCATGCAGATCGCAACGGTCGAAACCAGCGGCAGAGCCGTGACAGCCTTCTTTGTTATGCTTCCGAAAAAGTGATTGATGACAAAGCCGAGCGCGATCGGAATAATGATCACCTGAATAATGCTCAAAAACATCGACAAAACGTCGACCCTCACGATCGTTTGCAGGAGCAGCCATGTGATGGCAGGTGTGAGCAAAGGTGCCAGCAACGTGTTGACGCTCGTCATGCCGACCGACAGAGCCACGTCGCCCTTTGACAAGTAGGTGATAACATTGCTCGATGTGCCGCCCGGACAGGTGCCGACAAGCACCACGCCCGCCGTGAGCGCCGGGTCAAGGTGAAAAAGGCTGCTCAAGCCGAACGCAAGCAGGGGCATAATGATAAACTGCGCCGCACAGCCGATCAAAATATCCTTCGGTCTCCTAAAAACAAGCGCAAAATCCCTCGGCTTCATCGTGAGTCCCATGCCGAACATCACGATCATCAAAAGATAGTTGACCCAAGACGTGTCTATCCACAGCGACGACGGCGGCACAAACAGAGCCAGAATCTGCCGACGAATGCACTGATTTTTTCAATTACTTTCATGCTGTTACCCTCGTTTCTCATACATAATAATCGACAAAGCCGACAAAGGCGGTGTCCCTTGCTCTTATCATATCAAATCTTTATGCCGATTTCAATTGCTTTGCAATAATTTGGGCGCCCCAAAAATAATCCGGTGTGCAGATCTTCAACTGTCAGCAGGATAACGGCTTCATCACGGTTCAGATACCCTTGAACCGGCTCGGTTTTGCATTCCAAAGCGCCAAGCTGTCACGCTCCGTGAGTTTTGCGGAGAGCGCTGCCTGCAACTGCGGTGCTTCTGTCAAGAGCGCCGTATAGTCACGTTCAAAGGCAAGCTCGTTCATGTTTTTGGCACCTGCACACTAATTGGGTGATGATGGGCTCGCTCAAGCAGATCAAAAATACCGTCCTCCGAGAGCACGCCGCGTTTCAGCTTTTGGGGGAGCAGACCGGCTTCGTCGGCGGCAAGATCCTGCTTCCATGCGGCGCTTGTGTAGTAGGATTCCAGCGCATTCAAAAGCTGAGGCAGCCGTTCGGTGCCGTTTCCGTCGCGCAGCAAATGCTCCGCTTCCTGCATGACGGCTTCGTGGCGCAGGATGCGCTGCACGCGGATAAACTGCGCCTTGACCTCCTGCGGCGCTTGAGGGGCACAAGCACAGTCGCTTTGCAGCTTGCGGTAATCCTCGTTCAAATCCTCCGGCATCAGCAGATGGAATTCCATGGAGAGAATGTGATCGTCGATCTCAAAGATCTGCGCCTGCTCGGCTTCCGTCAGCTCTCTGCCGATAAAGCGCTTCCAAATAACGGCTTGCAGCTTCTCCTCTGCCTGCAAATATGCCGGGATATGCTTTTTGACGGGACGCGTCACGTCACAGAGATACGCCTCGCTCGCGTCGTGCAGCAAGCAGCCGTGAACGACCGCCAAAGAATGACCGCGTGCGGCGGCCTCCTCTGCGCAGGCAAGGCTGTGCTGCGCAACGGAATAAAAGTGCCGAAAATGTCCGTTAGCCCGGCAGATCAGCGACAGCGCATGTGCAATATCCTCTATGTCGATATTCTGTTGATCGGGGTTTAACGGGTAGAAATGTTTGCCCGTTACGGTGGTGATGTAGCTCATAAATTCGCTCCTGATCGTTTTGATTCTATTCTACAGCCTATTCTACAGCATGCGGACGGTTTGTCAAGAGCTTTGTCACGCGATTTATGACGCGGATGCTTCTCAGTCTTTCGCAGGGACAGTCCCTGCGGCTGTCCGGCGGCGTGTCACCGAAATAATGCAAAGGGCTGAGGCGCCCCAAAAACAACAGCAGCAAATCGCTTTTTCCGATTGGCTGCTGTTGTTTGTTTATGCAACGCTTTTCGTCAGGCTCAATGTTTGTGCGTCTGAGCCTTGCCGCGCTTGCGGATCATGAGAACAAGGATCACAATGACCGCCAACAGCACCACTGCCGCGGCTATCACGAGCACGATATTGTCTGTGATGAACGCCTCAAAGGGGGAGACGGTACGCTCCACATCCTCGGCGGCGAGCAGATTGACGGTGCCCAGATCCAGATCATCATATTTTACGCTGAGGGTTCCGAGCACATCGCCCTTTTTGACCGGCGCTTCCACTTGGTTGACGCAGGTGACCTCGGTGTTCAGCAGGCTTTTGTCGTAATCATTCGGGAGATAGGCGGTTATTGCCTTTTCGGGTACTGCGCTCAGCTTCTTGCCGCCGCGGACATATTTGACATCGACGGAGGCGAGGCTGTCGGTCGGGCTGAACAGCGTCTGCTCGCCCAGGTTCTCAAATGCCCAGTCATAGAGATTCGCGGAGTCCTTCATCGCGTAGTTCACGTTTTCTTCAAAGGTGAATGCCGCGCCCAGACATACACACAAATATCTTGCGCCGTCCTTGTCGGCGGAGGTGACAAGGCATTTGCCTGCCTCTTCCAGATAGCCGGTCTTGATGCCCTGCGTGTAGGGATAGTAGTAAACGCCGCCTTCCTCTTCTTCATCGAGCATGTAGTTGGTATTATGCAGGGTGTCAAAGCCGTCGGGCGTGTAATAAACGGTGTTGCAGATCTCCATAAAGCCCGGGATGGTCATGGCGTGCTTGGCGATCAGCGCCATATCACGGGCGGTGGAATAGTGGTCGGCGTCAAAGAGACCGTGCGGATTGGCAAAATGCGTGCCGGTGCAGCCCAGCTCGGCGGCCTTGGCGTTCATCTTTTCCGCAAAGGCAGCAATACTGCCGCCGACATGCTCTGCCAGTGCCAGCGCGGCGTCGTTGCCGGACGGAAGCATCAGACCGTACAGCAGATCTCTGACCGAGACCTGCTCGCCGATATGCTCCGACAGTCCCATCACCGTGCTGTCCGGATCCAGTCCCTCCAGCGCGTTTTGCGTGATGGTGACAAGCGTTTCGTCCCAGTTGCTGACGTTTTCCGCCGTGATGATAAACGTCATGATCTTGGTGGTGGAAGCGGGATACTGCCGCTGGTCGGCGTTCTTCTCATATACGACCGCGCCGTTGTTGAGATTCTCGAGATAGACTGCCTCCGACACGGTGCTTATGTCGCAGCCGTAATTGACCGCTCCGGCAGAGAGCACGCTGACGCAAAGGATCATGACAGAAATAACAAGTGCTGTTATGCGTTTCATAGTTTCCTCCTGTTTGTTTTTTTCTATTGTACCATACGAGAAGCAAAAAAGCAAAAGATTATAGAATAATTTTTTTGCTTCTCCTGCAACGCAAAAAGAGCGCCTTTCCTAATCCCAAATCTCAAAAAGCGCGGCGGCTGAAAAATCCGCTCATTATATAAATCTTCTTTTCGCGCTATCTTGATTT
>ONGI01000006.1 GCA_900317315.1 uncultured Eubacteriales bacterium
GGGCAAAAAACGTGATGTCCGCGCAGGCGCAGATGTCGATGACGTTTTCGCCGATAAAGCGGTTGGTTTTGTCGCGGCGGTTCTCACGGATTTCGTCAATGTCCGAAATCGTCTCGCCGACCTTGGCGGTGTCGGTAAAGCTGTAGTTCTGCTTGAACAGCTCGTCAACGTCCAAAATATCCTTTTCGTAGCCCGTGAACACGTCGAGCAGCACCACGTGGTGCCCTTTTTTTCTCAGTGCGGAGGCGACCAGCAAGCCCGACGAAATCGAAACGTCGCGTTCGGTGCTGGTGCCGCCTGCCAAAACAACTATTCTCATAATACCTATCCTCTATTCCTCAGAACATGAAGCCGTTATAGCCCCAGTATTTTGTTTCCTCAAATTTTACATAACAACATTCTCCGCTGACGTCCGCTTCGTCGCTGAGAATATTGCAGATGGCGGCGGTCAGCTTTTGATAAGCGTCCTTGGTGGAGCCGCCAAAAAGCTTGACCTCGGTAAACGCGATGTTTGCCGCGCTCTCACGGTGAAACGCCATGTCGAGTCCGTCCTCAAGCGCAACCATCAGGTAGCGGTCGCTTTTGCCGGGGATAACGCTGATGCAGTCAAACAACCGTCTTTTGATAATCCCTTTCTTTTCTTGGGATAACGCCGCGTTGGTCTTTATGTTAATAAATGGCATGTGTGTACGCTCTCCTCTAAATTTTATTCGTGTAATATTATAATATTAATCATGCGCGTTGTCAATTCGGCAAGAGAGAGAATTTTCAGAGATTTTCGGCGTATCTTTCGCCTATCTTTGATACACGTTGTTGCCCTGCGCGTCAATCGCGACGATGCAGGGAAAGTCCTCCACGGTGTAGCGCCGAACCGCCTCGGTGCCCAGATCCTCATAGCAGAGGATTTCTTCTTTTTTGATGCTCTTGGCGATCAGCGCCGCCGCGCCGCCGATAGCGGCAAAGTAGACGGCGTGGTTGCGCACCATGGCGTCGATGACCGCCTGCGAGCGCGCACCCTTGCCGATCATACCCTTCAGCCCGAGGTCGAGCAGCGCCGGTGTGAACTTGTCCATGCGATAGCTGGAAGTGGGACCCGCCGGTCCGACCACATAGCCGGGCTTTGCCGGCGCCGGTCCGACATAATAGATGGTTTCGCCGCTGACGGAAACAGGCAGCGGCTCGCCCTTTTCGATTAGCTCAAACAGCCGCTTGTGCGCCGCGTCGCGTCCGGTAATCACCGTGCCGCTCAGCAGCACGCTGTCGCCTGCCTTCAGGTCTTGTATCGTGTCCTCTGTCAGAGGAAGCGTGATGTGCTTGGTCATAGGTTTGCTCCTTTTTTGTGTTAGAGTTGAGAGTTGAGAGTGGAGAGTTGAGTGAAGGGTCGCTTCGGCAGCGTGACGCTGCACCCAATCCGGCAACGTGACGTTGCATCCAATCCGCCTATTGAAGCGTTTAGTTTGGAGGGAAACACCTGCAACGGCGTGTCGAAGCCTTGCGGTAAACGCGGCTTGGCGAACACGTGGGTTCGCCCCTACACTGTCAAGGAAATGTTGCGATAATGTAAGTGGATTATAGCAGGCGTTGCAGTTCAGCAAAAACATTTGACTGTGCGAATAACGTCAAAGCGAGCGAGAGCCTTCTCCCGAGGAGAAGGTGGCACACTGCCTGTGATGGCGTTTAACTTCATATAACCGGTTAGGAATAGATGTGGTTTTGTTTAGAGCAAACAACTGCGGCAGT
Organism: uncultured Eubacteriales bacterium; assembly: GCA_900317315.1. Lineage (GTDB taxonomy): Bacteria > Bacillota > Clostridia > Oscillospirales > Acutalibacteraceae > Ruminococcoides. The sequence goes on from ONGI01000006.1 coordinate 1,741, forward strand.
GTGACGGAAGAGGGCAAGCGAACCTGTCCTCTTGCCGACCGTCCGATTATGGATGCGTTTCGCTTGCCCTCTTCCGTCACGGCACCGCAAAGCTTCCTGCTTGTTTGGCGTTTGTTTTATTCCCTTACGCGGCTGTATCGGTACTATACTGCTCAGGTGCCGCGCCACCTTCCCCTCGGGGGAAGGCATTCGCGTGCTGAAACATTTCTGCGCAAAACAAGCCTGACCAATTCACCATACATGTGAAAAGCAGCGCCAACGCTGCCTCGACGACGTAGGGGCGCACCCGTGTGTGCGCCCGAGATAGGGAACCGCCGTTTTCCTCGGATAAAACGGTTTGACAGGACAACGCGGCTCGGGCGAACACGTGGGTTCGCCCCTACGGGTCAAGGAGAAATTGCATAGAACACAGAACCTTTCCTCCCTGCCAATTACGCATTACGAATTATGAATTGCGCATTATCAAATGACCGTGCTCGCGTGTCTTGCGGCGTGGCAGCAGATGTTGACGGCTACGGGCATGCCGGCGATGTGGGTGGGTGAAGTCTCGATGTTGACGCCGAGCGCGGTGGTCTTGCCGCCCAAGCCGGCAGGGCCGAAGCCCATTTGGTTGATGGCGGTGAGCAGCTCGCGCTCCATAGCAGCGTAGCGCTCGTCGGGGTGGCAGGTGTCAATGGGACGGAAGGTCGCTTTTTTGGCGAGCTGCGCGGCGCGCTCAAAGGTGCCGCCGATGCCCACGCCGACCACGATCGGCGGACAGGGATTGGGTCCTGCTGCGCGGACGGTGTCGAGAATGAACTGCTTGACGCCCTCGGCGCCGTAGGCAGGCGTCAGCATTTTGATGGCGGACATGTTTTCGCTGCCAAAGCCCTTGCCGCCTGCGGTGATGCGGATGGAGGTGCCGCCGACGATTTTGGTGTGAATAACGGCAGGCGTGTTGTCGCGCGTGTTCACGCGGTCAAATACCGGGTCGCTCACAACGCTCTTGCGCAAATAACCGTCGGTGTACGCCTCGCGCACACCCTGCTGCACCGCGTCCTCAAAGCTGCCGTTTGCAACGCAGACCTTGTCACCGTATTCGACAAAGAGCACCGCCATGCCGGTGTCCTGACAGAGCGGAATCTCCTCGTCCGCAGCGATTTTGTCATTTTCGATAATCTGGCGCAAAACACTCTGCGCGACCGGAGAATCCTCGATTTCGAGCGCGGCTTCGAGCGAGCCGAAAATATCCTTGCCGATATAATAATTGCAGTCCATCAATAGCTTTTTGACGGCTGCCGTTATCTCGGCGGCGTCAATGGTGCGTATGGTCATGGTTTTTATCCTTTCTTTCTTTAGAGTTGCAGTGGTTAGTGGCTGGTGGTTAGTGGTTAGTGGTTAGTGGTTAGTGGTTAGTGTTAAGGGTCGCTTCGCTCCGGATCTGTAATGCTGCGTGTGTGTGCGGAGAGGTTCAGCGCAAATTCAGGTGTTGTTCATACAGTTTTCATGTGCTTGTTGGAGAATAAACCGGGATAAGTAAATTTTTAGATAAATTCGTTGCAGTGAGAATAGCTAAGCAAGATACCAACCAACTTACAGCGCGAGCCGCAAAGGGGTGATATATCGCTAACCTTTCACACGCGGAGTGGATGCAACGTCACGTTGCCGCGAGCCGCAAAGGTGAAGTAACGAACCAACCTTGCACTCGCGGAGTGGATACAACGTCACGTTGCTATTATATAATTTTTTTTGGGGTATTTCAATATGTTTTGATTTGTGGTACAATAAAAAGGTAAAGTTTTTATTTTCCCGAGGGGTGATTTTTTTATGAGTAAGATTCTGGTAGTGGACGATGAGTTCCGTATTCGTCAGATTATCCGCAAGTACGCGGAGTTTGAGGGCTATGAGGTCGAGGAGGCTACCGACGGTATGCAGGCGATTCAGGTTTGCCGCCAAAACGAGTTTGACCTCATCATTATGGACGTGATGATGCCCGAGCTGGACGGCTTTTCGGCTTGCCGCGAAATCCGCAAGTTTTGCGATACGCCGATTATTATGCTCTCGGCAAGAGGCGAGGAATATGACAAAATCCACGGCTTTGAGCTGGGCAGCGACGACTATGTTGTCAAGCCGTTTTCGCCCAAGGAGCTGATGATGCGCGTCGGCGCGGTGATCAAGCGCAGCGGAAAGAACGGCGACAGCACGCAAAAGGACGTGTTCACCACGGCGACAGCACACAAAAGGACGTGTTTACCTATCAGGGCTTGGAGGTCGATTTCTCGGCGCGAACCGTTTCGGTTGACGGCAGCCGCGTGGAGATGACGCCCAAGGAGTATGATTTGTTCTTCTATATGGTGCGCAATAAGGGCATTGCGCTCACGCGTGAGAGCCTGATCAGCGAGGTGTGGGGCTACGACTTCTTCGGCGACGAGCGCACGCTCGATACGCATATCAAGCTGCTGCGCAAAAGTCTCGGTCCGTACAGCCGCTGCATCGTCACGCTGAGGGGAGTGGGCTATCGCTTTGATACGGTTTAGCTTAAAAAAGCTTCCCCTGCAGCGCAAGCTGTTGGTCTACTTTTTGGTGTTCGGTGCGATCATATTGGTGATATTGTGGGCTTTTCAATCGTTTTTTGTCAAGCCGCTCTATACCATGTCCAAGTCCATGCGCGTTGATAAGGGCGCCAAGAGCATTTCAAGAGCAGTGGAGCGCAACAAGAACGTCTGGGCAACCGTCGATAACGTCGCGCTCAAATATACGCTGTCCGTCTATCTGTACGACGCCGGCGCAGGCTTGCCGAAGCTCGCGCGCGAATGCTCGTATGAGAATACCGCTATCCGGCTGAATCTCGAATACAGCGACATTCTGCATTATTATGAAAAAACCGTGGACAACGGCGGCAAGTGCAGCTTTACCGACTCCAATGATGTGGACGATATGGTGCGCCAGCGCATGGAGATCCTCAAAAATTCTGCGGCCAGCGCCGACAGCGTGAACGCCAAGGTGCATTTGTCGGGCGTCAGCGAGAACGAAAGCCTGGTTTATACCTATATTATCGAACGTTCGGACGGCAGACAGACGTTTTTGGTGATCACCTCGTCCATCACGCCGCTCAATACGACCTTGGAGGTCATCAAAAATCAAATGCTGCTGGTGTCGGTGGCGTTTGTGCTGCTGTCGCTGGTGTTCTCGTTCTATGCCAGCCGCCGCATCGCCAAGCCGATTGCGCAGACCAACCGCGCCGCCAAGGAGCTTGCCAAAAAGAATTATGAAATCGAGTTCAACGCGTCGGGCTACCGCGAGGTGGAGGAGCTGAACAATACCCTCAACTACACCAAAACCGAGCTGGCGGCGACCGAAAAGCTGCAGCGCGAGTTGATCGCCAATATCTCGCACGATTTGCGCACGCCGCTGACCATGATTACGGGCTACGGCGAGGTCATGCGCGATCTGCCGGGCGAGAACACGCCGGAGAATATCCAGATTATCATTGACGAAGCGACAAGGCTTTCGACGCTGGTCAACGACCTGCTCGACCTGTCCAAGCTCCAGTCGGGCGCTTTGCAGGCGCAAAAGCAGGTGTTCAACCTGACCGACAGCGTGCGCGCGATCTTGGAGCGTTATTCCAAGCTGGTGGAGCAGGAGGGCTTTGACATCCGCTTTGAGAGCAAAGAGGAGGTCTTTATCAACGCCGACGAGCTGCGCATCTCGCAGGTCATCTATAACCTTGTCAACAACGCCGTCAACCACGCAGGCGAGGACAAGACCGTCATCATCACCCAGACCGTGCGCGACAAGCTGGTGCGTATCGAGGTCATCGACCACGGCGAGGGCATTCCTGCCGACAAGCTGCCGTATATCTGGGAGCGCTACTACAAGGTGGACAAGGAGCACAAGCGCGGCGTGATCGGCTCGGGCTTGGGTCTGTCGATCGTCAAGAGCATTCTCGACGCGCACAAGGCGCACTACGGCGTGCGCAGTACGCAGGGAAAGGGCAGCACCTTCTGGTTTGAGATCGCCTATGATAATGTGAAAAAACGAAAAACGAAAGATAAATAAAAAAAATAAATCGGCTCCGACCTTGAACGGAGCCGATTTTGTGTTGTGAGGATAGTTAGGCAAGCAATGCACGCTGCATGGCGGTGACGTCGCGGACGTTGACAGCGCCGTCGCCGTTGAAGTCCGCCAGCGCGAGGATCTGCGGATCGGAGAAATCAGCCGGCAGATCGCTGAAATCCGAGAGGTACATTTGCAGAATGGTGGCGTCAACAATGTCGAGACTGCCGTTGTTATCGAGGTCGCCCTTGACCGTTACCTGCGTGCCTTCGGGAGCGATTTGAGTGGAGAGCGTGGCAACGCCGAGCGCGTCTTCGTCGATCACACGGCCGCTGATCGGCACATGCTGTGCATAGGGCTCCGCCACGGAATCGTCGCAGAGCGAGAGGGTGTCCATGTTAAGTGTGACGGTCGCTTCGGAAGCGGTTTTGTCGAGCAGCTTAAAGCAGGCGCGCACCATGGTGACAGCCGTGCCGTCCTCCTCATAGGCGTAGGCGGCAGGCTTTACGCTGGTGTAGTTGCCGACGATACGACCCGGGTTGTCGTCGCCAAAGGTGTTTACCATACCGGCGCCCAAGCCCTGCTCATAGGCGAAGGGTATGATGCAGAACATCTTTCTTCTGCCGGTGCCGACGGTGTTGTATGCTTCCTTGAATTCGAGAACCTCTTTGTCCCAGGTCAGCTCGTCTATGTCGAGGTTGATCAAATACTGATTGACGCCGAGCAGCTTGAAAGCGACCGTGAAGAACACATCGCCGTTTTCGTCCTCGAGAGCGGAGACGTCGCTGTAGCGCATTTCCTTGGCGGGAAAAAGGTTGGATGTGACCTTGAGCGTGAAGCCCTGATTTTCCGCAGCGGAGACAGGCGCCATGGCGAACAGTCCCAGCAGCAGGACGGCAGACAATGCGACCGCCGTGATTTTACGAATACATTTTTTCATATTTACCTCCGTTTAAAATGATTGATTGGATATGTTGGATTTGACATTGTAAGTATAATATAACAACCGGTAAATTTCAATACCGTTTTTTGATTTTGCAACAAAAACCCTTTTTGACGCGGCGACCGCTGCCGCGGTGGGCAGTCCGCCGTTGCGACGGAGCGCAATCCGCGCAACTGACTTTTGATAGTGAGATTACCAACATAGCCGCGTTATAAAAGGCAATAACAACATATGTTTTTCGCAGTGCATTGTGATTTTATGTGTAGGGGCGAACCCATGTGTTCGCCCGAGGACGTTGTCCTGTTGAACCGTTTTTCCAAGGAAACGAAAGTTGTCCTATCCGGGCGCACACACGGGTGCGCCCCTACGGTGTCAAGAAAATATTGCGCTATAAACAGCAATAACCACATCACCGCAAACACCTTTTCTGACGCGGCGTTAGTCTGAGTTCATCTAACCATGGTGCTATCCAAAGCCGCGCTGAATGCAACGTCACGTTGCCGCGCCGGATGCAACGTCACGTTGCATGGCGGTGATGTCGCGGACGCTGAGAACGCCGTCGGCGTTGAAGTCGGCTTGTTCGAAAACGAGCGGATCGGAAAAGTCGGTCTCCACGTTAAATTCCGCCAAGAACATTTGCAGGAGCGTCACGTCCGAAATGGTAAAGCCGTCCCTGCCGTTGACGTCGCCGCGCTGAATGGGCGAGACGGCAACAGAGCGGTCAGCCATCCAAAACAGCGATTCATCGGGAATGCTGTTGTGATAGAGCATATAGAGCGGTTCCAGGATGCCGGCATTGCAGAGCGAGAGGGTGTTGATGTCGCAGGCGACGGTGGTTTCCGCCGCGGCTCTGTCGAGCACCCTGAACGTGGCGCGGACGATGGTGACCGGCGTGCCGTCGTCGTTATAGGCGTGCGCCGGCGGCATGATGTTGGTGTAGTTGCCGGCGACCCTTCCGCCGTTGTTGTCGCCGTAGGTGGAGGTCATGCCCACGCCGAGTCCCTGCTCATAGAGGAAAGGAAACAGCACAAAACGGCGGTTTCTGCCGGTGCCCTCCATGTTGTAGGCCTCTTTGAATTCGAGCACGCTGGGGTCCCATGTGAGACCGTCCAAGTCGAGATTGATCAAATATTTGTCTGCTGCATACATGTCAAAGCAGACAGTGATAAACACGTCGCCGTTTTCGTCCTCCAAGGCGGAGAGGTCATAATAGCGCGTTTTGGTTTCGGGAAAAAAGTTCGATGCGACCTTGAGAACAAAGGGCTGCTCTTGTGCCGCCGATACGGGCACAGCGGAAAAAAGCCCAAGGAGCAGCAGTGCCGTCAGCAGCAGCGCGGCGGCTTTTTGAAGCGTTTTTGTCATTCACATACCTCCGGTTACAGTTTTTTCTATTATACTACAAAATTGTCACATATGCAAGTGCCGAAAAAAACACGCGGCATGCAAACGCCGCGTGTTTGAGAAGATTTTTATTTTTAATAGCCGTTGTATTATTGCGCGTCCGCGCGGCGGCTCAGTTCGCTGAGCGTCACCGCAAAGCCTGCCTTTTCGTAGGTGAGGTAGCCGGTCTCGGGCGCTCTGCCGAGCAGCTTCTCCGCAAGAAAGGCGAGAAAATGCGGATTCTTTATCAGCACGGGTCCCGTGAGGTGGGTGCCGTAGCAGTTCTGCACGCGCACGCCCTCGCGCTTGTCGCCCTCAAAGTTGCCGAGTCCCATCTTGACGTTGAACAGGGTGGGGTCGGCGCCCCTGATCTCGCTGCACTTGTTGACAAAGCCGACCAGCGGCTCGGCGAGAAATTCGCAGGTGAAGATCACGTCGGCGGTCACGCGCGTTTTGTTTTGTTCGGTGACGGTAAAGTCAAAGACGCCCAAGCCCTTGTGCTTGTTGCCGGCGGCGTCGGTGATGGTCCTGCCCAGCATCTCAAAGCTGTTGCCCGTCAGCAGCGCCGGCCTGCCGTCCGCGATATACTGCCGCAGGGCGTCGGCGTGGCGGTGCAGGTCAGCCAGCGCCACACGCTGGTTTCTTTCGGTGCCGGAGCCGATATAGATAAAATCATAGTCCGAAAAATCGACGTTGTCGCCGAGGCTGCGGCGATCGACCGTGACGCTCTCGCCGCTCTTTTCGAGGATGCGGCGCATGGCGGAGACGTTGGCGTAGTCGCCGTAGAGATTCATCAGGTCATGGTAATAATGCAGAATTTTCATCTCAGTCCTCCTTGACCTTCACCAAAAACTTGCCCTTGTCGGAGAAGCAGGTGATAACATAGATATACTCGCTGCGGTCGCTGTTCAGATAGTCCGCCGCTTCGTCAATGCTCTCAAAGAGCTTGATCCTCTCGCTCGGGATGTCGGTGTAGGAGAAGCGCACCGCAAGGTCGTTGACGTATTTTCCGGCGAGAACGATCTGATGGATGTTGTCGCTGCCGAGCATTTCAAAGTCGATATCATAGAGCCACGAAACATCGCTCGTAAAATACTTGCGGCTCACGGCGTCCACAATGATCAGCACGTCGCAGCCCTCCTTGTATGCCGCCGCCACGCGGATGGACTGGTCGTAGGAGATGGAATTCTCGTGCTTGGAGGTCAGCATGGTGCCGCGTCTGCTGCCGAGCGAGAAGGTGATGACCCTGCCGTTTTTGAGCACATAATGATTCATGTCCGCCGCGATCTTGGCGCCGTCGACGCCCACGATGGACGCGACGGTGTAGGCGGAGAGGATGTTGTAGATATTATAGAGCGATTTGAGTGCCAGCGTGATGGTGTGCGTGCCGTCGATGGTCATCTCGCCCTTGTCCATATCGACCGAGGTGATCGTGTACTGCGTGTCGTGGCGGTGATAGCCGCAGGCGGTGCAGCGGTAGTGACCGATATGGTTGTAGTGATGTGTGGAATAGACCATCGGCGCCTTGCAGACGGGGCAGTAGGCGCCGTCGTTGTAGACGCTCACCAAATCCTCGGTGTCGGTAGAGAGCTTGTCCGCGCCGAACCAGATCACGTCCTCTCTGCCCTGACCGAAGGCGGACACCAGCGGATCGTCGGCGTTGAGGATCAGCTGCGTGCCGTCGGTGATGCTGTCTGCGAGCGCATCATATACCCATTCGGGATGACCGTTGCGCGTCAGCTGGTCGCGGTAGAGGTTGGTGATGACGTAGTGGGTGGGACGGATATATTTGAAGGTGTAGCGCGCAAAGCGCTCGTCGCTCTCGATCAGCAGAATATCCGCCTTGACCTTGCCGCCGAGTGTGGCGCTGCCGAGCACCAGCGTGGTCACGCCCTCGATCTGGTTGGAGCCTTCCTTGTTCCACGCCACGGTCAAGCCGTTTTGGGTGAGGATATGGGCGATCATCTCCACGGTGGAGGTCTTGCCGTTGCTGCCGGTCACGGCGATGATATACTTGGGCAGCTCCATGCGGCTGAGAATGTCGGGACAGAGCTTCAGCGCCACCTGACCGGGCTTGCTGCTGCCCCTGCCGATCAGCTTGCCGGCAAAGCGCAGGAGCTTGGTGATCAAAATCGTCAAAAATTTTTTCATAGAGGTTCTCCGATCGTTTTTGTCAAAAAATGGTTTAGTTCCATTATAAACATTCTCGCCGCATTTTGCAAGTTTTTCACGGCAAAAGAATAAAAACCTTTTCGGCGGCGCATACTAAGCATACCGAAAGGGAGGTTACAACATGACAGAAAAAGAGTTGCTCTATGTGGAAGACGCGCTCGGTCACGAGCAGTATTTTCAGACCCAGTGCCGGGACGCCGCCGGACGGCTGCAGGACGCCGGTCTGAAGCAGTTCACACAGGAGCTGGAACAGAAGCACCGCAATATTTTTCAAAGCTTTTATGACTTGCTGTAAAGGAGGAGCCGCATGGACGACAGACAATTGATGGAAAACATGCTCCTGCTCGAAAAGGGCGCCTGCGATCTGCTGATGCACGGCACCGTTGAGAGCAGCAGCCCGAACGTGCATCAGGCGTTCTCGTGTTCGCTGAACAGCTCGCTGCAAATGCAGGAGCAGATCTATGAAAAAATGCAGGAAAAGGGCTGGTACCCGGCGCAGCAGGCCGAACGTCCCAAAATCGAACAGGTCAGGCAGAAGTTCTCTTGCTGACAACAAAAGCTCCCTTTTGCGAGGGAGCTTTTGTCGTGCCGAAGCACATCAATTTCGCTGCTTTTTACAAACCGCATCCGCCGCAAAAAATCTTTTATTGACAGAAAAGATTGACTTTTGCACCAAGATTCACTACAATATAGGTAAGCGGACGGGCGTTTGTGCCTGCCGCTTCCCGAGTATATGAAAAGGAGAGATATGATGTTTTGCGAAAAATGCGGTCATTCCAATAAAAACAGTGCGCGCTTCTGCGAAAAATGCGGCGCGCCCATGAGCAGCGACGTGACGCAGCTTGCGTCCTCGCCGGACGAAACACCGGTGACCCGGGTCTGGACCCCTGACGTACAGACGAACACTTGGCAGCCGCCGGAGCGGTCGTGGGAGTCTCCCGAACAGCAGTGGCAGCCGCCGGAAGCGGATCCGTTGCATCCGGTCAACGACGGCTATGAGCAGTATTATCATCAGGCGTATCCACCCCATCCGGACAACGGCTATGACCCGGCTTATCCGCCGGAGTATCCGCCCGAATACGAAGAACAGTATCAGCCGCAGCCTGAAGACCCTCAAAAGGGAACGGGCAAAAAAACCAAGCGGATCATTCTGTTTTCCGCCATCGGCGCAGGTGTGCTGGCGGTTGTGCTGGTTGTGCTTTTTGCGGTGATTTTGCCCGCCTTCAACCGGTCAAACCCGACGGATATTTCGCGGTACTACACCCTCAAATTTGCCGGTGTGGACGAAGGCGTCCCCGAGCAGAGCCTGTCCGACGGCAAAATCAGCGGTTGGTTTGCCTGGGATTATCAGCAGTTTGCTCTTGATAGCCAAATGCCCAAAAGCAAGGCAAAGGAGCTGCTTGATGACGTCGGATCACTTGTTGAGAAGCAGTATATCCTCAACGGAGAGGTCACTTTTTTCAGCTCCTTTGATAACCTAAAGACGGCAGATACCATCAAGGTGAGCTTCATCTGGCCGTCCGGTATCATCGAAAAGAATTTGGTGGAGAAATGCGAAAAAAACTACGGCGTGCGTTTTTCGCATGATTACAGCGTGAGAGAATACAACGTTGGAGACATGCTGCGGCAGAAGAATGTCACGGTCAAGCAGCCGGTCGAAGTGGATCTTCTCCGGTATATCGCCGATAATGGTTTGTTTGCGGAGGAAGTCAAGTCCGACGGCAAGGTGAGTGTTTCCGTTGCGCCCTTTGAAACCAAGGTCAACGGCTATACCTTTGTTTTGAGCAAGGGAAGCCTGTCGGTTTTGGTGGTTGACGATAAAGATTTTAAGATCGGAAGATTTGATTTGGAGATGAGCAATTCCGTCAATCTGCGCAGCGGCTACGTTGTGACGCTCAAATATGACAGCTACGCCAAAAGAAGCATGATCGACAAGGGCGTTGTACTGCAGGGCGATTCCGTGACCTACACGGTCAAGACGCCGGCGGTGACGACCGTTCCCACCACGGTGGCGCCCACGACGGTTCCGCCCACCACCGAGCCGCCCACAACGGTCCCTGTCACCGAGGCGCCTACCGAACCCGCCACCGAAGCACAGACGGAAGCGCCGGAAACGACACTCCCGCCTCAATCCTAAACCGATACATACACAAAAGCTCCCTCACGCCGAGGGAGCTTTAATGCTTTAAAGATCAATTGTCATTGAGGTTCATGATCATTTGCAGGTAAGGGAGAAGATGAAAGCCCATGCGTTCATACAGCCGCTTGGCGCCTTCGTTGTCGTCCTCGACCTCAATGCGCAGCCGGGCGATCTCCTTTTGCCCCTTTAGATACGTAAAAAATTCCGTGGCAAGCCCTTTGCTGCGGTGGGCTTCGTCGATATAGATCTCTTCGATCGTCACGGACACGCCGCCTGCCTCCTGCGAAAAGGTCTTGGACAGCAGCGCAAAGCCGCAGGGCTGGTCGTTATCCTCAAATATATAGCATTTCAAATAAGCCTGCGAGCGCATCAGCTCGGCAAAGGTCGCGTCATAGTTTTTGCGCGGAACAGGCGCCTCCACCGCGTCGCTGTGATAGAACAGATCGACATAGTGATAATACAGCGCCTTGTCCGCAGGCGTGAGGGGTCTGAACATAAAAGCCTCCTATCGGCACAGCAGCGCCGCCGCTTCGGACAGGTCGCCGCACAGGTGGGTGATCATGGGCTTGATCTCGTCGGTCGGCGGCAGCAGGTCGGGCACCATCACGGTGATCATGCCTGCCGCATAGGCGGACTTGACGCCGTTGATGCTGTCCTCCAGCGCGGCGCAGTCGCCGGGCGCCAGGCCGAGCTTTTGGGCTGCGGTCAAAAACACCTCGGGATGCGGCTTGCCGTTTGTCACCTCTTCGCCGCAGACCAGCGCGTCAAAGTAGTCCAACACCTTTGCCAGCCGCAGATTCAGCTCCGCCGTATGGCGCGAGGTGGAGGTCGCCAGCGCGATCTTAACGCCGCGCGCTTTCAGCCGCTCCAAAATCTCATACAGCCCGGGCTTGACGGGAATGCCCTCCTGCTTCACGCGGCGGACATACATCGCCCTGCCCTTTCCGGCAAGCTCCCAGTAGGGAAAGTCGTTTCCGTAGGTCGCGCGGTAGAACAGCTCGACCTCCTTTTTGCGTCTGCCGACGGTCTGCTTGAACACCTCGATGTCATAGGGCAGCCCTATCTCGTCCATCATGCGCTGCCAGTTGTCATACACCAGCCGCTCCGTGTCGAACATCAATCCGTCCATATCAAAAACAGCGCCTTTTATCATAAGTGGCTCCTTTTGCTTACAAATCTATTCTCAAAAACTCACAGCTCATCGAGGGCAGATACAGCTTGTTGTCCTCAAACTTATTGCCGAAGAACGGAACGCCGTCGGAGAAGCCGGGCGGCGGCGTGAGCACGTCGTCGTGATCCATCAGGTTGAACGCGCAGTAGAGCGCGGTCTTGTCGTCGTGACGGATATATGCCAGCCGTCTGTCCTTGGCAAACGCCCTGATGAAGTCGCCGTCCCAGAGCGCGGAGCAGTCCGCACGCAGGCCGCCGAGCTTTTTGTGCCACGCGAGCAGCTCCTTGTCCTCTTTGCCCCAAGGGTAGCAGCAGCGGTTGAACGGGTCGCGGTAGCCCTCCATGCCTGCCTCGTCGCCGTAATAGACGCAGGGGAAGCCGGGCAGCGTGTACTGCATGGCGGAGGCGATCTTCAGCAGCCTGACGCCGTGGGCGCGCTGCTCGGGGCTGAGCTTTTGATGCGCCTGCCAGCCGCGGTCGCGGCCGTTGAGCGGCTCGCCTGCCAGCATGGTCAGAATGCGCTCGGTGTCGTGGGTGGAGAGTGAATTCATCAGCACGCGCAGCACGGGACGCGGATAGTTTTCGATGACGCTCATGATCGCCGCCATGGTGTAGCGCGCGTCCTGTCCGCGGCAGAAGTCGATGATCGCGCCGCGGAACACATAGTTCATCACGGTATCAAGCTGTTCGCCGAGCAGGAACTTGCGGCGTGCGCCGTAGCTCTCCTTGTTGCTCGCGTCCTCCCAGACCTCGCCGATGATCAGCGCTTCGGGATCCTCGTCCTTGACGGACTTGCGGAGGTTCTCCATAAATTCGTCCGGCAGCTCGTCCGCCACATCCAGACGCCAGCCGGAATTGCCGAGGCGCATGTATTTGCGGATGATGCCGTTTTTGCCGTTGATATATTCGTTGAACGCCGGGTCGGTCTCGTTGACCTCCGGCAGGGTGTAGAAGCCCCACCAGCTGTGATAGTTGTCCGGCCATTCGTTGAACTTGTACCAGCTGAAATAGGGCGAATCCTTGTCGCGGTAGGCGCCGCCGTCGCCGTAGCGTCCGGAGCGGTTGAAGTAGATGCTGTCGGAGCCGGTGTGCGAGAAAACGCCGTCGTTGATCACGTGGATACCGCGCGCCTTTGCCTGTGCGCACAGCTCGCGGAAGTCGTCCTCCGTGCCGAGGATCGGGTCGATCTTGGCATAGTTGCCGGTGTCGTAGCGGTGATTGGAGTAGGCCTCGCCGATGGGATTGAGATAGATGCAGCTCACGCCAAGTTTTTGCAGGTAGTCGAGCTTTTGGGTGATGCCCTTGAGGTCGCCCATAAAAAAGTCGGTGTTGGTGATCTCGCCGTGCTCGTTGGGCTGCCAGACGGGCAGCGCGTACCAGTCGGTGTTGCGCTGAAAATCCGTGCGGCTGAGCTTCTTTTCTTCGCCGCTGAAGCAAAAGCGGTCGGGAAAGATCTGATACATCACGCCGCCCACAGGCCAGCGCGGCGTTGCAAAGCCCTTTTTGTAGCAGGTGAGCTGCCAGCTTCTGCCCGGGTGCTCCGCGACCTCGCTGACGCGGTAGGGATCGCTCGGAATGATGTAGCGCTTGCCGTTTGCGGTGTTCATGCGGAAGCAGTACCAATACAAGCCCATGCGGTGGGGCGTAAAGTCGCATTCCCAAATTTCGGTGTTCTCGTCAAAATTGCCGCACCACAGCATTTTGTGGTATTCCCAGTTGTAGTCGTAGTCGTATTTTACGCACAGCTCCACCGTCTTGGAATGGTCGGCACGCGGCGGCAGCGCGCGAAAATGAACGGTCGTGTCCTGCTCTACCGCGCCGAACGGCGTGCGGTAATAGCTTCTTTGTGAGTCAAACGGGATTGACATCACTTTCTCCCCCTCTTGCGGACATATTTAAATATAGTATAGCATGTTATGTGCTTTATTGCAAGGTCAATAGTCGTAGTCGTCAAACATAAAATCCGCCCAGTAATACTGCGCCATGTATTCGTTTTGGTAGGCGTTCACCGCGCCGCCGTCCAGCTCCTTGAAGCGGTAGTAGTCGCAGTCGAGCAGCGAGGGATTGACGGACAGGCTGTTGTAGCTCTTGTTGACGACCTTTTCGGCGCCGACCTTCTTGAGGCTCTTCATCATGGCGGACATGATTTTTTGGATATATGCCTGCTGCTTTTTGTCGTAGGGCATGTCCTCAAACAGCGTGGCGGCGATCTCCTTTATCGTGCAGGAGCTGCCCTGCCGGTGCACCAGATAGGCAAAGACCTCCTTGGAGCGGCTGCGCTCAAAGTGCAGGGGCTTGCCGTCGAGCGTGAATACATCAAAGTTGCCAAAGCACTGCACGCGCAGCAGCACGCCGCTTTTGGGCACGATCGGAAAGCGCAGATCCTCCATTTCTTCGGCGATCTTTTCCGCTGTCACGGGCTTCATGATATAGCCGCTGGCGTGCAGCCGCATGGCGTCGCCGGTGTATTCGTCAAAGCCCGTCACAAAGATGATGTTCATCTTGGGATTGACTTCCTTTAGCTTTTTTGCCAGCTCCACGCCGGTGATGCCGCGCATGTGAATGTCGAGAAACGCGATGTCACAGCCGTTTTGCTGCGCTTCTTCGAGCAGCTGCGTGGGCTTTTGAAAGACCTTCAGCTCCGCGTCGGGCACCGCTTCCTCGATCGCTTCGGTCAGCATTTCCAGAGCCAGCGCTTCGTCGTCTACTGCGAGAATTTTCATAGGGATAACACTCCTGTCTGTAATGGTTTTTAGGTAAATGATCGTTTATATAAAAAGACACATCGGATCCTGTGTCAGAGCCTTCTCCTCGGGAGAAGGCTTTCGCTCACTTAAACGTTTATGGGGTATTAAGAGGTATTAGGCTTGACATTTTAGCTTTCTGTTTCTTCCTTTGGAATGATGATGACTGCCGTGGTGCCCTTGCCTGGCTCGCTGGTGATCTCCACCCTGCCGTTCACCATCTCCTTGAGGCGGCTGCGCACGTTTTCCATGCCGACGTGCGACCTGCCGTCGTTTTTGGGCACGCTCGGGTCAAAGCCCACGCCGTCGTCCCTGACCTCCACCAGATAGCTGTCGTCGGTCTCACGAGTGGAGATCGTCACCGTGCCGCCGTCCTCCTTCATGCCGACGCCGTGCTTGACGGCGTTTTCCACCAGCGGCTGAACGCTCAGCTGCGGGATCAGAAAATCGCTGCACTGAATGTCATATTCGATGTGCAAAAGGTCGCCGAAGCGCATCTCCTCCAGCATCAGGTATTTTTTCAGGTGCGCAAGCTCCTGCTTGAACGGCACCGGATTGCGCTCCTTGAGGGAGTTCATGTTGCCGCGCAGATAGTCGGCAAAGTTGATGGTCGCCGTCCGCGCACGCTTGGGGTCCTTGGTGCACAGCATGGCGATGGAGGTCAGCGAATTGTAGAGAAAATGCGGCTGGATCTGCGACACCATGATCGCCACACGCGCTTCATACAGCTCCTTTTGCATGTGCTCGTATTCGAGATTGGCGTAATACTGTGCGCGCAGCGCCAGGATCAGCCGGATGATCTGGTTGAGCAGCGTCAGCGCGATGCCGATGGACATGGGGATCCGTGCGCCGGTGAGGTGGAACCACGCGTTGAAAATGCTGAAAAGCACGGCAAGACCGATGGGGATCCACGAGATCAGCACGTACTTGGCGTCCTCGTTGGTCTTGAATTCGCGGAACAGCAGACCGCTGAGAATGATGCAGGAGACGATAAAAACGAGGTCGAACACAAAATCGGACTGATAGAGCGTGAGCGTGTCGGTGAATTGCAGCGCCATGGCGGCGGCGCTCATCAAAACAAAGAGCAGGATCATGGCGTTTGCCACCTGACGGTGCGAATGCTTTTTCAGACTGGCGCGCACAAAGGACAGCACCGCGATCAAAAAGGCGTAGGAGATCGCTTCGTCCATGATCAGACACGCCGCCGGATTTTCAAACAGCAGCGGCAAACAGCGGTAGACGGCGTCGGTGCACAGGTAGAGTCCGCCGAACAGCGCCGCCGCCGCGTAGGTCAGATAGCGAAAGTCGATGCCGCGCATGATGAAGCCGGCTATGCCGAACGAGATCAGTCCCGAGAAGCTCAGCAGCAGACAGAGCGCCGCCAAGGGAAGGAGATGGATCAGACGGTTGTAGAGCGCTTCCTTGCTGCCGACCAGCGTTGTCAGAATGTCGCCCCAGCCGCCGGAGGCGACCGGCCGCGGCTCGCGCGTGAGCACGACCTCCACCATGCCGTCGTCCTGCAAGCGCTCCGCAGGGATATAGAGGATGGAGTTGCCGGCGGTGTGCGGCAAAAAGCTGTCGGCGCCGCGCCGGTTGGTGCCGATCTGTTTGCCGTAGGCGTAAACGTCCAGCCATGCGTTCGCCACCTGAATGATCAGATATTCGTCCTCGTCGGGTATTTCGGTCAGCCAGCCGCGAATGCGTGCGGTTTCAAACCGTCCGCCGTTCAGCCCGTTGTCGTCGGTGTCGCGCCAGTCGCCGCCGTCCAGCGAATAGGCGCCGGTGATGGCGGTGGCTTTTCCGGTGTTTCTTCCGGTCCCCGAGATGACCACGCTCACAACGCCTGCGCCGATCAGTGCGGCAAGAACCAGATAGAAGCCCATCAGCCACAAGTGGTTTGTTTTTCCGATATGTTTCATTTCATCACCCGTGCCTTTCGTTTCTATATATTATAGCATATGGAGCGGCGGTTGCCAACAGTTTTTTAGCCGGATCGTCAGTTGCCGGCCGATTTCGCGTTTTTTTCTCCGGCTTCACAGATGTGAATCAAAGCGCGCCGCGGGAACAGTCCTGCGGTCCTCCCGACCGAAACGACCGATACTTTTCTGCTGTGTGATGGTGCACGAAGGGAATCTTCGGGAACAAAGCTTTTTTCTTGTGACAAAACGGATGAAGCGACTGAAATTTTCGTAAAATAACGTAACAGAAGCGACTAAAACACTTGAAAAATTGAGCGGGTTGTGGTAAAATTATATTGATACTATGGGATTTTGGGGAAATTAGCACAAAACCTGTAGAATGATTAAAACCCTTCAGAATGGAGTTGATTTTTTATGGCAAGAAGCGCAGGCATCCTTCTTTCAATCACTTCGCTTCCTTCCCCCTATGGCATCGGAACAATCGGCAAAGAGGCCCGCGAGTTTGCGGACTTCCTCAAAAAAGCCGGCCAAAAGGTTTGGCAGATCCTCCCCGTCGGACCGACCAGCTACGGCGACTCGCCGTATCAGTCCTTCTCGACCTATGCGGGCAATCCTTACCTTATTGATCTCGATACCCTGGCGGAAGAGGGCTTGGTGACCAAGGAGGAGCTTGACAGCTGCGACTGGGGTGACGATGACCGCCACGTTGACTACGGAAAGATCTACAACAGCCGATACAAGGTGCTGCGCAGTGCCTTTGAGACCTTCTCAAAGAAGGAGGCCGAGAGCCCGGAAAAGAAGGCGTTCCGCGATTTTGTGGACAAGAACAGCGAATGGCTCGAAAACTACGCCCTGTTTATGGCAGTGAAGAATTACTACAACATGGCGTCCTGGACAGAGTGGCCCGAGGACATCAAAATGCGCGAGGAGGACGCTCTGGAACGCTACGAGGATCAGCTGAGCGACGAGATCGTTTTTTGGGAGTTCCTGCAGTTCAAGTTTTATGAGCAGTGGGAGGCGTTCCGCGCCTATGTCAACGGTCTGGGCATCAAGATCTTGGGCGATATGCCGATTTATGTCGCTATGGACAGCGCCGACACCTGGGCAAATCCCGAGATCTTCCAGCTCTATGACGACGGCGATCCCATCGCGGTGGCAGGTTGTCCGCCGGATTATTTCTCGGCTACCGGTCAGCTCTGGGGCAATCCGCTCTATGACTGGGATTATCTCAAGGAGACCGACTACGAGTGGTGGTTTGAGCGCGTCAAGGCTGCGTCCAAGCTCTATGACATCACCCGTATCGACCACTTCCGCGCGTTTGCGAGCTACTACTCCATTCCGTATCCGGCTGAAAACGCCATCCACGGCAAATGGGTCGAGGGTCCGCGCATCGAGTTCTTCCGCAAGATGGAAGAGGAGTGCGGCAAGTTTGAGATCGTCGCGGAGGACTTGGGCACACTGACTCCCGACGTGACCGAGCTGATGCAGCAGACCGGCTATCCGGGCATGAAGGTGCTCGAATTTGCCTTTGACAGCGGCGAAGAAAACGACTATCTGCCCCACAAATACACCAACAATTGCGTAGTGTACACCGGTACGCACGACAACGACACCCTCATGGGCTGGCTTGAGACCGCTAATCCCAATGATGTGCGCTATGCAAGAGAATATTGCAAGATGCCCGACGACGAACCCTTCAACTGGGGTCTCATTCGCGTAGCGTATGAGTGCAAGGCGGACATGGCGGTTATTCCCATGCAGGATCTCCTCGGTCTCGGCAAAGAGGCGAGAATGAACACTCCCTCCGTGTCGGTCGGCAACTGGTCTTGGAGAGTCCGCAAGGAAGAATATTCCGACGAGCTTGCGCAAACACTAAGAACGATGTCTGTGAAAAACGGACGATTGGAGGACTAATTTATGGCTAACATTTTGGAAAAGCTGGAGCTCACCGCACAGTCCATGTACTGCAAGACGGTTGAGGAGCTGAATCCTTCCGAGCTGCACCTCGCTCTCGGCAAGGCAGTGATGGGCGAGATCGCCCCCAACTGGGCAAAGAGCAAGGCAAAGCACGACAGCGAGAGAAGAGCCTACTACTTCTCTGCGGAGTTCCTGATGGGCAGAATGATGTACAACAACCTCTACTGCCTCGGCATTCTTGAGGACGTGGCCAAGATGCTCAAGAAAAAGGGCATTGACATCAACGTGTTCGAGGAGATCGACGACGCCGCTCTCGGCAACGGCGGTCTGGGCAGACTGGCAGCCTGCTATCTTGATTCCGCGGCGACTCAGGAGGTCCCGCTCGACGGTTACGGCATCCGCTATAAATACGGTCTGTTCAAGCAGCTGATCAAGGACGGCTATCAGGTCGAGGTCGCTGACAACTGGCAGCGCTTTGAGGATCCGTGGTGCATCCGCAGAGAGGACGAGGCGGTCCTGGTTTCCTTTAAGGATCAGACAGTAAGAGCTGTTCCGTATGATATGGCGGTCATCGGCTGCAAGACCGATAATATCAACACCCTCAGATTGTGGCAGGCAGAGGCTGTCAATGAATTTGATTTTACCGCATTTAACGATTCAAAATACGACGAGGCTGTCAAGGAGAAGAACGACGCGGAGAACATCTCCAAGGTGCTCTATCCGAACGACAACCAGTACGAGGGCAAGGTGCTCCGTCTGAAGCAGCAGTATTTCTTCTGCTCCGCTTCTCTGCAGGACATCATGAACCGCTACAAGGCAAAGCACGGCAATGACTTCAGCTTCTTTGCACAGGAGAACGCCATCCAGCTCAACGATACCCATCCCGTATCCTGTGTTCCCGAGCTGGTGCGCCTGCTCCAGAACGAGGGCTTGACCTTTGACGAAGCGTTTGAGATCGCGCGCAAGACCTGCTCCTACACCAACCACACCGTTCTCAGCGAAGCGCTTGAAAAATGGAGCGCCGACCTGATGACACAGGTCATCCCCGAGATCTACAACATCATCTGCCTGATCGCCAACAAGTGTCAGGAAGAGCTGATGGCGATGGGTATTCCCAACGAGACCCGCGCCAAGATGCGCATCATCGACGGCAACGTGGTGCATATGGCAAGACTGGCTACCTATGCCGGCACCTATGTCAACGGCGTTGCGCAGCTGCACACCGAGATCCTCAAGAGAAGCCTGCTCAAGGAATGGTATCAGGTTTATCCCGAACGCTTCCTCAACAAGACCAACGGTATCACACAGCGCCGCTGGCTGGGTCTGTGCAACCCCGAGCTCTCCGATCTGATCACCGAGAAGGTCGGCTCCGACGAGTGGCTGGTCGATCTGGACAAGATCAGCGTGCTCAATGACTGCCTCGACGCAAAAACCATCAACAAGTTCAACAAGATCAAGGCGAAGAAGAAGGTACAGCTCGCCGAGTACATCAAGAAGATGGACGGCTTTGACGTCAATCCCGACACCATCTTTGACGTGCAGGTAAAGCGTCTGCATGAGTACAAGAGACAGCTGCTCAACGCGTTCTCGATCATGGCGATCTACTTCCGCATCAAGGAGGGCAAGCTGCCCAACTGGACGCCCACCACCTTTATCTTCGGCGCAAAGGCGGCTCCCGGCTACGCAAGAGCCAAGGCTATCATCAAATATATCACCCAGATCGCCAACCTCGTCAACAACGATCCCGACACCAAGGATCTGCTGCAGGTGTTCTTTATCTCCAACTACAACGTTTCCTATGCGGAAAAGATCGTAGTCGCGGCTGACATCTCCGAGCAGACCTCCACGGCAGGCCTCGAAGCGAGCGGCACCGGCAACATGAAGTTCATGCTCAACGGCGCAGTGACCCTCGGCACCTGGGACGGCGCGAACATCGAGATCGCCGAGTGCGCAGGCGTTGAGAACGAATACATCTTCGGCGCACGCGTTGAGGAGATCGAAAAGCTCAAGAGCGAGGGCTACAATCCGCAGGCGCTGATCGCCGCGAATCCCGAGCTGGAGCGCGTTGTCAACACCCTTTGCGACGGCACCTTCAGCGACGACGGCGCGACCGGCCCCGGCAGCTTCCGCGAGCTGTATCACGCTCTCACCAGAGGCACCCACTGGCACGATCCCGACCACTACTTCCTCATGCTCGATCTGCCCGATTACATCGAGACCAAGATCCGTGCCAACGCGGATTACGCAGACCGCAAGGCATTCGGCAAGAAGTGCCTGCTCAACGTTGCCAACGCCGGCAAGTTCTCCTCCGACAGAGCGATCCTCGAATACGCCAACGAGATCTGGCACGTTTCCCACAAATAATGCAATAGCTGCATAAGCATAAAAGACGCCTCCGCGACCTGCGGGGGCGTTTTTTTAAAACGAAAAGTCAGGAAAAATGCGGAAACATGTTAATTGTGTGGACTGTTCAAGCCGTTATCAAGAAACATGCACAAAACCTTCACATTTTTTTGTACATTCATACGAAAATATTCTTTTACGAAATAAATATACTAAAATTGACGAAGGAGTGTTGGCGATGGGACTGTTTTCACGAGCGGTTGACCGCATGGTCAGCGAAAAGGTGCCCCATAAAAGGCGCAGAAGGATGATTGTGTTTGTCGCCATCCTCACCCTGCTCTCCATGGTCACCTCCACGGTCGCCTGGTTTTCGGTGAATACCTTTGCAGGCGTGGATACGCTGGATGTGCACATCAGCGTGGCGGCGCAGCTAAAGGTCTCCATGGAGGATCACGGTGCGGATTTGTCTCAATATGTAAAGGTCATTACCAACGAGATGATTGATGGCTATCTCGGCAGCAAATATAACACCAAGCTGGCGGACATCAAGCTTGACCCGGTTACGACGACAGACGGCGTAAGGCTGACCAACCGGGGCGGAACCGTCCGTGAGCCTAACAACAAATCTTATCTGGAATTTGAGTGCTATTTTATCGCGTCCGAACCGATGTGGGTGCACCTCACGACCGAGACCTCCGATTTGGCAGGCGATGTGGGAACACAGGTCACGTCCGATTCTCCCTCTCCTCAAAACGAGGTGACGCGCTGCACGAGGGTCGGTTTTACCACTGACGCCGATGGAACAGCAGTATATGAGCCGAACAAGGCAGGCACCGTAAACGGTTTGAATACATTTGATATTTCCACACCCATGAGCTATTCCGATAGCTCGCGTCTTTTCCACCTCGATGAGCTGACGCCCAAAAAGGTGACGGTTCGCCTTTGGGTGGACGGCGAGGATCCTGAGTGCGATGATGACGTGCAGGAAGCGGACCTGAAAGTGGCGATGAGCTTTGTCGGCACCGACGACCAAAACGTCCCGATTTCCTAAATGAGATCCGGCAGACAAAAACCGCCTGAGGAGGGATAAACGTTGCCGCGAAAACCGAAAACACAAGAGCCGATCACGCCGCAGGAGCTGAGCGCGCTCAATGACAAAACAACGCAAAACCCGGCTGTACGCAAATATCATGTGGCAACCGACGCCAAAAGCTTGGTCGGCCTGAAAAAGCGCAGAAGAGTGCTGCGGATCATTCTGGGTGCGGTCACGGCAGTCCTTCTGATCCTGTTTATCATTTCTATGCTGGTGTCCAAGTGGGGCGATTTGGTCATCGAGATCGACCGTCCGCTCCAAAATCGCGGTATCGTGCTCAGCACCGACCCCGAGTTTAAAACCAAGTCGGTGGCGCTCTCCGCCAAGCAGGCGCTCAATGTCACCAACATCACCTACAGCTGGCTGCCCACCGACCTCGACACCTCAAAGGACGGCGAGCACAACGGCAAAAACTATGTCGCCTACACCTTCTACTGCAAAAACGAGGGCGAAGCGGAGGTGGACTACAAGGCGACCCTTGACATCAGCGGCGTAGCCAAATCAGCCGACGAGGCGTGCCGCGTGATGGTGTACAAAAACGGCGAGCCGACGGTGTATGCCAAGGGCAAATACGATAACCGCGACGAAGCCGAAAAGGACACCGTCAAATTCCTCGACGACAAAACCGTCATGAGCACCACGACCGAAAACTTCAAGCCCGACAATGTGGACAAATACACCGTGGTCGTGTGGATCGAGGGCGCCGACCCCGAGTGTGTGGACGAGATACGCGACGGCTGGGTCAGAATGCGTAGGCATTTTTAAGGGAATTGGGGGCATGTTCAACTTCCCCCGCTACTACAAAATAATTATGGACTTCACCGGCGAATTGGGCGGTCTCGCGTGGGTCATCGCGATCGTGGCGATCGTTCTGCTGATCGCGGTGATGGGTCTGATCGTTTGGCTTATTATCGTCGCCATAAAAAAGTTTATCAAATCCCGTCAAAGAAGAAAAGACACCGACTCCCTTGTCAGAGAGGTACAGTCTCTCAACAACCCGAAGATGTTCTACGGTTCTGATGAAGGTTGGATGAGTCCCAGTACGCCAATGAACGTTGAGACCGATAACAGCACCTATTGGACTTATACTTACTCTGTTCCTTCAAATTATTGCACCAACCCGAAATTCCAGAGACGAGTCAATGGTAAAACAAAAAATACATGGTCTCCGTCTAACAGAGGATATCTTACCAGATATAAAGCTACTGGTGATGGCACGGGAGAATGGCTAAGTTAGAATTATAAGATTACTGCAAAGGAGGTGAAACCATGAAAAAGTCCAGAATTGCGATTGCGGTCATTCTTGCAGTTGTGCTGGCAGTAACCTGCATCAGTGTTCCGACCTTTTCGTGGTTCACCCGTCCGCAAAGTCAATCGGGCGCAAATATGATGCTCCGAACCAACAATACCTATAATGTCTATAACGGATATGGTGTGACCGTTTCGACAATGGGCTCCAATGATTCCGGCATCACATATGAAACGGATTGCAGCGCCGCAAACGCATGCAGCGGTACCGGCATTAGTATCCATAACCGAAAGTATTTTTGTTCTACCATTACGAATAACTCCGGTTCCGTACAAAATGTTTCGCTTTATGCAAGGACGCTTTCCATTCCTGCGGGAACCAACGGTACGCTTGCCTTAGGTGTAAACGGCCCCACACGCAGTTATCATGATTACAGCTCTTTGACAAATAAGACATATAATACTGCCCTAAACTATGATAAGCGCATTTATTTTCAAACCCATGGTGTTTCCGAATGGGAAAGCGGACAGGATATTTATGTGACTTTTGGCTATGAATATGGTGACAAGACTTATAAGATGAATTATATAACGCATGACAACACTTGGGGTCATATCTATTATGCCGATTTGCCTTACTCTGCCAATTGGCTATACTTTACGGTTTCCGGTTGGCAAACAGCCAACCATGGCAGCGAAGACTGGACAATGAGATCAGCTGAAGTTAGTGGCTTAGACAATACTGTCAATTCCATTAATCAAAGCAAAGTTTTTAGGATACTGAATCAAGAAGACGGCAATCACAATAGACCGATACAAATCGGAAGCGTCAATGGTGCCAGTATCAAAGAGTACTACAGTTCGATCACATTGGCCACAAACGCTGAATTTGAAGCTGCAACCGAACTAAGATATCAAACGGGCGCCACGGTGGAGTATTATTCGTCAAATTCCGGTGTATTTACCGTTGATTCACATGGTAAAATAACAGGAGTGAGTGCCGGCACAGCAACGCTGTACACAAAGGTCGTTGGCGGAACATATGGCGATTTTATCCAAAAAGAAACTGAGATAAACGTTACGCCGAATAACAGTTATGTTTTCTATGATGTTCCTATTGTAAGAAACATGAAAATACCGGCAAACGGAACACAGGAAGTGTATTGGTATGTGATCAATAACTCGCTGACGAATGCACTTTCATATACAATTGACGAAGTATATATAGGCTTGTAAATACATGATAATACATCAAAAGGGTTGCAATTGCAGCCCTTTTTTATTATACTATTACTAAGAAATATACTGATTTGGAGACAGAAATGAGTAAAATAAATCAAATCCTTGTAAAAAAATTGGGCGAGGAGAAAGCAGAAAAGGTAATCAAAAAGCTTGATGTTGCCCGCGTGATAAAAAATGTCGTATGCTGGATACTGATAGCAGTGCTTGCCTTTGCGGTTATTACATTTTTGTTGGCACGCGTTAACGGCAGTACGCCTTCGGTGTTTGGTTATTCATTCCAAAGAGTGGAGACTGCCAGCATGGTTCCGGCGCTGGAGGTCGGAGATGTTTTGGTAAGCAAGAATGTATCCGATCAAAGCGATATTCAGGTCGGTGATATCATCACGTTTAGGGGCGACAGCCGGTTTGAAAACCATCGGGTCACACACCGTGTTTTTACAGCGCCTTACACCAACGAACAGGGAGAACTGGTTTTGGTGACAAAAGGGGATGCCAATGAGGTTACTGACGGTGAAATAAAGGTTAGTGACGTTGAGTCAAAAATGCTCCATAAGGCAGGTTTCATGAAATGGCTGTTTGACTTCTTCTTTTCACCGTTTGGCTTGATCGTGTTTATATTTCTGATGCTGCTGGTTTTCTTTGATGAGATCCTGAATATTATTCACATCACAAGCGGAAAATATGATGAAAACGAGCAAGAAGAGAGCATCGGAGAAATTATTAAGAGGATTCAGCAAGAGGATAAGGAAAAGGAGGAACAGATGATGACGGCAGGGGATGACGAGAATGAAACAAAGTGATTCCTTCTACGACAAAATCTACCGCGCTGTCCAACAAATCCCTCCCGGCAAGGTCGCAACCTATGGGCAGGTCGCTTCGATGGCAGGCAACGGCAACGCGGCGCGTGTGGTGGGAAATGCGCTGCATGTCAATCCTGCGCCGGGTGTGATCCCGTGTCATCGTGTGGTGAACGCGCAGGGCAGGCTCGCGCCGCATTTTGCGTTCGGCGGCGATGAAGAACAGCAGCGCCTTCTCGAAGCGGAGGGAGTGGAGGTGATCGACCATCATGTCGATCTGAAAAAATACCAAGCCGCTGCTTTGGCAGACAGTCCGTGACCGCTGCCGTGGTAGGCAGTCCGCGACCGCTGCCGCGGTGGGCAGTCCGCGACCGCTGCCGCGGTGGGCAGTCCGCGCCGCTGACGTTGATGAGTAAGGAAACCGATATTCACGCGTTATAAGGTGATGGTTAGGAAACGACAAAGCTCCTCGTTCTGATCTCTATGGTTAGAAACGTAACCGCCCTTCACACGTTTTGATGCGGCGTTTATGAAACGTTAATTTTCAATGGATCTTTCAAAAGCCGCGCCGGATGCAACATCATGTTGCCGGTTGCATTTTTTTATAAAATATGGTATAATCCAAAGTGATTGATGTGTAAATACTACTTTGGAGAGGTAATATGGATTACAAATTGATCGCACTTGACCTTGACGGCACACTGACGAATTCGCGCAAGGAGATCACGCCGCGCACACGCTATGCGCTGCTCGACGCGCAGGCACAGGGCAAAAAAGTCATTCTTGCCTCGGGCAGACATCCGCTGGGGGTCTATCCGATCGCGCGCGACTTGCACCTCGACCGTTACGGCGGTTACATCATGTCCTTCAACGGCGGCAAAATCATCGAATGCGCCACCGACCGCACGATCGTCACCAAGCTGTTTCCGCGTGAATATCTGCCGGACATTATGAGCGTTTTGCAGGATTCCAACCTGACGGTCATCACGTGGGACGACAAGCGCATTTTTGCCAACAACAAGGTGAACGACTACACGTATATCGAAAAGGACGTTCTCAAGATCGAGATGGTCGTGGTGGACGACTTCCTTTCGAGCATCAAATTTGACGTCAACAAAATTCTGCTGGCAGGCGAGCCGGATGAG
This sequence comes from uncultured Eubacteriales bacterium, assembly GCA_900317315.1. Taxonomy (GTDB): domain Bacteria; phylum Bacillota; class Clostridia; order Oscillospirales; family Acutalibacteraceae; genus Ruminococcoides. Next base: position 28,029 of record ONGI01000006.1, read on the forward strand.
CTGGACGAGTACCAGAAGCTTTTGTCCAAGCGCTACGACGGTCTGCTGGAGATCTACAAGAGCGCGCCGTATTTTTTGGAGCTGATGCCGTTCGGTATTTCCAAGGGCTCCATGCTGCCGCTGCTGCTCGAGAAGCTGCACATCAGCCGCGAGGAGCTGATCGCCTTTGGCGACAACTACAACGATATGACCATGATCGGCTACGCCGGCATGGGCGTCGCAATGGCAAACGGCGAGCCGGAGATCAAAAAGATCGCCAATTATGTCTGTCCCTCCAACGATGAGGACGGCATTGCACAGGCGCTGCAAAAATTTGTATTGAAATAGGAAAAGACGAAGGAGTCGGTCAACAGCCGGCTCTGTTTTTTGCCAAAAAACAGGACGCGGCGCAGCCATGCAGGCAAAAAAGCTGACGATTATCCAAAGGAACGCTAAAAAACACTTGCATTTTTGTTAAAAACATATTATGATAGAGTTAATACGGGAAGAATACTTTTTGTCCCGTAACAATTCTTTTCAGAAAAGGAGAAATTACTATGGGTATTATCAGAGCGGCGATCAATGCTGTCACAGGCGGCTTGGCTGACACTTGGCTTGAAGTCATCGAGCCTTCTCCGATGGGTGAGCATACGGTATTCGCTCCCGGTCAGCTTGTTTCGCAGAACGGTAAAAGCCAGAATAAAAAGGGTTCTTCCAACATCGTTTCCAACGGCTCCATCATCCATGTCTATGACAAGCAGATGATGATTTTGGTGGACGGCGGCAAGATCGTTGACTACACCGCAGAGCCGGGCTACTTTAAGGTAGACAACAGCTCCATGCCCTCGCTGTTCAACGGACAGTTCGGCGATTCCATCAAGGAGAGCTTTTCGCGTATCAAATACGGCGGCGTGTCCTCGCAGTCGCAGCACGTGTTCTACATCAACCTCAAAGAGATCAAGAACATCAAATTCGGCACCTCCAGCCCCGTTCAGTATTACGATATGTTCTATGAGGCGGAGCTGTTCATGCGCCTGCACGGTTCCTATTCGATCGAGATCACCGATCCGTTCAAGTTCTATCAGCAGGTCGTTCCCAACGAGAACGTGACCCAAAACAGAGCGCTTGAATTTGAAGGCGAATTCCTCAAGCAGTACAACGAGGAATTCGTGATGGAGCTGGGCACCGCGTTCAACCAGTATTCGGCGGACGGCAACCGCATCAGCTTTATCACCTCCAAGTCCAAGGAGATGGCAAAGTATCTGCGCGACGCGCTCGACGACGAGTGGCGTGAGGAGCGCGGCTTTGAGGTCAAGGCTGTTGCCATGGGCATGCCCAAATACAGCGACAAGAGCCAGGAGATCATCGACAAGCGTGCCGAGATGGGCGCTTCCGTCAGCTTCCTGCGCGACGGCGCGAACCAGCAGGCTTATATGGCGAAGAACATCGCCGAAGGCATCAACGCGGCAGGTCACAACGAGGGCGGCGCGATGAACGCGTTCCTCGGCATGGGCATGGCGCAGAATATGGGCGGCAACGTCCTCGGCGGCTATATGCAGAATCCGCAGTATGTGCAGAGCAATCCCCAGCAGGGCATGCAGCCGACGGCACAGCCGCAGCAGGCGCCCCAGCAGGCTCCGCAGCAGGCGCCCGCAGGCAGCTGGACTTGCAGCTGCGGCGCTGTCAACAGCGGCAAATTCTGCTCCGAGTGCGGCAGCCCCAAGCCCGCGGCTCCCAAAAAGCGCTTCTGCGGCAACTGCGGCGCACAGCTGACCGAAGGTCAAAAATTCTGCCCCGAATGCGGCACCAAACAATAGCCGTTGCCACGGCGGGCAATCCGCGCAGCTGACGGTGGTTGTTTAGATGACCGTTTAGGCACGCGTTCCGGTTGGGCGGTGGCGACATAACTTTAAAATATTCATTGGGTATAGCGATTGTTGAAAGCTATCTCAATTGTCAAAAGCTATCAAAAAACGTATAGCACCTTTTATAAAAGGTTGTTATCTGCTTAACCAAAAATATACTTTTGATATGGCGGTTGTTATCTATAGATACGGCTGTCAAAAACTATCAAAAAGCCCACAGCACATTCTATAAAAGGGCGTTATCCACTTAACCACAAAAACTAACTTATGACGCGGCGTTTATGTAACTTCATCGACAGATGAACCTGTCCAAAGCCGCGCCGGGTGCAGCGTCACGCTGCCACGGAGGGTTTTATGGCTACTATGAATTATAAGTGTCCGAATTGCGACGGACCGCTCCGGTTTAATCCTGAT
>ONGI01000062.1 GCA_900317315.1 uncultured Eubacteriales bacterium
GGCGACAGCCGGACGACGATTCACCGCGGCAGAGAGGTCTTGCCGCAGGCGCCGTATGAGGACAGCGTTTTCAGCCTGTTTATGCAGCCCTATGGCTGGATGGAGCGCGGCGTGTGGACGAGGAACCCCGATCATCCGCAGACCGCGCAGGACGATCTGTCCGCCTGCGAGCTGAACGGGCGCGTGCTCTTTTTGCGCCCGTATGTCGGCATGGTCTATCCGGCGCTGCCCGACGTCAAGGCGGTTTTGCTGGAGGGCTGGCATTCCGGTACGCTCCCGACCGCCACAGAGGAGCTGCGTGCCTTTTGCCGCGCCGCCAAGGAGAGGGGCGTCGGCGTTTATCTGACCGGCAACCGCGACGGTTTTGTCTATGAGAGCAAGCAGCTGTTTGAAGCGCTGGGCATCCGGACGATGCAGCCCATGCCGCCCTCTGCGGCATATGTTTATTTAATGCTTAATGCGTAATTGGCAGGGAAAGGAAAGGCTCTGCGCAAGCTTTCCTTGGCACCGTAGGGGCAAACCCATTGTTTGCCCGACAGCAGCAGGGATTTATAGTTATAAGAAAACGTTTTGCTGTGCAGAGAACGTTTGATGATGCCAAAGCCTTCCCCCGAGGGGAAGGTGGCGCGGCACCTGCGCAGTGCATTTTCTGTATTGCCGCGTTTTGAAATATAACAAACGCCTGATTTACGGGAAGCTTTGCGGTGACGTGACGGAAGAGGGCAAGCGAAGCGTTTCCAAAATCGGACGGTCTGCAAAAGGACAGGTTCGCTTGCCCTCTTCCGTCACACTGCCGCCGACGTTTGCGCTAAACAAAATGACATCTATTCCCAACCGAAACGATAAAAAATACCGTCAGCGCAGGCAGTGCGCCACCTTCTCCTCGGGAGAAGGCTTTCGCAACGTCAGGCGTTTTTCTCACAACCAAACATTTCTGCAAAACAATAACCGTCTGCCGTTGCTGCCGGACAGGGGCAAGCCCTGTCCCTACGATTTGTTTTCAGAAGTTTATGCTAATCCTAAGTGGGAAAGTTGAATTGGATTTTACAGCCGGAACATGCGTTGGAATACATGTTCCGGCTTGTTTTTGCGCAAAAAAGGAACCTCCTGTCCGTGTGGACAGGAGGTTTGTCATGCGTGGAATTAATTTTGCAATGTATGATAGAGAGATTGCACCGTTGCCGCGGTAGGCAGTCCGCGAATCTAACGTTAGAATAATAGATTACCGTCATCGCCGCGCTATAAACAGCAATAGCCACATCACCGCAAACGCCTTTTCTGACGCGGCGTTGATGATACGTTATCTCACCATCCTGCTATCCAAAGCCGCGCTGAGAGTAACGGCACGTTACTGGTAGTCGAAAACGTTTGCCCAGCTGAGGAGGAGTTCGCGCTCTTCGGGGTTGCCCTTGACGGACTGGGAGGCGGCAACGATGGGCATCCAGTTGTTGACATACTGGCGCGCGGTGTCACTCTTGAAGCAGTAGAGCTTGAGATATTTTTCCGCAAGGTCCTTTTGACCGTTGAGCATGAACAGCAGATAGGTCCTTGCGGCGTCGGCTGCGCCGTTGCCCTGCGTGGCGTGCGACCAGTCGAGAATGTAGGGCGTGCCGTCGGGCGTGATGATCACGTTGGAGGGGTTAAAGTCGCCGTGGCAGACCTTGTTGTGCGTTTTCATGCTGGCAAGGCGCGTGTGCAGCTCATAGCGCGTGGTGGCGTCCAGATCCGCCTGACTGATCTTGTCCTGCATTTTGTCCTTGATGCGCTTGAGAAGCGGACATTTTTTGCTCAGGATTTTGAGCTGAACGTCCACAAAGAGGTTCATATATTCGTCGATTTTGTCGGGGTTTTCGTCCATCAGCTCCTTGAGGGTTTTGCCCTCGATGTAGTCGGAGATGATCGCCCATTTGCCGTCGATTTTGGTGACCTCCTCGATCTTGGGAATGTTTAGACCGGTCTCCTCCACACGCGCCTGGTTGAGAGCCTCGTTGAGAATGTCGGACTTGGGGAAGGACTCGTCAAACACCTTGGCGACAAGATCGCCGTCGCGGTAGATGGTTTTATGCTTTCTTTCTGCAATAATGGTATCCAGTTTCATAAAGAAGCTCCTTTGGGGAATAGTTTTATATGATTCTTATATATTATACACTATTTTTGCGGAATAGTATAGGGGATTTTGAAAAATTCTATAACTTTTTTGCAGGGCGGCTTCTAAAAATCTTGATGTTTCTTTGATGAATTTTGCCCATATGTCTTGACTTTGGTCGCTTAGATTACTATAATTAGCATGTCGGAAACGCAAGTTTCCAAACGAAAGGAGATTTCATCATGAAAAAAAGAATTGTGTGCGCGCTGTTTGCGGCTTCTTTGATGGCAATCGCCGCGTTGGCAGGCTGCTCCGGCGGTCAGGCGTCTGCGCCTGCACCGGCTTCGTCGGCAGCACCGGACGCTCCGGCTGAATCGAACGCCGCTCCGGCAGAGCAGTCCTCGCAGCAGAGCCAAGCCCCTCAGGGTGACGCTGTTCTCGGCAAGCTCAGCGCAAAAAAAATCGGCAGCGTCAAGCTTGACACCAATGACGTGGAGTTCACCGGATCGGGCTACATCTATCAGATTGCCGGCAAATACGGCGTGGTTTCGCTCGACGGCTCCAAGGACACCGGCGCCAAATACGCGGCGGCAAAGGAGGTTGACGGCTCCTACTCCAACAAGGGCTATATCGCCGTCAGAGAGCTCTCCGGCGACAACAAGAATGTCAACACCTGCGGCTTGGTGGACAAGAACGGCAACGAGGTGCTTCCCTGCAAATACGCCGGTATCGAGATGCTCAACGACAGATATGCCAAGGTCATCACCGCCGACAAGGAGACCAAGGACAAGGACGCCGCGCTGATTTATTATACCGACAAAATGGTATCCTTCTCTCCGGACGAAGGCGACGTTATGTACAGCGGCAAGTGGGAGGTCTATGACATGACCGCTAAGCAGCCGGTCAAGAACGCCACCGGCACACGTCCGTACACGGTTTCGGCAAAGGGTCAGTTTGTTATCTTTACGGACGACAAAGAGAACAGAGTGACCGTTGACGCAGCCGGTCTGCCCACCAACGAGGGCAAAAAGATCTATGACGACGGTTCCTATAAGCTCGAAAAGAACGGCAAGGGCGAGGTGTATGACACCGACGATCAGCTGCTCTTCACTTATGACGAAAATGCCTATGAGGTATCCCGTTACGTGGAGCCGTATTATGTTGCGCGCACAACCGACGCCAACTACAAGCACACCTATTTTCTGCTCGACAAAAAGGGCAATACCGTTTCGAAGGAATTTTCGGAAGAGCTGGACTATGTAACGCCCGCGTTCGTCTTGAGCGGCAAGAGGGTTTGCAAGCTCGACGGCACCCAGCTGTTCCCGAACGATTATTCCACACTGAAGGTGGACAAACGCTACGGCGATGTTTATTCGGCTTCCAAGTCGAGCAGCTATACTATCTTTGACAAGAACGGCACTGTTTTGTTTGCCAACGACTCCGGCGAGGAGGGCGTCAGCGCTTCTGCTTTCTATGCCTACAAAAAGGACGGCTACGGCTTGCACTACTACAACTTCGGCGCCAAGACCTTTAGCATTGACGGCAGCATCAAAGGCGACTGGTATGTTTCTGTCGATAACGGAAAGGTCTGCGATTTGGTGCAGACCCGCACCGGCGAGAAGATCATCGACAGCAGCTACGGCAGATTTGAGGTCGTGGAGGATCAGCTCGAAAAAACAGAGTACATCATTGCGATGAATTCGGTGAACGACAAGTATTCCAAGGGCGATTTTGATATTTATCAGGTAACCTATACAGAATAATCGGATTTGTCCATACATCAAAACGGCAGGCTTCGGGATTTCCGTTGCCTGCCGTTCTTATATTGTTTGATTTGAAATGATTTGACCGCTTACACCGCGTCCTTGTTGTTGCCGTAGAACGCGTTGAGATACATTTGCTTGATCTCGCTCATCAGCGGATAGCGCGGATTGGCGCCGGTGCACTGGTCGTCAAACGCCTGCTCGGTCATCTCGTCGAGGGTGGCGAGGAAGGCTTCCTCGGTCACACCGTAGTCGGCGATGGTCTCCTTGATGCCGACCTTCTTTTTGAGGTCGTTGAGCCCGTCGATCAGGTTTTCAACGCTCTCTGCGTCGTCCTTGCCGCCAAAGCCGAGGAAGCGCGCCACTTCGGCATAGCGCTCCAGCGTGTGCGGATGGTCATACTGCGGGAAGGTGCCCATCTTGGTGGGGACCTCGGAGGAGTTGAAGCGGATGACCTGCTCGAGCATCAGCGCGTTGGCAACGCCGTGCGCGATGTGATGGAACGCGCCGAGCTTGTGCGCCATGGAGTGGCACACGCCGAGGAACGCGTTGGCAAATGCCATGCCTGCCATGGTGGCGGCGTGGGCGACCTTTTCGCGCGCGAAGGGCTCGTTCTGTCCGTTATCGTAGCAGGCAGGCAGGTACTTGAAGATGACCTGCAGCGCCTTGAGCGCCAGACCGTCGGTAAAGTCGGTCGCCATGACGGAGGCGTATGCCTCCAGCGCGTGCGAGACCGCGTCGATACCGGAGGCGGCGGTCAGTCCCTTGGGACCGCTCATCATGTTGTCCGCGTCCACGATCGCCATGTTGGGCATCAGCTCATAGTCAGCGAGCGGATACTTGATGCCGGTATCCTGATCGGTGATGACCGCAAAGGGCGTCACCTCGGAGCCGGTGCCGGAGGAGGTGGGGATGGCGATAAAATACGCCTTTTCGCCCATTTTGGGGAAGGTGTAGATGCGCTTGCGGATGTCGGAGAAGCGCATTGCCATATCCTGAAAATCCACATCGGGATGCTCATAGAGCACCCACATGATCTTTGCCGCGTCCATTGCGGAGCCGCCGCCAAAGGCGATGATGGTGTCCGGCTCAAATTTGCGCATGGCTGCGGCGCCGTTCTGCGCGGAGAGCAGCGAGGGGTCGGGCTCAACGTCGGAAAATACCGTGCAGGTGATGTTCATCTCGTTGAGCTTGTCGGTGATCGGCTTGGTGTAGCCGTTTTGGTACAGGAAGGAGTCGGTAACGACAAAGGCTTTCTTTTTGCCCATGACGTCCTTCAGCTCCTGCAAGGCAAGGGGCATGCAGCCCTTCTTGATATAGACCTTTTCAGGCGCTCTGAACCACAGCATGTTCTCTCTCCTCTCGGCAACGGTTTTGATGTTCAGCAGGTGCTTCACGCCGACGTTCTCGCTCACGGAGTTGCCGCCCCAGGAGCCGCAGCCCAGCGTCAGAGAGGGCGTGAGGTTGAAGTTGTAGAGGTCGCCGATGCCGCCGTGGGAGGAGGGCGTGTTGACAACGATGCGGCAGGTCTTCATGGTCGCCGCAAATTTGCTGAGCTTTTCGCGCTCGTTCACCGCGTCGAGATAGATGGAGGCGGTGTGGCCGTAGCCGCCGTCGGCGATCAGCTGCGAAGCCTTTGCCAGCGCGTCGTCAAAGGTGTCGAATTTATACATAGCCAGCACGGGGCTGAGCTTTTCGTGGGCAAATTCCTCGCTGATGTCAACGGATTCCACCTCGCCGATGAGGATCTTGGTCGCCTCGGGAACCTCCACGCCGGCGAGCTTGGCGATGGTGACGGGCTTTTGACCGACGATCCGCGCGTTCAGCGCGCCGTTGATGATGATGGTCTTGCGCACCTTTTCGGTCTCCTCGGGATCGAGAAGATAGCAGCCGCGCGCCTTGAATTCCGCTTTTACCTTGTCATAGATCTTGTCGCTGACGATCACGCTCTGCTCGGAGGCGCAGATCATGCCGTTGTCAAAGGTCTTGGAATGGATGATGGAGTTGACGGCGAGCAAAATGTCGGCGGATTCGTCGATGATCGCCGGCGTGTTGCCTGCGCCGACGCCGAGCGCCGGCTTGCCGCTCGAATAGGCAGCCTTGACCATGCCGGGGCCGCCGGTGGCAAGGATGCAGTCAGCCTCCTGCATCAGCATGTTGGTCAGCTCGAGCGACGGCACGTCGATCCAGCTGATGATGTTTTCGGGAGCGCCTGCCGCGACAGCCGCCTCCAGCACGATACGCGCCGCCTCGATGGTGCTCTTTTTGGCGCGCGGATGCGGGCTGAGAATGATGCCGTTGCGTGTTTTCAGGCACAGCAGCGCCTTGAAGATCGCCGTGGAGGTGGGGTTGGTGGTCGGAATGACGGCAGCGATAACGCCCAGGGGCTCCGCGATCTTTTGTGTGCCGTAAACCTTGTCCTCCTCAATGACGCCGCAGGTCTTGACATCCTTGTACGCATTGTAAATGTACTCGGAAGCAAAGTGATTTTTGATGACCTTATCCTCGGCAACGCCCATGCCGGTCTCTTCCACTGCCATCTTGGCGAGCGGGATTCTGGCGCGGTTGGCGGCGGTGGCAGCGGCAAGGAAAATCCTGTCTACCTGCTCCTGTGTGAACGTGGAATACGCTCTCTGTGCGGCTCTCACTCTTTCCAAAGCCGCCTCAAAGCTCTCTGCGCTCTCCACAATAGGATACTCTTTGTTGCTCATAGAATCTACCTCTTGATTATGGGATGAATAATGACAAATTCACACACGGTGAACAATGGATCCGGATCAGCGCGCCATTTCCTGATATTTGATGTTGTGGGACTTGGCGTAGGAGATCGCGTAGGAGCCGGCGTAGCCCTTGATGGTCAGGCTGTCGGAGCACTCGGCAAAGGTGTCGTCCGCGATCTTGGTGATGGTGATGGGAATGCTCACCTCAGTCAGCGAAGCGCACTGGAAAAATACCTTTTCGCTGAGGGCGGAGAGGTTGTCGCTCTCGGGAATGACGATGCTCGTGATGCCGGTCGCCGAAAAAGCGTTCCACTCCAGCTTTTTGAGGGTGGTGGGCAGGGTGACCTTGGTGAGGTTCTTGCAGTTCCAGAACGCGTTGACGCCGATGGTGCGCACGCCCTCGGGAATGGCGATCTCCTTGAGCTTTTGACAGCCGGAGAAGGCATACTTCTGGATCTCCTGCACGGTCTTGGGGATCTTGACAGACTCGATGTCGGAGTTCTGGAAGAGGTTCGCCTCGATGACCGTCACGCTGGCGCCGTTGACGGTGGAGGGGATCTCCACATTCTTGGAGCTGCCCTTGTAGACCGTCACCTTGACCTCCTTGTCGTTGAGGCGGTAAAAGCTGAAATCGCCTTCCTCAAAGTCGGGCTTGGTCGGCTCGATCTTGTAGCCGGGGCCGCTGGAGTTGGAGGTGGTGACAGAGGTGTTCTTTTTGGATTTTTCGCAGCCGCAGCCGGAGGCGGCAACTGCTACGCCCGCACACATGGCGAGCGCCAGGATTGCGCTGATGATTTTTTTCATGTTTCTTTTCCTTTCTGTTGACAGCCGAACAAGCTTGCCGTCATCATTTTACCTGATTGTTAAAAGAATGTCAATGTCCTTTTTCGCTGTATTGCGGCTTGTCCGGTCGCCGAATTGATGAATAGGTGGTGTAGGACACGGCTTTGCAGGCAAAATAACCGGAATCAAATCTATTATACTATAAAAGAACCGCAGTTTCAATTGCTTTTTTGCATGTATTCATATTTTTTCCGCGGCAACCGTCATCTTTTCATAATCGCAGCGCAGATTTTGCCATATTATATATAATAGTATAACCATTATCTTATCTTATGGCGCTGTTTCCTTTTTGAACGCGGCTATGAGGGTAATCTATTATTCAAACGTCCGATTCGCGGATTGGATCAAGCGTCACGCTTGCGCAAAACGGTTGTCGTTATTCCTTTTTTGAACGCGGCGATGGCGGTAATCTATTATTCAAACGTCCGATTCGCGGATTGCCCACCGCGGCAGCGGTCGCCCGGATAGGATGCCGCCGTTTTCTTGGTAAAATGGTTGGACAGGACAACATGGTCGGGCGAACACGCGGGTTCGCCCCTACGGGGTCAAGGATAATGCGATATAAACGGAAATGTCGGCGTGCAAAGGTGGCATTTCCAAAAGTAATACCGTCGGACGCTGTGCCAAAGCCTTCTCCCGAGGAGAAGGTGGCACACTGCCTGTGATGGCGGTAATCTTACTGTAAAAGGTTAGAAACAGATGATGTTTTGGATTCATCAAAC